>JAURJZ010000072.1 GCA_030831965.1 Verrucomicrobiota bacterium
CGCATTCCGAGGCAGGAGTGGGAAGAGGGCGAGTGGTGGGTGCGTTGAGCGGCGTGCGCCGCTCACGGGGGAACGGATATCGGGGGCACAGGGGCGCGTGCGCGCGCTGAAGTGCACGGGGGCACAGGGGAACGGGGGCACAGGGGCGCGGCAAAGAACAGTGCCTCAATCCCTTCCCCTGTATCCTGCGCTTCCTCCGAATCCTCCGTTTCCTGCCCGGTCCTTATTCCGCCTCGTCCGGCTTCGGCTTTCCCTTGCCGGGCTTGGCCTTGCGGGGAGGGAAGGCGAACCACCAGCCGCGCGATTTGTCGGGCACGAGCCAGGCGTTGAAGGGGCGCTTGGTGCGGTTTGAGACGAAGCGCTTCTCGGCGGTGCGGCCCTTGGGCCCGAGCAGGTCGCGGATGTCGTCCGGGCTGATCGGGCACTGGAGCATGACGCCGTTGAGGCTGAAGGTCTTCTTGGCGCCGGCCTCGCGGGCCTTGGCGGGGCAGACGCGGTAGCCGGCGGCGGGGGTCTGGACGACGGGGAGGCCGCTGACGGGGCAGTCGCCGAGGACGGGCCAGGAGGGGTCGAAGGGTTCGCCGTCGGGGTCGCCGTCGCGCGGCGGGAGGTCGAGGGCGGCCTTGAGCTGGCCGTTGACCTCCTCGAGCTTGATGTAGCCGGAGTAGTTGCGGCCGGACTTGAGGGACCTGAAGTCGTGGAAGGGGCCGATGCGCCGCTTGGCGATCAGCTCGGCGAGCTCGGCCTCCGCGAGGGGGCGTCCGCCGAGCTCGCGGTAGACGAGGACCTGGGCGACGGTCTTCTTGCCCTGGACGACGGTCTCCGCCGAGCGGTAGGCGCGTTCGTCGCGGAGCATCCTGGTCCCGGCGGGGGAGAGGACGTCGATCTCCTCGGCGATGAGCGGCTTGTCGAGGTTCTCCTTCACCCGGCCGGTCATCTGCGCGGCCGTGGCGTGGATCTCGCGCATGAAGTCGGACGCGCCGAGGCGCCCGCGCTCCATCTCGCGCAGCTTGTGCTCCCACTCGCCCGTGAGCTGGGGGTCGGCGAGGAGGAGGAGCTCGTTGGCGGCGAGGAACTTCTCGAGCTTGAAGGCCTTGGCGGTGGGCACGAGCTCCTTGCCCTGGCGCTCGATGTAGGTCTGGCGGAGGAGGCCCTCGATGGTGGCGGCGCGGGTGGCGGGGGTGCCGAGGCCGCGTTCCTTCATGGCCTCGGCGAGGGCCTCGTCGTCGACCAGCTTGCCGGCGTTCTCCATCGCGCCCAGCAGCGAGGCCTCGTTGTAGCGGGCGGGCGGCTTGGTGGCGTCCTGGCGGACCTCGACCGAGTCGACCTTGGCGACCGGCGGCGCGCCGTCGGCCGGGCCGAGGGCGGGGAGGTTGGCGGCGCCCTCCTTGTCGCGGTCCTCCTCGGCGTCGGCCTCCTGGCCCCAGACGGCGCGCCAGCCGGCGACGACGAGGACCTTGCCGGTGGTGCGGAAGGCGTGGGGGCCGACCTGGGTGGTGCGGACGGTCTCCTCGAACTCCGCCATGGGGAAGAAGACGGCGACGAAGCGCCGGACGACGAGGTCGTAGACGCGCGCCTCGACGTCGCTGAGGCCGTCGGGGATGGTGCCGGTGGGGACGATGGCGAAGTGGTCGCTGACCTTGGCGTTGTCGAACACCCGCTTGCCGGCGCGGTCGACCCAGCCTTGGGCGAGGGCCTCGCGGGCGAAGGCGCCCGCGGCGTGGCCGGAGCCGAGGGAGGCGAGGACCTCCTTGGCGGTGGCGGCGTAGTCCTCGGGCAGGTGGCTGGAGTCGGTGCGCGGGTAGGTGAGGGCCTTGTGGCGCTCGTAGAGGGCCTGGGCGGCGCCGAGGGTCGTCTTGGCGGCGAAGCCGAAGCGGCGGTTGGCCTCGCGCTGGAGGGTGGTGAGGTCGAAGAGGCGCGGGGCGCTCTCCTTCCTGGGCTTGCGCTCGTCGCTGACCGTGCCCGAGCCGAGGGCGCGGGCGGCGGCGGCGACGGCCTGGGCCTGGGCCTCGTCGTAGAAGCGCTCGGCCTCCTTGCGCTCCTCGACGCCGGGGACCTGGGCGGCGCCGCGGTAGGCGCCGGCGGCGAGCCGGAAGTCGGCCTCGACGCGCCAGAAGGCGCGGGGGACGAAGTTGCGGATCTCGTGCTCGCGACGGACGATGAGCATGAGGGTCGGGGTCTGGACGCGGCCCACGGGGTGGACGCTCTCCTTGGATATCTTCGAGCCGCCGAGCATCTTCGTCGCGCAGCGGGTCATGTTGAGCCCGACCATCCAGTCGGACTGCGAGCGGCAGATGGACGACGCCCGGAGGCCGGCCTTCTCGGACGGCTCGAGCAGGCGGTCGAACGACTCGCGGATCGCCGACGGCGTCATGCTCGTCAGCCACAGGCGGCGCTCGGGCAGCCTGGAGCCGGCCAGCGTCGTGATCATGTGGAAGATGAGCTCGCCCTCGCGCCCGGCGTCGCAGGCGTTGACGACGGCGGCGACGTCCTCGCGCTGGAGCTGCCTCTTCAGCAGGTGGAAGCGCTCGGAGGAGCCGCGCTCCTCGCGGCAGCGAAGGACGCCCTTGCGCAGCTGGCCGTCGAACTCCGGCGGCAGGATGGGGAGGGACTTCAGCGTCCAGCCCTTCCATTCCGGGTTGATCTCGTGGGGCTCCTTGAGCTCGACGAGGTGGCCGACGGCGGAGGTGATGACCCAGCGGTCGTCCTCGAAGACCTCGCCCTTCTTGGGGACCTTGAGGACCTTGGCGAGGTCGGCGGCGACGGAGGGCTTCTCGGCGATGACGAGGGTCTTGCCCGGGCCGTCGGCGGCGGGCGCGGTTTTCCTGGATGGGGATTTCTTGCTCACGCGTGCGAGTCTAACACGGTGTCAAGCGGGGCGTCACTTCCCCTGCTCGGCGAGGGCGTCGTCGAGCGCGGCGAGGAGGGCGCCGATGGAGGCGTCGGTCTCGTCGCCCATGTTGGAGACGCGGAAGGTCTTGCCCTTGAGCTTGCCGTAGCCGCCGTCGATGATGAGGGAGTGGCGGGCCTTGAGGGTGGCGTTGAGGCGCTCGAGGTCGACATCGCGGGTGTTGCGGAAGCAGTTGAGGCCGCGGGTGCCGAACTCGCGGCGGGGCAGGAGCTCGAAGCCCTTGGCGAAGCCCCAGGCGCGGACGGCCTCGTTGAGGCGGAGGTGGCGGGCGAAGCGGGCCTCGTGGCCCTCGGCGTCGATCTCCTGGAGCTTCTGGCGGAGGCCGTAGAGGAGGGAGATGCAGGGGGTGGAGGGCGTCATGCCCTTGAGGTGGTTGTCGTGGAACTCGAGGAGGTCGAAGTAGTAGCCCCGGTCGGGGGCGGCCTTGGCGCGCTCGCGGGCGCGCTCGCTGACGGCGAGGAGGGCGAGGCCCGGGGGGAGGGCGAGGGCCTTCTGGGAGCCGGTCAGGAGGATGTCGATCCCGAGCCGGTCCTTGTCGATGGGCAGGGTGGAGAAGGAGCTGACGGCGTCGACCAGGGTGATGACGTCGGGGAACTCGCGGGCGACCGCCATGATGTCGGCCAGGGGCGAGAGGGTGCCGGTGGAGGTCTCGGAGTGGATGAGGGTGAGGCAGTCGAACCTGCCGGTGGCGAGGGCGGCGCGGACGGCGGCCGGGTCGACGGCCTCGCCCCACTCGAAGCGGAGGGCCTCGGCGGGCTTGCCGCAGCGCCGGGCGACGTCGTTCCACTTGTCGGAGAACGCCCCGTTCATGCAGTTGAGGACGCCCCTGTGGCAGACGTTGCGGAGGGCGCCCTCCATCACCCCCCAGGCGGAGCTGGTGGAGAGGTAGACGGGGTCGGCGGTGCGGAAGAGCGCCTGCAGCCGCGGCTGCATCTCCTGGTAGAGGGCGACGAAGCCCTTGGAACGATGGCCCATCATCGGCTGGGCCATGGCCTTGAGGACGGAGTCGGAGACCGTCACGGGGCCGGGGATGTAGAGGCGGAGGCTCATGTCTCGAAGGAGGCGATCAGCTCGGCGGAGCCGGCGGGGTTGCCGAGGCGGACGATCCGGCGGTTGCGGTTGCCCAGGGTGGCGGTGGAGGGCTTCCAGCCGTGGGCCTCCTCGCGGGTCATCCGGGCGAAGGTCATGACGACGAGCAGGTCGCCGGGCTTCCCGAGGTGGGCGGTGGCCCCGTTGAGGCAGACCTCGCGGGTGCCGGCCGGGGCGGGGATGGCGTAGGTCTCGAAGCGCTCGCCGTTGGCCAGGTTGCCCACGAGGATCCGCTCGTAGGGGATGATGCCGACCAGGTCCATCAGCTCGCTGTCGACGGCCAGGCTGCCCTCGTAGTCGAGGCGCGCCGCGGTCACCTCGGCGCGGAGCAGCTTGGTCCTGAGCACATCGACGAGCATGGCGGGCAGGGCGTCTTATCCATCGGCAGGCTTGCCCGCGTCAAACAAGTTTGGCACAACCGCCCCGATGGCCACCAAGCACCGGGGTCCCCTTTCCGCGCTCGCGCAGGCCGTGGCGGCCTTCGCCGTGGACGTGGCCCACGACCGGCGGCCGGGCCCCCTGGCGGCCCTCCTGGCGGGTTTCCTGCGGGCCCTCTCGGTCGTCTTCGGCTGGCTGGTGGCCCTGCGGCTGTGGCTTTACCGCGAGCGGCTCCTCCACGACACCCCCCTTGGCTGCAAGGTCGTCGTGGTCGGCAACCTGACGGTCGGGGGCACGGGCAAGACGCCGGTCGTGATGCGCCTGGCCCGCGTCCTCTCCGAGCGGGGCCGGCGGGTCGCCATCCTCTCCCGCGGGTACAAGGGGCGCACGGACTCGATGGCCCGGCGCTTCTGGCGCTGGCTGACGCAGGGTCGGCGGCCGGATCCCCTCGTGGTCTCGGACGGCAGGGCGGTCCTCGCCGGCCCGGAGGAGGCGGGGGACGAGCCCTACATGATGGCCCGGAACCTGCTCGACGCCGGGGTGGTCGTGGTCGTCGGCCGCGACCGGGTGGAGGGCGGCCGCTTCGCGCTGCGGCGGTTCGGGGTCGACACCATCCTGCTCGACGACGGCCTGCAGTACCTGCCCCTGCGCGGCACGGTCAACCTCCTGCTCGTCGACCGGCACAACCCCTTCGGCAACCGGCGCCTGCTGCCGCGCGGCATCCTGCGCGAGCCCGTGCGCAACCTCAGCCGGGGCACCTTCGTCTTCGTCACGAAGTGCGACGACGGCCTGCCGCCCGAGCTCGCGGCGGAGATCCGCCGCCACAACCCCGCGGCCGAGATCATCGCCTGCGCCCACCGCCCGAGGGAGCTGGTCGAGGTCGGCGGCGCGGGCCGCCACCCGCTCTCCCACCTGCGGGGCAAGCGGGTGATGGCCTTCTCCGGCATCGCGACCCCGGAGCGCTTCGAGGCGACCCTGCGCGACCTCGGCGCGACGCTCGTCGCCAACCGGCGGTTCCTCGACCACCACGCCTTCGCCGACGAGGACCTGGACGAGATCCTCGAGCGCGCGGCCCGGGCGAGGGCCGACCTCATCGTGACCACGGAGAAGGACGCGGTGCGGCTGCAGTCCGCCTTCCGGCCGCCCATCCCGCTCGTCTACGTGCGGCTGGACGTCGAGTTCCTCGGCGACCCGGCGGGCTTCGACGGCGCGGTGGCGCGGATCTGCGACGGGGCCTGAGCCCGCTCAGTCGGCCCGCCAGCGGTCGTGGACCTCGGTCCGGGGCTCGCCCCGGCGGCTCCCGGCCTGGAAGGCGCCGAGCTCGGCCTCGCGGCGCTCCGGCTCGAGCCAGAAGAGGCCGTAGGTGTAGACCTCGTCGCTGGAGCGCACGTCGAAGTCGGCGGGGAAGCGGATCCAGGGCCAGTGGGCGATGCGGTAGCCGGGGACGCGGAAGGCGGGCGCGAAGGCGGCCTCCTCGTGGACGAGGCGCTGGGCGCGGTGGGTCAGGTCGCGCATCTCGTCCTCGCGGGTCGAGGCGCGGAAGGCGTCGATCAGCCGGTCGAGCTCGGGGTTGGCGGTGCCGGTGATGTTGTTGGTCTGGCGCTTGGGCACGGCGCGGCCGTCGGGTGTGCGCTCGAGGGCGTTGTCGCTGTGGTGCGACTGCCAGAGCTCGGGCCACTTGCCGCTGGCGTTCCAGGCCCAGAAGACCATGTCGTGGCGCTTCTCCATGACCTTGCGGTACATGGTGGTGTGCTCGAGCGCCTCGGTGCGGAGCTCGAGGCCGCAGCGACGGGCGGACTCGACGAGGGTGGCGAGGAACTTGCGCCGGTCGGAGTCGTCGCCGGTGAGGAGGAGGGAGAGCCGGCGGCCGTCCCGGTCGACGAGGATGCCGTCGGGCCCGGCGCGGTCGTAGCCGGCGCGGGCGAAGGCGGCGCGGGCGAGGGCGGGCGAGTAGGGGCGGGCGCGGATGGAGCGGTCGGTGAACTCGCCGAAGCCCTCGCTGAACTGGTCGAGGCGGCCGTAGTCGCCGCGGTAGAAGGTGTCGATGACGCGCTGGAAATCGAGGCTGTGCTGGACGCCCACGCGCAGGTCGCGGTTGTCGAGCGGCGGCCGGAGGCCGTTGAGGTAGACGCCGTAGGGCGGCCGGGGGATGTCGTTGTAGAACTGGACCTTGGTCACGTAGCCGAGCCGGTGGGCGGGCTCGTCGTTGAGCCCGTACCAGTAGCGCGGGGTGCCGGCGGGGCTGAGGTCGAACTCGCCCTGGAGGAACATCTGCCAGGCCTTGTCCGACTCGCGCACGATGCGGAACTCGATCGCCGCGGGGTTGTAGCGGTGGCGGTGGAAGCGGCGGCTGTCGCCCCACCAGTCGACGCGCGTGAAGGTGATGGACTCGTCGCGCCGGAAGTTCTCGGGGCGGATCTCGTAGGCCCCGGTGGTGGGCTGGAAGCGCTGGGCGTAGGCGGTGACGAAGTCGGGGCCGAGGTCGCGGAAGAAGTGCCGGGGCGTGGGGCCGAGGCTGCCGAGGAGGAGGAGCTGGTCGGGCCGCGCGCGGGGCGCGTGCACCGCGAGGGTGTGGTCGTCGTACCGGGTGACGCCGCCCCACTCGCGCGTGTAGAAGTCGGCGTACCAGGGGGCCTGGATCCAGGGCGAGCGGTGGAAGTAGAAGGTGAAGAGGAAGTCGTCGGCGGTGACGGGCTGGCCGTCGGTGAAGCGGGCCCCGGGGTCGAGGCGGAAGTAGGCCGTCATGCCGTCGCGCGACATCGCCCAGCGGGTGGCGAGGCCCGGGATGGGCTGGAGCGTGTTGGGGTGGGCGCCGAGCAGGTTGAAGTCGTTGGCGTCGTAGGCGTAGCCGCGGAAGCCGTTGTTGGCGTTGGGGCCGACGCGGCGAAGCACGGGCGGCGAGGCGCGGAGGGCGAGGCGGTGGGTGCCGCCGCGCCGGGCGGCCGGGTCGGCGAACTCCTCCTGCTCCGAGCCGTCCCTCCACTCGAGGTCCCCGGGCAGGTCCTCCGGCTTGGCGAAGCGGAAGAACGCCGGGTTCTCGCGGTAGAAGGCCTCGGCGCGCGGGTCGCGGTGGACGTCCTCGGCGCGCATGCGGGCGCCGGCCGGCGCGGCGGCGAGGAGGGCGAGGGCGGCGAGGACGAGGGGGCTCATGCGTCGGTCTTGCGGGCGTCGAAGGCCTCGCGCACGGCCTCGCCGACGAAGTTCACGAGGACGAGCAGGCCGACCATGCAGCCCACCGTGGGCATGCCGATCCACCAGGCGGTCCAGTTCTCGCGGCCCTGGCGGAGCAGGTCGCCCCAGGAGGGCTCGGTCGGGGGCAGGCCGAACCCGAGGTAGTCGAGGGCGGAGAGGGAGGCGATGAGGCCGGCGAAGCTGAACGGCAGCAGGGTCACCGCGACCGTCACGGTGTTGGGCAGGATGTGGCGGACGATGACGCGGAGGTGGCCGGCGCCGAGGGTGCGCGAGGCGGCGACGTAGTCCTTCGCCGCGGCGGAGAAGGCGGCGGCGCGCATCTGGTGGGCGAGGCCGATCCAGGAGAAGGCCACGAGGATGATCATCAGCGCGGTGAGCGAGGGCTCGAGCAGGGTGGAGAGGAGGATGACGGCGTAAAGGAAGGGGATGTTGGACCAGACCTCGATCAGGCGCTGGCCGACCAGGTCGAACCAGCCGCCGAAGTAGCCCATGGCCGCCCCGAGCAGCAGGCCGATGAGGTACATCGCGGGGATGTAGACGCAGGCGGCGGCGAGGAGGGTGCGGAAGCCGCCGAAGAGGCGCGCGAGGACGTCGTGCCCCGACTCGTCGGTGCCCAGCCAGTGGCCGCCGAGGCCCGGCGGCGCGGGCGCGGGGATGTAGGTGAAGAGGGTTCCGGAGGGCTCCCAGGCGCCGGCGGGGGCCGCGGGCTCGGCGGGAAACTGGCCAACCAGCCGGCCGTCGAGGAACTTGGCGCGCGCGGACTGGCCGGCGAGGACCTGGCGGGCGTCGCCGTGGAGGCGGCCGTTGGAGACGGTCCAGCTGCGCTCGCGCGAGCCGTCGGCGCGCAGGTTGAAGACGCGGCCCTCGGCGATGACCTTGCCGTCGGCCCGCCAGAGGCCGTCGGGTCCGCGCTCGGCGGGGAGGTTGACCTCGCAGACCTCGGTGGCGGAGAAGGGGATGGGCGGCATGACCAGCCAGCTGGCCGAGCCCTCGGCCTCCCAGCGCGCCCGGACGACGCGCCAGTTGGGCTCGCCCTCGCCCTCGAGGCCGACGGCGCTGGCGGGGATGGGGTCGGCGAGGACGGGGAAGCGGAGCTCGCCGCCGTGGGAGAGGAGCAGGGGCCGGTTGCCGACGAGGAGGGGGCCGAGGAGGGCGAGGCCGGTGAGGACGAGGAGGATGTGCAGCGACCACCAGCCCCGGCGCAGGGAGCGGAAGCGCGCGAGGCGGCGCCGGGTGATGGGGTCGAGGGCGATCATGCCGCCTTGTCGAACCGGATGCGCGGGTCGGCCGCGGCGAGGCAGAGGTCGGAGAGGATGTTGCCGACCAGCATGAGGACGCTGGACAGGGTGAGGATGCCGAGGAAGACGGGGAAGTTGCGCTGCACGAGGGCGTCGTAGCTCACGAGGCCCATGCCCGGGATGTCGAAGGTCACCTCGATGAGGAAGGAGCCGGTGAGGAAGAAGCCGATGACGTGGCCGAAGTTGGCCGCGAGGGGGATGAGGGAGTTGCGCAGCCCGTGGAGGAGGAGGACGCGCCAGCGGCCGAGGCCCTTGGCCCGGGCGGTGCGCACGTGGTCGGACGACAGGTTGTCGAGCAGGCTGTTCTTCACGAAGAGCGTCATCAGGGTGAAGGAGCCGACGGACATGCAGGCGAGGGGCAGGGCGGTGGTGTGCCAGCTGCGGTCGAAGCCCGAGTGGGGGAACCAGCCCAGGCGGAAGCACAGCCATTGCTGGAGGGCGACGGCGAGGACGAAGCCGGGGATGGCGTAGAGGACGAAGAGGACGCCGGAGCTGGCGGCGTCGAACGCCCGGCCGTGCGCGAGGGCCTTGGCCACGCCGAGGGGGATGGAGACGAGGTAGGCGAGGAGGATGGACCAGAGGCCGAACCAGGCGGAGACGGGGAAGCGCGCGACGAGGATGTCCCAGACCGGCCGGTCGTCGACGGACGACTTGCCGAGGTCGAGCTGGAGGATGCCGGAGAACTCCGGGCGGTAGAGGACGACGCGCGGGGCGGGGTTGGGGTCGTCGGCGAGGGGCGCGGGCTCGATCACCCAGCCCGCGGGGGCGTCGACGATGAGGAGTTTGCCTCCCTCGGAGCGGAGGGCGACCTTGCGGGTGGCCTTGGGGTTGTCGGGCGCGGCGGCGGGCAGCTCGGCCTCGCCGGTGCCGTCGGGCTTGAGCCGCACGGTGACCCAGTCGGCCGGGCCGGGCCAGGCGCCGAGCCAGATGGCGTAGGCCTCGAGGAGGGGGCGGTCGAAGCCGTAGCGCCGCCTAAGGTTGTCGATCTCCTCCGGCGAGGCCGGCCCCGACGCGTCGGAGGCGCCGGCGCCGCCCATGCCGAGGCGCTTCTGGGCGGCCTGCTGGCGCTCGGCCAGGGCCTGCTCGATGGGGCCGCCGGGCACGAAGCGGGTGAAGAGGAACGCGACGAAGGTGATGCCCAGGAAGGTTAGGGGAATCAGCGAGAGGCGTCGCAGGAGGTAGCGCAGCACGGGGAAAGACCAAGGTAGGGGGGTGGGGAAGGGGAGGGCAAGAAAGAGCGAGACGGGGGCACGGGGGCGCAGCTGCACAGGGGCACGGATATTAGCTGCACAGGGGCACAGGGGCACAGATGTGAGTTGCACAGGGGCACAGCTGCACAGGGGCTCAGGGGCTCGGGGGTGCGGGAGGATGTGGCAACACGCTGCGTTCGTTGCCGGACAAACGGGAAATGGGATTGGGGCTTTCCTTAATTTTCAGTTCTTCGTTCCTAATTTCGCTGTTCCCTCTAGCCCTGTTCCCTAACCCTCCTGTTTTCCCATGCCTCCGTCTTCCCGCCCCGCCGCCTGGCTCATGAAGTCCGAGCCCGACGTCTTCTCCTTCGACCAGCTGAGGAAGCGCCGGAAGGAGCCTTGGAGCGGCGTGCGCAATTACCAGGCGCGCAACTTCATGCGGGATGGGATGAGCGTCGGCGACCCGGTGCTGTTCTACCACTCGTCCTGCGCCGAGCCGGGTGTCCAGGGCCTGGGCAAGGTTGCGTCGAAGGCCTATCCGGATCCGACGCAGTTCGAGCGCGGCGGTGAGTATTTCGAGCCCAAGGCGACCAGGGAAAAGCCGGTCTGGTGGCTGGTGGACATCGCGTGGGCGGCTGATTTCGCCCGGCCTGTCACCCTCGAGATGCTGCGGAAGGACAAACGATTGGCGGATTTGCTGATCCTGCGTCCCGGCAACCGGCTTTCCATCACGCCGGTGACGGCGGCGGAGCTGAGGACGATTGCGGGGTTGGGGGGATGAAGGGTTGGGGGCGTGGGGAGGAAATTAAAAATAAAGAATTAAAAATTAAGAATTAAGAGGGTGGAGGGTGGGTTGGGGCGCGGCTTGGCCTGCTTCTTCCATTTCCCCGGATTCTGGTCCCCTATTTCCCGGGCCCGATTGTCTCTCAATAATGATACCGCGCCTGGAGAATCCAGACCTTGCCGTTCTCGACGCGGTAGACGAGCCGGTGCTCGCGCGTGATGCGGCGGGACCACCAGCCGGAAAGCGGCCCGCGCAGGGGCTCGGGTTTGCCCATGCCCTTGAACGGGTCGCGGGCGA
>JAURJZ010000073.1 GCA_030831965.1 Verrucomicrobiota bacterium
ACGCAGCAGCCTCTGGGCGGTAAGGCCCAGTACGGCGGCCAGCGTTTCGGCGAAATGGAAGTCTGGGCCCTCGAAGCCTACGGCGCGGCCTACACCCTGCAGGAACTCCTCACGGTCAAGTCCGACGACGTCGCCGGCCGCACCAAGATCTACGAGCAGCTCGTCAAGGGAGACAACACCCTCGTCAGCGGCACGCCCCAGTCCTTCAACGTGCTGATGAAGGAGATGCAGGCCCTCTGCCTGGATGTCCGCCTCGGCTCGACCGCCACCGCCACCCCGGATCGTAACTGAGCGTCCGACGTACCCCACCCAGACCTTAACAGACATGATTCACCCGGAGCACACCCCCGAGTTCACCGCCAACGAGACGAAGGAGCAGTCCTTCGATTTCGTCTCCATCTCGATCGCCTCCCCCGAGGAGATCGTCCAGTGGACCGGCGAGCAGTTCCTCGACGAACTCGACGAACACGGCAACCGCAAGGTCAAGGGCCTCAAGGAGGTCAAGAGCCCTGAGACCATCAACTACCGCTCGTTCAAGCCCGAGCCGAACGGACTCTTCTGCCAGCGCATCTTCGGACCGGTCCGCGACTACGAGTGCTACTGCGGCAAGTACAAGAAGGTGAAGTACAAGGACGTCACCTGCGACAAGTGCGGCGTCGAGGTCACCGTCTCCCGCGTGCGCCGCGAGCGCATGGGCTACATCCGCCTCGCCATCCCCGTCTCCCACATCTGGTTCCTCAAGAGCATGCCGAGCCGCCTCTCGCTCATGCTCGACATGACCACCCGCTCCCTCGAGCAGGTCATCTACTACCAGAAGTACCTCGTGGTCGACCCCGGCCAGACCGGCATGCAGCGCAAGGAGCTCCTGACCGAGGACGAGTTCCGCGCCGCCGTCCAGAAGCACGGCCCCGACGCCTTCAAGGCCCGCATGGGCGCCGAGGCGCTCCAGCTCCTCCTCCGCGGGATGGACCTCGCCTCCACCGTCGAGGAGCTCCGCGACCAGCTCAAGAACACCCGCTCCAAGCAGATCAAGAAGAAGGTCGCCCGCCGCATGAAGGTCGTCCAGGGCTTCCTCGAGTCGTCCAAGCGTCCCGAGCACATGGTCCTGACGGTCCTGCCCGTCATCCCGCCCGACCTCCGCCCGCTCGTCCCCCTCGAGGGCGGCCGCTTCGCGACCTCCGACCTCAACGACCTCTACCGGCGCGTCATCAACCGCAACAACCGCCTGCGCTCCCTCATCCAGATGAAGACGCCCGACGTCATCATCCACAACGAGATGCGCATGCTCCAGGAGGCGGTCGACGCCCTCCTCGACAACGGCCGCCACGGCAAGCCCGTCAAGGACCGCGACCGCCAGCTCAAGTCCATCAGCGACATGCTGAAGGGCAAGCACGGCCGCTTCCGCCAGAACCTCCTCGGCAAGCGCGTCGACTACTCCGGCCGCTCCGTCATCGTCATCGGGCCCGAGCTCAAGCTCACCCAGTGCGGCCTGCCCAAGAAGATGGCCCTCACCCTCTTCGAGCCCTTCATCATCAAGCGGCTCAAGGAGCTCGGCCTCGTCCACACCGTCCGCAGCGCCAAGAAGTACATCCTCGAGCGCCGCCCCGAGGTCTGGGACCTCCTCGAGGAGGTCACCAAGGGCCACCCCGTCTTCCTCAACCGCGCCCCCACGCTCCACCGCCTGTCCATCCAGGCCTTCGAGCCCGTCCTCATCGAGGGCGACGCCATCCGCCTCCATCCCCTCGTCTGCACCGCCTACAACGCGGACTTCGACGGCGACCAGATGGCCGTGCACGTGCCCCTCTCCCTCGAGGCCATCATGGAGTGCAAGCTCCTGATGATGTCGTCCAACAACATCTTCTCCCCCTCCAGCGGGAAACCCATCCTCACCCCGTCGCAGGACATCGTCCTCGGCGCCTACTACCTCACCTACGAGCCCTCGACCAAGCCCGAGAAGGACCGGCACCTGCCGCTCTTCAACTCGGTCGAGGACGCGCTCTTCGCCGAGGCCGACGGCTCCCTGCACTTCCACGACTGGGTCCGCCTCCGCAACCCCGACCGGGGCCGCGACACCGTCTACGGCGACAAGGACGCCGCCACCCTCGTCACCACCGTGGGCCGGATCCTCTTCAGCACCATCTGGCCCCGCGAGCTCGGCTTCGTCAACTTCACCGTCAAGAAGGGCCAGGTCGGCGACCTCATCCTCAGCACCTACAAGTCCGTCGGCGGCGAGGCCACCATCCCCGTGCTCGACGCCCTGAAGGAGACCGGCTTCCGCGTCGCCACCCGCGCCGGCATCTCCATCGGCGTCAGCGACATGATCTTCCCCAAGGACAAGGACAAGGTCGTCCGCGAGGCCTCCGACCGCGTGGCCAAGACCAAGCGCGACATCGCCGAGGGCACCATCACCGAGGAGGAGCGCCGCAGCAAGGTCGTCGAGATCTGGAACGGCGCCACCGACCAGATCGCCCAGTCCGTCTACGCCACCCTCGCCGGCTCCGCCCGCGTGGCCGGCGCCCGCAAGGGCGACCCGCGCCATCCCGGCCGCTGGATCGTCAACCCCGTGCACGCCATGATGGACTCCGGCGCGCGCGGCAACAAGGCCCAGGTCAAGCAGCTCTGCGGCGCCCGCGGCCTCATGGCCAAGCCCTCCGGCGAGATCATCGAGCGCCCCATCCTGTCCTCGTTCCGCGACGGCCTCTCCGTCCTCGAGTACTTCCTCTCCACCCACGGCGCCCGCAAGGGCCTGTCCGACACCGCGCTCAAGACCGCGGACGCCGGCTACATGACCCGCAAGCTCTGCGACGTGGCCATGGACGTCATCGTGACCGACGACTCCGTCGGCCCGCCCCCCGGCGAGGTCATCAGCCTCGGCGAGGCCGCCCTCGGCCGCCACCTGTCGGACGACGTCGCCAACCCCTCGGGCGGCTCGCCCAAGGTCCTCGGCCGCGAGGGCGACCCCCTCACCGAGGAGCTCGTCGCCAAGCTGCGCGACGCCGGCGTCGACCGCGTCTCCGTCCGCCTCCCCAACGGCGTCTGGAAATCCGCCATCTACGACGGCGACGAGATCCTCCTCCCCCTGGCCGACCGCATCCTCGGCCGCTGCGCCGCGGACGACATCGTCAACCCGCTCAACCCCTCCGAGGTCCTCTGCAAGGCCGGCCAGCTCGTCGACGAGGCCGCCGTCCAGCGCATCGAGAAGGCCGGCGTCGAGCGCGTCAAGATCCTCTCCCCGCTCACCCACATGCGGGTCAACGCCATCCCGCCCCGCGCCTACGGCCTCGACCCCTCGACCGGCCGCCTGGTCGAGCGCGGCACCGCGGTCGGCATCATCGCCGCCCAGTCGATCGGTGAGCCCGGCACCCAGCTCACGATGCGGACCTTCCACATCGGCGGCGTCGCCCAGCTCAAGACCCCCGAGCTCAAGGCCCGCGTCGGCGGCCGCGTCCGCTACGTCGACCTCAACTGCGTCGACCTGGCCGACGGCTACATGCTGGCCATGAACGGCAACGGCTCCCTCCACATCCTCGGCGAGAAGGACGAGGTCCTCGAGGACTACCGCGTCCCCGCCGGCGCCATCCTCGGCGTCAAGGACGGCAAGAAGGCCGCCAAGGGCGACTACCTCTGCCGCTGGGACCCGAACTTCACCCCCATCATCGCCAACACCGCCGGCAAGGTGCGCCTCGGCGACATGATCTCGGGCGTGACCTACACCGAGGAGCGCGACAACTCCGGCTCCGTCTTCAAGTACGTCATCGAGCACTCCGACGAGCAGAACCCCCGGATCGAGATCGTCGACGCGCGCGGCAAGGCGCTCGCCACCTTCTCCATCCCCGCCGGCGCCCGCGTCGAGGTCGGCGAGGGCGACAGCGTCCAGGCCGGCTCCTCCCTCGCGAAGATCCCCCGCCAGGCCGCCAAGACCCAGGATATCACCGCCGGCCTGCCCCGCATCTCCGAGCTCTTCGAGGCCCGTCCCCCCAAGGACGCCGCCGAGATTGCCAAGATCGACGGCACCGTGCGCTTCGAGCCCTCCGTCCGCGGCAAGAAGAAGCTCGTCGTGGTCGACGCCATCGGCCGCGAGGAGGAGCACCTCATCCCCCACGGCAAGCACATCGTCGTCGCCGCCGGCGACAAGGTGAAGCAGGGCCAGCCCCTCACCGACGGGGCCATCGACCCGCACGACATCCTCGACATCCTCGGGCAGTCGCGCGTCCAGGACTACCTCATCACCGAGATCCAGAAGGTCTACCGCACCCAGGGCGTCGTCATCAACGACAAGCACATCGAGATCATCGTCGCCCGCATGCTCCGCAAGGTGCGCGTGACCGACCCCGGCGACTCCGAGCACCTCTGGGGCGAGCAGGTCGACCGCACCCTCCTCATCGAGCAGAACCGCGAGATCCAGGCCAAGGGCGGCATGATCGCCGAGTCCGAGCCCATCCTCCTCGGCATCACCAAGGCCTCCCTCGAGACCGAGTCCTTCATCTCCGCCGCCTCCTTCCAGGAGACCACCCGGGTGCTGACCGACGCCGCCACCATGGCCAAGGTCGACCACCTCACCGGCTTCAAGGAGAACGTCATCATGGGGCACCTCGTCCCCGCCGGAACCGGGCTGCCCCTGTACCGCCGCATCCGCGTCATCCCCGCCGCCGGCTGAGGCCCCAGGGGGCCGCAGGTAACCCGATTTTGGCCCCGCCGAGGGGCGTTTCGGGTTGCCTGCGGCCCATCCTCTTTTAACCTCTTGGCACCCATCTCCCGCCCCGGATGAAAACCTCCGTCGCCCTCCCCCTTCTCCTCGGCGCCAGCCTGCTCAACGCCGCCTGGCCCCCCGACTCCCCCGTCCTCCGCATCGGCTCCGAGCTGGACCTTTTCCTCACCGCCAAGGCCAGGGCCGAGTACACCGACAACCTCTTCTATCGCGCCAACCCCGGCGCCCTCCCCGACCAGGCCCTCTCCCTTGAGCTCACCCCGGGTCTCGATTTCCAGTACGGCAAGGACCTTCCGCTCTCCGCTTCCCTGTCCTTCGCCCGGACCTACGTCGATTACCTCGACTCGGAGCTCAAGCCCCTCGACGACGAGCAGGACGCCATCGCCTTCTCCGCCAACTACGACGGCGGCGGCCCCCTCCTCGTCTCCCTCGGCGCCTCCTACGTCGAGACCGCGCGCAACAACGCCGAGTTCCAGGCCCTCGTCGGCGAGCTCGCCACCCTGGTCCGGCAGTCCGCCGCCAGCCAGAGCCTGTCCCTCACCTATGGCTTCACCGAGAAGCTCTCCGGCACCCTCGGCGCCCGCAACACCTCGGTCCGCTACTACGACCAGCCCGTCGGCTCCACCCTGACCAACTCCCAGGGCTTCGGCATCCCCCTCGACCTCCGCTTCAAGTCCACGGAGAAGCTCGTCGTCGGCCTTTCCCTCGATTTCGGCACCACCGACATCCACGACCCCAACACCGGCGACTTCCGCTGGTCCTACGACCGGTCCTTCTACGGCGTCAACCTCAGCTACCAGCCCACCGAGAAGCTGCAGGGCGAGTTCAAGGCCGGCCTCCAGAGCACCGAGTACGACTTTGGCTCCAAGAACGACTCGCCCTCCTACTCCATCGGCCTGACCCACTCCATCACCGACAAGCTCGACCAGTCCCTCAGCATCGGCCAGGAGGCCACCACCTCCCCCACCGGCTCGGTCAGCGACGCGCTCCGCGTCAGCTACGGCCTCAACCACGCCAACAGCCAGGCCTGGCGCTCCTCCTTCCGCCTCAGCTACTCCGACGCCTCCGTCGACCAGGTCGTCAACCCGCTCACCCCCTCCGTGGGCGGATCCACCGACGTCCGCACCGTCTCCCTCGCCCTCGGCCTCACCTACAGCCCCGACGACCACTGGTCCTTCGGCGCCAACTACTCCCTCAGCCGCACCCTCGACCCCGTCGATTACAACGTCAACCAGGTCAGCCTCGAGGCTTCCCTCCGCTGGTGAACCCAGCCGAGGAAGTTCCCGGCGCCCCACCCTCCCCATGACCGCCCGCCGCGCCCTTCCCTCGCTCGCCGCCGCCCTGCTCCTCGCCCTCGCCGGCTGCGCTGGGCCCGTCGAGGAGACCAACACCCTCCCCGCCCCCTCGGCCGACCCCTCGGCCCCCGCTTCGGAGCAGGTCTCCTACCGGCTCCGGGCGCGCGACTTCGTCCGGGTCGGCGTCCTCAACGAGGCCGACACCTTCGTCGAGAGGCGCATCAACCCCGACGGCACCATCGACATCCCCTTCCTCGGCCAGGACAGCCTGGTCAAGGTCGCCGGCCTCACCATGACCGAGGCCCAGGCCGCCATCGCCGCCCGCTTCGCCAAGTTCTTCAAGTCCCCCGTGGTCACGGTCGAGATCCGCGGCTACGCCGAGCGCCGCATCTACGTCGACGGCTCGGTCGGCCGCACCGGCCCCATCGCCATCCCGCCCGAGGAGACCCTCACCCTCAAGAAGGCCCTCGCCTCCGCCGGCGGCATCCTCCGCGGCGGCAACCGCTCCGCCGTTGTCCTGCGCCGCCGCCAGCCCGACGGCTCGCTCCGCACGCTCGAGATCGACGTGCGCAAGATCGACCTTGGCGAGTCGCCCGACATCCCCCTCGAGGACGACGACCATATCTTCGTCCGCGAGAGCCGCATCTGATTTCCCATGGCGCCCCCCAACCCCGGCAAGGACTACGGCTACGGCAACGCCGGTTACGGCGGCGTCGGCTACGGCGGCTACGCCGGCTACGGGCAATACGCCGGCTATGGGCAATACGCCGGCTACGGGTACGGCTACGGCCAGTCCGCCAACCCCCTCTCCAACTACCTCATGATGGTGAGGGAGCGGATGTGGTACCTTGTCCTCTCCATCCTCGTCTTCGTCACCGCCGCCCTCATCTACACCGTCAACGCCACCCCCGAGTACCAGGCCAACGGCCGCCTGCGCGTCTACAAGTTCGCCCCCAACATCGCCGGCCGAGGCGCGGGGGAGGAAATCTACGCCATCATGTCGACCGAGGACTTCAACACCGCGGTCGAGGTGATGAAGAGCGGCGGCATCATCGAGTCGGTCGAGCGCCGCCTCACCGCCGGCGAGCGCAAGGCCGTCCTCGAGCCCTACCAGGGCGGCAACATCTTCACCGGGCCGCTCACCTCCCAGGAGGTCTTCGCCCGCCAGCGCGGCATCGCCCCCCAGCGCGCCACCCTCGTCGTCAACGTCCAGTTCACCCACCCCGACCGCGACCTCGCCCGCCAGGTCGCCCGCCTCTTCTGCGAGGCCATCCAGAAGAACAGCGAGGACGAGCGCCTCACCGTGACCAACCCGCTGGTCGAGAAGGCCCGCGTCGAGATCGAGTCCCTCGAGGAGCGCCTCAACCGGCTGTATCGCGAGAAGAACGAGCTCGTCCAGCGCGAGAAGATGCTCTCCATCGCCCGCGACACCAACACCCTCGGCTCCGAGCGCGCCAGCCTCGTGCGCGACCGCGAGGAGGTGCGCAAGCAGATCGACGAGCTCGCCATCGTCTGGCAGCAGGTCGAGGAGAGCCGCGCCGCGGGCAAGGACCTCCTCCTCATCCCGATGGTCCGCGGCGACGACCGCGTCGCCCTGCTTTCCAACCGCCGGACCGAGCTGGAGGTCACCCTCCAGACCATGGTCGAGAAGTACACCGACAACCACCCGACCCTCCGCCTCACCCGCGAGCAGGCCGAGGCCGTCCGCAAGGAGCTCGCCGTCGCCACCGACCAGGCCGTCAGCCGCATCAACGGCCTGCGCGCCACCGCCCAGCAGCGCATGGTCTCCGTTGAGCGCGCCCTGCAGGCCAAGGAATCCGAGATCGCCCGCCTCCAGAACGCCAACGTCGAGCTCGAGCGGATCGAGAAGGACATCCGCCTCGGCGAGGAGTTCCTCGGCCGCCTCAAGCTCAGCTACGAGGACGCCAAGCTGCGCACCTCCACCACCGGCACCTCCACCTCCGTCCGCATCCTCGACGCGCCCAGCGTGTCCGACCGGCCGATCAACAAGAACTACTACCTCAACGTCTTCATCGGCCTCGGCCTCGGCGCCGCCTTCGGCGTCGGCCTCGTCATCCTCCTCGGGGTGATGGACGACCGCATCAAGTCCGCGTCCGACATCGAGGGCGGGCTCGGCCTCCCCCTCCTCGGCACCATCCCCCGCGTCCGCCAGACCTACGGCCCCGACCGGTCCCTCCTCGGCCGCCAGGGCAAGGACCGCATGGCCATCGAGTCCCTCCGCGCCATCCACTCCGTGATGAAGATCAACCCGGCCGCCGCCGGCGCCAAGGTCCTCATCACCACCTCGACCCGTCCCGGCGAGGGCAAGACCTTCGTCACGACCAACATCGCCCTCACCTTCGCCCAGCACGGCGAGAAGGTCCTGGTCATCGACGCCGACCTTCGCCTGCCCAACGTCGCCGCCTCCGTCGGCATCGACTCCGAGGCCGGCATCAGCCAGTACTTCAACGAGACCCTCGCGCTCGACCAGGCCATCATCCGCGACCTCGAGCCCGGGCTCGACGTCCTCCCCGTCGGCAGCGTCTGCAAGAACCCCACCCAGGTCATCAACAGCCCCCGCTTCGCCGAGATGATCACGGAGCTCCGCGGCCGCTACGACCGCATCTTCATCGACACCCCGCCCCTCGGCGCCGTCTCCGACGCCCTCCACCTCGTCCCCAAGGTCGACGGCGTCATTTACGTCGTCCGCTTCAACATGGTGAAGAAGCGCAACGCCCTCTCCTGCATCGCCCGCCTGCGCGAGGCCGGCGTCCCCATCGTCGGCGCCGTCCTCAACTCCATGGTCACCCGCATGGCGGCCTTCTACACCGACAGCTACGACTCCTCGTACAAGAAGTACTACGGGGCGCCCGAGGCCGCCGCGGCCCCCGCGCCCGCCCCCGGGGCGGATCCCGCCGGCAAGGCATGACCCGCCGGCTGGCCGCCGCCCTCCTCCTCGCCGCCCTCCTGGCCGCCTGCCGCACCGTCCCCGGAAGCGGGCGCAGCCAGCTCAACCTCGCCGACGAGTCCGCCCTCGCCGCCGAGGCCGCGGACGCCTTCCGGTCGATGCCCCGGTCCAAGGACCCCCTCGCCCAGGCCCGTGTCCGCGCCGTCGCGGCCCGCGTCATCGACGCCGCCCGCTCCGACCCCGACTTTGGCGACCCCACCCTCCCGCCTCCCTCCGCCTGGGAGGTCGCCGTCATCGCCGACGACACGCCCAACGCGTTCGCCCTCCCCGGCGGGCGCATCGGCTTCCACTCGGGCATGTTCCGCGTCGCGACCAGCGACGACGCCATCGCCGTCGTCCTCGCCCACGAGGTCGCCCACGTCGTCTGCCGCCACGGCAACGAGCGCGTCTCCCAGCGCCTCCTCGCCGCCCTGGGCGCCGTCGCCCTCGACCAGTCCATGCGCGACAAGCCCTCCGGTCGCCGCCAGGAGGCCCTCGCCGTCTACGGCGCCGCCGCCAGCCTCGGCCTCATCCTGCCCTACAGCCGCCACCATGAGAGCGAGGCCGACCAGCTCGGCCTCTTCTACATGGCCCGCGCCGGCTACCGCCCCTCCGCCGCCGTCGCCTTCTGGCGCGGCTTCTCCCAGGAGGGCGGCATCAAGCCCCCCGAGTTCCTTTCCACCCACCCGTCCGACACCACCCGGGCGGCCCGTCTCCAGGCCCTCCTGCCCGAGGCCGAGCGCCGATTCCGTCCCTGGACCGAGCCTCAGCGGGCCTCCACGCCCACCGGGCCGATCAGGTAGATCCCCCGGCGGTCGTTCAGATGGCGCAGCGACTTGAGCGTGCGCCATCTCGAGCGCAGCTCGCGCAGCACCGGGTCGGCCTTGGCGCCCGCGAACAGCGGCGCCGGCTCCCCCTCCTCCATCAGCACCTCCAGCAGGCTTTGGCGGTTCTCGCCCAGGGCGGGCACCTGCATCACCTCCAGCTTGCCCCCGCCCGCCTTCTCGGAGGCCAAGGCGATGGCCGACCTGAGCCCGCCCAGCTGGTCGACCAGCTTGAGCTGCCGGGCCCGGGCCCCCGACCAGACGCGCCCCTGGGCCACCTCGTGCACCGCGTTGCGCTCCAGCTTGCGCCCGCGCCCGACCACGCCGAGGAAGGTCTCGTAGACGGCGTCGACCGACGACTGCACGATGGCCAGCTCCGGCTCGCTCGCCGGCCGGTGCATCTCCAGCAGGTCCGCGTAAGGGGCCGTCTTGACCCCATCCGTGCCCAGGGCAAGGCGCTCGGCCAGCCCCCCGTAGTTGAAGTGAAGGCCGAAGACGCCGATCGAGCCGGTGATGGTCATCGGGTCGGCCACGATCGCGGTGCCCGGCGCGGCGATGTAGTAGCCGCCGCTCGCCGCCGTGTCGCCCATCGACACGACCAAGGGCACGCCCTTGCCGCGCAGCAGCTCCAGCTCCCGGTGCATGACCTCCGAGGCGTAGGCCGAGCCTCCGGGGCTGTTCACCCGGAGCACCACCGCCTTGACGTCGTCGTCGTGCCGCAGGCGGCGGATGATCCCCGCCAGCCGGTCCCCGCCCACGCTTCCCGGGCCGCCGAAGCCGTCCACGATGTCGCCCTCGGCGTAGACCACCGCGAGCTTGCCGTCCTTGCCCCTCGGCAGCCGCGCCTTCGCGGCGTAGCGGGCCAGCCCGACCTGGCGGAACGACCCGTCGTCGTCCTCCTCCGCGCCGGCCTCGACCAGGAAGCGCACCAGCTCGTCGCGGTGCATCACCTTGTCCACCAGCTTCAGCTCCAGCGCCTTGGCGGCCGGGAAGTAGCCCGGCTTGCCCGCGAGGTCGCGCAGGCGCGCCGCCGGCATCGAGCGGGACTTCGCCGTGTCCGCCACGAGGCGGCCCCAGATCTCGTCCAGCAGCTCCTGCATCTGGCGGCGGGCCGGCTCGCTCATCCTGTCCTCGGTGAACGGCTCGACCGCCGACTTGAACTGCCCGACCTTCGTCACCTGCACCCCGATGCCCAGCTGGCGCAGCGTCGCGCCTAGGTAGCTCGAGTAAGCCGAGAGGCCCGCGAAGGCCACCTCGCCGGCGGGATGGAGCACGACCGTGGTCCCGACCGTGCCCAGCCAGTAGTCGCCTACCCGCGGCGACTCCATCCAGCTCACGACCGGCTTGCCCTGCCTGGCGAATTCCTGGAGGGCCTGGCGCAGCTCGTGGCGTGTCGCCAGCCCGGCATCCAGCCCCTCCGCCAGGAGGATGCCGGTGACCGCGCTGTCCTTGGCCGCCAGGTCGATGGCCTCGAGGGCCCGCCAAAGGTCGACCGTCTCGCCCTCGCCGCCTCCCATCAGGTCGCCCAGGCTCACCGCGCCGTCGTCGGGCGTGTCGGTGATCGCCAGGCCGTTGCCGATGACCAGGAACGTGCCGGGCTTCAGCTTCGGCGCCGCCGGGCCCGTGTCGCGCGCGCCGCCGGCCAAGGCCGCCACGAGGACGAGCAGGACGACGAACCCCGCGGCGAGGGCCAGGCCGAAGCCGAGGGCGGAGGCGGCAATACCCTTCAGGAAGTCTTTCATGCCCCCATTTCAGCCAAGGTCCGGCCGGGGACAAACCCATTTGCAAGTCGCCCCCCTTCCCCTAGGGTTTCCCCATGTCCGAAAGCGCCGAGACCGACTCCGCCCACGGCCGGCTGGCCGAGCGGCGCGCCCTCGGCATCAACCTCGACCGCTCCCTCTACGGCACCTTCGCCGAGATCGGCGCCGGCCAGGAGGTGGTCCGGCACTTCTTCAAGGCCGGGGGCGCCTCCGGGACCGTGGCCAAGAGCATGTCCGCCTACGACATGCGGATCAGCGACGCCATCTACGGCCACCCCGCCCGCTACGTCTCCCGCGAGCGCCTCGTCCACATGCTGGACCACGAGTTCGCCCTGCTCGTCGACCGGCTCGCCGCCGAGCGCGGCGCCACCACCCGCTTCTTCGTCCTCGCCGACACCGTCGCCACCACCCCGCGCGACGGCGAGGGCCAGGGTCACTGCTGGCTCGGCCTCCGCTTCCAGCACCAGCCCGGCGCCAAGCCCTCCGACATCCAGCTGCACCTCCGGCTCTGGGACCGCAGCTCCGCGCGCCAGCAGGACGCCCTCGGCCTCGTCGGCGTCAACCTCCTCCACGCCGCCATCCACGACCTCGCCGACGCCGACCGCTTCCTGCGTTCCCTCCTGGACGGCGTCGGGCCCGACCGCGTCGAGGTCGACTGGTTCCATGTCTCCGGCCCCGCCGTCGCCCACCTCGACCCCGCCCACGCCGCCATCCGCCTCGTCCGCCTCGGGATGACCGACGCCGTCCTCTTCGACCCCTCCGGCGACCCCGTCGTCCCGGGCGAGTATCTCTACCGCCGGGACATCCTCCTCGCCCGCGGCGCCCTTCGCCCCGTCTCCCGCGTCAACCTCGACATGCTCGAGCGCGGCGCCCGCCTCGCCCCCACCCCCTCCACCCTCCGCCTCCTCGAGATCAGCCTCCGCGACGACCCCACCCCCGAGGCCGACGTCGTCGCCCGCGCCCGCCTCGCCAACGAGCTCGGCATCCCCGTCCTGATCTCGCGCTACCGCGGCTACTACCGCCTTCCTGGCTACCTCCGCCGCTACACCCAGGGCACCGTCACCCTCG
The DNA here is from genome assembly GCA_030831965.1 of Verrucomicrobiota bacterium. Lineage (GTDB taxonomy): Bacteria > Verrucomicrobiota > Verrucomicrobiia > Opitutales > UBA953 > UBA8828. The sequence goes on from JAURJZ010000073.1 coordinate 12,603, forward strand.
TCGCCGGCATCAACAACCTCGTCGAGATCCTCAACACCGAGAACTACAGCATGCTCGAGGGAGGCCTCCTCGAGGCCCTCGGCCGCCTCTTCAAGGGCGGCGTCCGCCTCCTCGTCTACCCCATGTCCGGGGCCCAGCTCAACCGCCTCTACCAGGACCCCGTCGCCCGCCGCGTCTGCTTCCCCGACGGCCTCGCCGTGCCCGACGACAGCGTCGTCACCCTCGCCACCCTCTGCCTCCGCCCCGAGGTCGCCAACCTCCTCGACTACCTCCGCGTCACCCGCGCCCTCGCCGCCATTCCCGACGGCGACCCCGTCGCCCTCGCCTGCCAACCCCGCACCCTCGTCGCCCGCATCCAATCCGGCCAGCCCGGCTGGGAGGCCGAGGTCGAGCCCCGCACCGCCGCCTCCATCCGCCGCCTCGGCCTCTGGCGCGACTGACCATGGAGACCCGCCCCTCCTCCGCCCTCCCCTCGCGCGCCGACGCCGAGCTCAGCCTCGCCCTCGAGCGGGCCCACCGGGAAACCCTCGTCCTCGACCGGCTCCACGCCCTCTGGGCCCTCCTTCTCGCCAAGTGCTGCCTCCTGCAGGCCGCCATCGAGCGCTGGCGCCTGCCGATCGACGGCTCGCTCCTCGTCTGGGCCTCCTCCCTCACCCTCGCCGGCTTCGCCACCATCCTCTACCTCCGCGCCCACCGCGCCGACCTCGGCCGCATCCCCGCCAACACCCGCGTCGCCGCCGCCCTCCTCGCGGGCCTGGCCATCCTCGCCCTCGGCGCCGCCCACGCCAGCGTCGGGCTCGGTCTTCTCGGCGCACCCGCCCTCGGGGCCGCCCTGCTCGGCCTGGCCGGCCTCCACGGCCTTGTCCACGCCGCGCTTCGCCGCCGTCCCGAGCCTCTCGTCGGCGCCCTCCTCGCCTGGGGCGCCGCCTGGAGCTGCCTCCACGCCGCCAGCCTGGCCGCGACCCTCGCCTGGTGCGGCGCCGGCTTGCTCCTCGGCTCGTCGCTCCCCGCGTTCGCCCTCGCCCGCGCCGCCCGCCTGCGCGCGGCCTGAGCCCTCAGGCCCGCCCCGCGGTCAGCAGGGCGATGAAGCGCTTGAGCGCCGGCGAGAGCACGCGCCCCTTCCGGTGGATGATGGCGAGCGGCCGGGCGATCCGCCGGTCCCGCAGCCGGAGCTTCACCAGCGACCCCTGCTCGACCTCCTGCCGGATGGTGTCCTCGGGGACCAGCGCCACGCCCGCATCCACCTCCACCGCGCGCTTGATCGTCTCAATGTTGTCGAACTCCATCGTCGGCTCGAGCTCGATGCGCAGCTCGCGCAGGAAGGCGTCGAGCGCCTTGCGCGTCGGGATGTCCTGGTCGAAGCCGATGAACTTCACCCCCGCCAGGTCCGCGAGGCCGATCTCCTCCTGCTTGGCCATCGGGTTCTTCGGCGAGCAGATCGGCACCAGCTGGTCCTCCATGAAGGGGATGACCTCGAGCTGGCGGTGTCTCTGCGGGAACGCCACCAGGCCGATGTCCACCGCGTTCGTCAGCACATCCTCGTAGACCAGGTTCGACCGGCGGTACTCGACCCGCACGTTCACGTGGGGAAACTCCTGCAGGAAGCGCTTCTGGTAGGGCGGCAGCTCGTGCAGCCCGATGGAGACGATGGTGGAGACATGGATGCTCCCGCTCACCACCTTGCGCATCTCCTGCAGCTCGCCCCGCGCCCCCTCGTAGTGCGACAGGATCTCGCGCGCCGCCTCGTGCAGCCGCTGGCCCTCGCGCGTCAGCGAGAACTGCTTCTGCCCGCGGTCCACGATGAGCACGTTGAAGTGCCGCTCCATCGCCCTCAGCTGCTGGCTCACGGCCGATTGCGTGATGCCGTTCAGCCGCGCCGCCTTGGAGAAGCTCCGGTTATCCACCAGGTCGCAGAAAATCTTGAAGTTCTCGATGTGCATGGCCGATTAATAAGGCTAATGGGAAATGTCTTCAAGGTTAGTCCTTCTTATCAAAATTAGCCCAATCCTTGGATTTGACACCGCAAAGGGCAGGGGGATGATGGTAAACAGATGGTCACCTATGCGGCATTCGAGGCCCGCGCCCAAGCCCTGGCGGCCAGGGTCGCCGCCGCCTGCGCCGCCGCCGGGCGCGACCCCGCCTCCGTCCGCATCCTGCCCGTCACCAAGACCCATCCGGCCGAGGCCGCCACCTTCGCCGCCCGCTTCGGCTACGCCGCCGTCGGCGAGAACCGCGTCCAGGAAGCCGCCGCCAAGCGCGCCCTTGCCCCCGCCTCGCTCCGTTGGGAGCTCATCGGCCACCTCCAGTCCAACAAGGCCAAGCTGGCCGTCGCCACCTTCGACCTCATCCAGTCGGTCGACAGCCCCGAGCTCGCCATCCGCCTCGGCCGGTTCGCCGCCGAGCAGGGCAAGGCCCTCCCCGTCCTCCTTCAGGTCAACTCCGGCGACGACCCCGCGAAGTTCGGCTGCGACCTCGCCGACACTCCCCGCCTGCTCGACGCCGCCCTCGCCTCGCCCGCCCTTCGCGTCGAGGGCCTCATGGCCGTCGCCCCGCTCAGCGACGACCCCGCCGTCGCCCGCCGCGCCTTCGACCGCCTCCGCGAGTGCCGCGACACCCTCGCCGCCCGCTCCGGCCTCGCCCTCCCCGAGCTCTCCATGGGCATGAGCGGCGACCTCGAGCCCGCCGTGGCCGCCGGCTCCACCTGCCTCCGCGTCGGCTCCGCCCTCTTCGGCGCCCGCCCCGTCCCCGCATGATCCGCCGCCTCGCCATCCGCGACCTCGCCCTCATGGACCGAGCCGAGCTCGAGCTCGGCCCCGGCTTCACCGTCGTCACCGGCGAGACCGGCGCCGGCAAGTCCGTCCTCCTCGGCGCCCTGTCCCTCCTCGCCGGCCACCGAGCCCCCAAGACCGTCGTCCGCAAGGGCGCCGACGCCGCCGTGGTCGAGGCCGAGCTCGCCATGGACGACCCCGCGCTCGACGCGCTCCTGCGCGAGATGGATCTCCCGCCCTGCGACGACGGCCTGCTCCTCCTCCGGCGCACCGTCTCCGCCTCCCAGGCCGGCCGCGTCACCGTCAACGGCGGCTCCGCCACCCTCGCCCAGCTCGCCCGCCTCGGCGAGCGGTGGATCGACTTCCACGGCCCCGGCGAGCCCCAGCGCCTCATGCGCGAGGCCGTCCAGCTCCAGTGGCTCGACGCCCACGCCGGCCCCGCCCACGCCTCCGCCCTCGCCGCCTTCGCCGAGGAGCACGCCGCCTGGCGCGGCGTCCACCAGCGCATCGACGCCCTCCGCGGCGCCGAGCGCCTCTCCGAGGACGAGGCCGCCTTCGTCCGATCCCAGCTCGAGAAGTTCGAGGGGCTCGACCTCGCCGACGACGCCGTCGACACCCTTGAGCGCGACCACGCCGTGGCCTCGCGCGCCCAGGAACTCCTCGCCCTCCTCGCCCAGCTCGACTCCGGCCTCGGCGGCCAGGGCGTCGGCGCCGCGCTCCCCCGCCTCCTCAAGGCCGCCGCCGAGGCCGCCGCCATCGACTCCTCCCTCGCCGAGGCCCGCTCCCGCCTCGAGTCCCTCGCCGCCGAGGCCGAGGACCTCCGCTCCGACCTCTCCCGCGCCGCCCGTCAGCTCGGCGGCGGCGGCGTTCCCGCCTCCCTCGAGCGCCGCATGAACGCCTGGCTCGACCTCCGTCGCCGCTACGGACCCGACGCCGCCTCCGTCCGCGCCAAGCGCGACGCCCTCGCCGCGCGCCTCGCCGGCAGCGAGGGCGCCGACGCGCGCATCGCCGAGCTCCAGGCCGAGGCCGACGCCGCCGAGGTCCGCCTCCGGGCCTCCGCCAAGGGCCTCCGCAAGGCCCGCCAAAAGGCCTCCCTCGCCCTCGCCGAGTCCGTGCGCCGCCTCCTCGGCCACCTTGGCTTCCGCAAGGCCGACTTCCGCGCCGAGGTCGTCGACGCCGACCTCTCCGCCTCGGGCGACAGCGCCGTGCGCTTCCTCTTCTGCCCCAACGCCGGCCAGGACCTCCTTCCCCTCAGCCAAATCGCCTCCAGCGGCGAGGCCGCCCGCGTCATGCTCGCCCTCAAGACCACCCTCGCCGCCGCCGACCGCACGCCCGTCCTGGTCTTCGACGAGGTCGACGCCAACGTGGGCGGCGAGGTCGGCGCCCAGGTCGGGCGCGAGCTCGCCGCCCTCGGCGCCGCCCACCAGGTCGTCTGCGTCACCCACCTCCCCCAGGTCGCCGCCCTCGGCCACCGCCACCTCGTCGTCACCAAGGACCAGGACGACCGCTCCACCACCGTGCGCATCGCGGCGGTCGACGCCGACAAGCCCGCCCGCCTCGGCGAGCTCGCCCGCATGCTCGGCGATCGCTCCAGCAAGTCCGCCCTCGCCCACGCCCGCGAGCTGCTCGACGCCGCCCGCTGATCAGCCCGCCCGCCGCCCCAGCTTGCGCTCGATGGCGCGCAGCCCAAGCGCCGCGGCCCAGGGCTTCGGCAAGCGCGCCCCGAACCACGACAGCGCGCGGTTCGACCAGCCCGTCACCACCTGCGCCCGCCCCGCCGCCATCGCCGACAGCGCCTCGTCCACGCACGCCGGCGCCGTCTGGCCCGGCAACCCCGTCGGCTGGCTGAAGCCCGCGCCGCGGAAGAAGTTGGTCGACACCGGCCCGGGGCAGATGGCCACGCTCCGCACCCCGCGCGGGCGCCCCTCCGCGTCCAGCGCCACGCTCCAGTTCAGCAGGAAGGCCTTCGTCGCCGCATACGTCGCCATCAGCGGCACCGGCTGGTAGCCCGCGAGCGACGCCACGTTGGCCACCATCCCGCCGCGCGCCAGCAGATCGGGCCAAAGCAGCCCCGTCAGGTGCACCGGCGCCCGCATGTTCACATCCAGCATCCCCAGGTTGTGGTCCAGGCTTGGCGCGGGAAACTCCCCGTAAGCGCCGAAACCGCTGTTATTCACCAGCAGAATCCTGCCTTCGCGGGGCATCAGTTGCCGTAATGCCGCCGCAACCGCCTCAACCTCAGCGGGTTTGGACAGGTCGCAGGGCAGGTGCACCCGATCGGGCCCCGTCGGCCATCCATCGGGAATCGTCCGGGACACGTTGCAAACCCGAGCCGACGTCGCAGACTCCTCGATGCGCCCAAGCAAGGCGCGCCCTATCCCCGACGAACCGCCTGTCACCACGATGAAAGCGAAACCACGGAGGAAGCGGACGGTTCGGTCGGACAAGGGGCGCGGCTCCATGGTCGCACCCAAACAAACCAAGAAAACCGCCATGAGCAATGCGTCCATCGTCATCTCCGGGGTTCATCTGGAGCTCACCCAGGCCATCAAGGGCTATGTCGGCGAGAAGGCCGAGCGGCTCTTCCGCCATAATCCCCGAATCCAGCGCATCCTCTTCGAGCTCGTCCACGGCCGGGCCCGCGACCACGCCGCCGAGTACGCGGCCCAGGCCCGCATCGAGGTGCCCGGGCCCGACATCGTCGTGCGCGTCGAGTCCGAGGACCTCTACAAGTCCGTCGACCTCCTGGTCGACAAGCTCGACCGCTCCCTCCGCCGCCGCCACCGGCTCGTGAAGGTCAAGCGCCACCGCGAGCCCAACGGCAAGGAGTGATTCCCGGCGAGATCAGAGCCGGCGGGGCAGCTCGCGCCCCCCGGCCTTGATCGCCCCCAGCAGCTCGTCGCGCAGTCGCTCCGCGTCGGCTACTCGCTCGCCCGCCAGGTCCTTGGTCTCGCCCGGGTCCTGGGCCAGGTCGTAGAGCTCGGTCTTCCCGTTCTCGAAGAAATGCACGGCCTTCAGGTCGCCCCGGCGGATCGCCGCGTGCGGCTCGATGCCCGGCCCCTTGTTCCCCCACACATGCGGGTAATACCAGACCAGGGTGCGGTCGGCCATCCTCTCGCCCTTGAGCAAGGGGGCCAGGTCTCGCCCGTCGATCCCCTCCGGCGCCTTGGCTCCCGCCGCCGCCAGCGCGGTCGGCATCAGGTCGACGATGCTGGCCGCGCCCTCCACGAGCGAGCCCGGCTTCGCCACGCCCGGCCAGCGGATGATCATCGGCGTGCGCAGGCCGCCCTCGTAGGCCGACCCCTTCCCGCTGCGCAGGGGCAGGTTGCGCGGGAAATACCCCCCGACCCGCTGGGCGTAGCCCCCGTTGTCCGAGAGGAACACCACCATCGTGTCCCTCGCCAGGCCCAGCCGGTCGAGGGCGTCGAGGATCCGCCCCATGCTCTTGTCCACGTCGGCCACCATCGTCGCGTAGTCGCGCTCCTTCTGGACGAACCGCGTGCCCTCGTAATCCTTGGCGAACTCGGCCGCCGGCTCGATCGGCGTGTGCACCCCGAAGTGGCCGAGGTGGAGGAGGAAGGGCCTGCCGTCCGCCTTCGCCCGCCCGATCTCGGCGATGGCCTTCTCCGTGATCGCCTGGGTCACCGTGATCTCCCTGCCGTGGTACTCGTCGAGGTCCCTCACGTCCCAGAGCGTCCGCTCCGCCTTGCCTCGCGCGAAGTTGCGCGCGCCGAGGAAGCTGCCGGGCTGGCCCGCGGCGCCGCCCGCGATATTGACATCAAACCCGAGCTTGCGCGGGTCGGCCCCGGGCGTGCCCGTCGCCCCCAGGTGGGCCTTGCCGATGTGGATCGTGCGATAGCCCGCCTTCCGGAGCAGGAAGGGCAGGGTGTCCTCCGTCTCGAACCCCCGCCGGGTGCCCGAGTCTCTCGGCTGCAGCCCGTCGCAGTTCCAGTCGGGCAGGGCCAGGGCCTTGGTGCGCACGCCGAGGTCCTTGCCCGGGTGGAGCGTCCAGTTGGTCACGCCATGCCGGGCCGGCCCCAGGCCGGTCAGCAGGCTGACTCGGCTCGGGGTGCAGACCGGCGTGGCGTAGGCCTGGGAGAAGCGCGCCCCCTCGCGCGCGAGGCGCTCCAGGGCCGGCGTGCGGTAGTGCGCGTTGTATTGCGGGTCCTTGGGTAGTCCCTGGTTCACCGAGGTGTCGTTCCAGCCCTGGTCGTCTGTCAGGAAGATGATCACGTTCGGGCGCTCCGCGCCCCTCGCGAAGGCGGCCGTCAGGGCCAGCAGGATCGCCAAGGCGAGGCCGGAGAGGAGCCGCGGGAGCATGCCGTCTCCGACCTCGCCGGCGGCCCGGGGTTCCGCTCAGCGGACGAGCGGGAACCGCGCCAGCAGCTCGTCGCGCCGGCGGCGGGCCTCCGCCACGTCCTTGGTGCCGAGCGACCGGCGCACCCGCTGCGCCGTGTAGTCGGGCAGGTGGACCGTGTAGTGCACCCACCAGGTGCCGTTGTTGTTCCAGATGTGGTGGTTCTCCCCTCCCGTGTTTCGGAGGGAGAGGATGTTGGGCTGGGCGGCGGCGGTGTCGTTGCTGTGGATCATGGTCGTGGTGGGGAAGGGCAGTTCCGCGCATCACGGCCAGGTCGCCGGGGAGATGGGTTTGATCCTTGGGGATCCTCATCCCGAGGCCTTTCGGCTTCGGAGACCACCGTGGCCCTCCCGGGCTCGGTTGGTGCAAGTCGCTCGGCTGGGCCGAGGCTTGCTCGTGATGCGTGGTGACTGAAAGAACGCTCTAACGTTAACACGGCCGTCAAGCCCGCCAAGCCCGCGGTGTGTCATACACGGGTATCAGGGGCACGGGGGCACAGGGGCGCGGGAGATGCAGGGGATGCGAAGGATGGAGACCGGGTGAAATTGAGCTTCCAGAGCCCCCGCGCCCCGCGGACCCGCCCGACTCTTTTCCCTTCATCCCTTCAACCTTTCATCCCTTAATCCCGCGGTCCCCTCTTCCCCGGTCCCCTTGCCCTCCTCTTCCCAATACGACGTCGCCATCATCGGCGCCGGCATGTCCGGCCTCGCGGCGGCCCTGCGCCTCGGGATGTTCGGCAAGAAGGTCATCCTCCTCGAGCGCCACAACGCCCCGGGCGGCCTCAACTCGTTCTACGCGAAATCCGGCAGGAAGTATGACGTCGGCCTCCACGCGCTGACCAACTGGGTCCCCGAGGGCGCCAAGGGCACGCCCCTCACCAAGCTCCTTCGCCAGCTGCGGATCCGCCGCGAGGAGCTCGACCTTTGTCCCCAGCTCGGCTCGCGCATCGTCCTGGGCGGCCGATCCCTCCGGATGACCAACGACTTCGCCGTCCTGGAGTCCGAGGTCGCCCGCGAGTTCCCCGGACGCGTTGACGCCTTTCGGGAAGTGGACGCCGCCCTGCGCGCCATGGATGAGAACGCGCTCGACGCCCCCGGTGGCATGACCCGCGCCTGGCTCGCCGAGCGCCTCCGCGAGCCCGCCCTCGAGGAGCTGCTGCTCCTGCCGGCCTGCTACTACGGCAGCGCGCACGAGGGCGACATCGAGCTGCGACAGTTCGCCATCCTCTGGCGCGCCCTCTACCGCGAGGGCTTCGCCCGCCCCCTCGAGGGCGTCCGCGTCATCCTCCGCGCCCTCACCGACCGCCTCCGCGCCGCCGGCGTCGAGCGCCGCATGAAATGCGGCGTCCGCCGCATCCGCGTCGCCGGGGGCAAGGCCGCCGAGCTCGAGCTGGACGACGGCGCCGCCATCCGCGCCACCCAGGTCCTCTCCTGCGCCGGCCTCCCCGAGACCCTGCGGTTGTGCGAGGACCAGCCCCCCGGTATCGCCGCCGACCGCCTCGGTCGCCTCGGCTACGCCGAGACCATCGCGACCTACCGCGCCGAGCCCTTCGCCAACTTCGGCTGGGCCGACACCATCGTCTTCTTCTGCGACGGCGACCGCCTCGACTACCGCTCCCCCCGCGACCTCGCCGACCCCCGCTCCGGCGTCATCTGCATCCCCAACAACTACGACTACGGCCCCGGCCGAGCCCTCGACGAGGGTTGGCTGCGCGTCACCGCCCTCGCCAACCACGACGCCTGGAAGGCGCTGGCCCCCGACGCCTACGCCGCCGCCAAGGCCGATTGGTTCGCCCGCCTCAACCGGGTGGCCCGCGCCCATCTTCCCGCGGTCCCCGATCCTGCGCACGACGCCGCCCTGGTCGCCACCGACATGTTCACGCCGACCACCGTCGCGCGCTACACCGGCCGCCTCAACGGGGCCATCTACGGCTCGACCGAGAAGCGCCGCGAGGGCCGCACCCACCTCGACAACCTCTTCCTCATCGGCGCCGACCAGGGCTTCCTCGGCATCACCGGCGCCCTCCTCTCCGGCATCTCCATGGCCAACCTCCACTGCCTCCGCGCCGAGGCAGGCTAGGGGCGTTCGGATTGGCTCGAGTCGCGCCCCCTATCGACCCTCCTGGCGCGTCGGTTCCGCCCGCGGCTTGTCGCGAGACGACTTCTCGGCCCTTTCGCCGAACACCTCGCGGTAGAAAACCCAGTTGGCGTCGCCGAGGGCCTCGAGCATGCCCTCGGGATCGTGGCCCAGCCCCGGGATGACCGTCCAGGCATGCGGCACGCCGACAGCCTCGAGGTGACGGTGGAAGTCGAGGTTGTTGCCGTAGGTCTCATCGCGCGAGCCAATCGCCACGCGGATGCGCGTTCCGGCGGCCAGCGCCCTGGCGTTGGTCTCGGCCCAGCGCCGCGGGCTCGCCTCGAGAAACCGCGCCTGCGAGCCGCCGAACGCGTCGCGCAGCAGGTCCTCGGCCTGCGCGCGGCTCGCCCGCGGGGCCCTGTCGAGCCGGGCCTGAAGCGGCCCCGACGCCAGCATCGAGACGGCCGCGAAGGTCTCGGGGAACTTGAAGCCGAGCCGCCCCGCGCCGTAGCCGCCCATGCTGAAGCCCTCGATCAGGCGTCCCTCGCGCCGCGCCACGGTGCGCCAGGTGGCGTCGACATGGGGCAGGAGCTCCCGGATGATCTGGGTCTCCATCGGGCGAGACCCGTCGGCCCAGTCGACGTACATCCCCATCTCGAGCCCGTTTACGAAGACGATGAGACACGGGGGCATCTTGCCTGCGGCCATCGCCGCGTCGAAGCGCGCCGCGAGCTTCGGGATTCCGCCCCGGCCGCCGCCCGACCCATGCAGCCAGTAGATGACGGGAAACCTCCGGCTGGTCTCGCGCGCATAGGCCTCGGGCAGGTAGACATGGTAGCTCACCCTGGCCTTGGCCGCGGCGCTCTCGAAAAAGCGTCTCTCGACGCGCGGGGCCTTCGCCTCGGCCGTCACCCAGGCCGGCGCCCCCAGCCCGGTTGGGTCGGCCGGCGCCTGCGCGCGCAGTCCGGCCGCGGCGAGCCCGGCGACACAGGAGAGGCGGATCAGTTCCCGCAGCATGCATGAAGAACACCCGGACGCCGCCAAAGTTCTGCCCTGCCGCGCCGGCCTCAGCGCCTTGCCCAATCCCCCGGCGGAAGGCCGAGGGGCTCTGCCTTCCCCGGGTCCTGGGTCGGTCGCCTATTTGCCCTCCCGCACAATCCGGAAGCCCGAGTGGTTCGTCGCGGTCAGCTCATCCACCCCGTGGCGCGCGCCCGGGCGGAAGCGGAAGCAATACGTGCGGTCGCACAGCCAGGAGCCGCCGCGCATCGCGCGCTGCCCGTACCCTGTTCCGGCGGGATCCTGCCCCGCCGCCGGGCCCCTCGGGTTGTCCGTCGGCCCCTTGCGGTAATAGTCCTGGTCGTACCAATCCGCGGTGAATTCCCAGACATTCCCCGCCATGTCCAGCAGCCCGTAGCCGTTCGGCGGGAAGCTTCCCGCCGGTGCCGTGCCCTGGAAGCCGTCCTCCCCGGTGTCCTTTCCGGGGAAGCCGCCCTGCCAGTGGTTCGCCATCAGCCTGCCCTGGGGCCGCTCCTCGTCGCCCCAGGCATAGGCCTTCGCCTCGAGGCCCCCGCGCGCGGCGAACTCCCACTCGGCCTCCGTCGGCAGCCGCGCGCCCGCCCAGGCGCAGTACGCCAGGGCGTCGCGGTAGCTCACCTGCGTCACCGGGTGTTCCATCCGGTCCGCAATCGACGACCCCGGGCCCTCGGGCTGCCGCCAGTTGGCGCCGGGCGTGAAGTGCCACCAAGGCATCTCGCCGGTGACCGAGCACGCCCGGGCGTCGACGCCCGGCTTGGCGTGGAAGACCATCGCGCCGGCCAGCAGCGCCTCCGGCGGCGCGTTGGGGAACGCCCGCGGGTCGATCGCCTTCTCCGCCTCGGTCACATAGCCCGTCGCCCGCGCGAAGCGCTCGAACTGCCGGTTCGTCACCTCGGTCCGCGATATCCGGAAAGCGCCCACGCGCACCTTGCGGCGCGGGGCCTCCTCCGGGTGGTGGTCCTCGTCGCCCATCAGGAACTCGCCGCCGGCGATCGCCACCATCTCGGGCTCGGCGCGCCGGTCATCCGTCCCGAGGGCAAAAAGCAGGACGAAGGGCAGGGCGACCCCCGCCGCCAGCGCGAGCTTGATCCAGGCCTTGGCGCGGTCGGGCGTCATTTGCCCTTGGCCTCGCGCACCTGCTGCTTCCGCGCCGCCTCGCGCCTGGCCTTCTCCGCCCAGCCGGGCTCGCCCGGCAGGGGGAAGTCCCGGTTCGCCACATGCTCGCGGCGGAAGGCCTCCTCCGCGCGCTTGACCAGGTCGGGGCGGCTCTTCGCCAGGTCGTTCTGCTCCGCCGGGTCGGTCGCGAGGTCGTACACCTCGACGGCGCCGGGTTGCTCGGAGAGCAGGCGC
>JAURJZ010000074.1 GCA_030831965.1 Verrucomicrobiota bacterium
CGTGGCCGCGAATCGCGCGCCGCCGTCCGAGGCGAGCAAGGGGCAGCCCGGCCAGAGGGAGGCGACATGGCTGTCGTCGCCCAGGCCCAGCACGCAGAGGTCATAGGCATGGTCGCGGCCGGCCACCCGCCAGAAACGCTCATAGGCCGAGGCGGCCTCCCGGGGCGGAAGCTCGCTCGGCCAGGGAAAGCGCCGGTCGGCGGCGACCCCGAGGGGATCGAGCAGGAGCCGAGCCGCGTTGCCGAAATTGGACTCGGATGAACCGAGGGGGACGCAGCGCTCGTCGCTGACGTGCCACTCGACCCGCGCCAGGGTCGCGGGGGACAGCGCCCGGGAGGCGACCGCCCAGGCGAAGAAGGCCTTCGGGGTCGAGCCGCCGCTCAGCGCGACGGTCGGCCGGGGGCCCGGCAAGGCGCCGATCCGCCCGGCGAGCTCCGCGAAGGCGACCTCCCTCTCGAGCACATGGACGCTTCCGGCAAGGGTGTTGAGGGAGGGCATTCATCCACCTTGGCCGACGCGACCCACGCGGCAAGGCCAACCCTCGCCCGCGAGGCCGGCGGCCGCATCGGGCGACGAAAGAGGGCCCCTCGCGGGGCCCTCGGTCCGGTCGTCTCGGGTCAGCGGGTCACTGGCAGGCCTCGCAGGTCTCCCCGCGGAGCTGGGCCTCGAGTGAGCAGGCGGCCTTCTCGGCCTCGGTGAAGACCTTCTTGGGCGCCTCGGCGGCGGGCTGGGGGGCCGCCTTGGCGGTGGCCTTCTCGATGTTGGAGGCCCCGAGGGTGCGCAGGTAGTAGGTGGTCTTCAGGCCGGTGCGCCAGGCGAGGCGGTACATGTGGGAGAGGTCCTTCATGTCCGAGGAGGCGAGCCAGAGGTTCACCGACTGGGCCTGGTCGATCCACTTCTGCCGGCGGGCGGCGGCCTCGATGACCCAGCGGGGCTCGATGTCGAAGGCCGTGCGGTAGCGCTCCTTGACGGCGGCCGGCACGCGCTCGATGTCCCTGAGCTCGCCGTCGTGGTACTTGAGGTCCTCGGCCATCTGGTCGTCCCACAGGCCGAGCTTGCGCAGGTCGCGCACGAGGGCGGTGTTGAGCTCGATGAAGTCGCCCGAGAGGTTGCTCTTGGCGAAGAGGTTCTTGTAGGCGGGCTCGATGCAGGGCGAGCTGCCCATGATGTTGGAGATGGTCGCGGTCGGCGCGATGGCGAGGACGTTGGAGTTGCGCATCCCCTGGCGGGCGATCTTCTCGCGGACCGGCTTCCAGTCCATCCGGCCGCCGCGCGGGACCTCGACGGCCACGCCGCGCTCGCGCTCGAGCAGGTCGACGGTGTCCTGGGGGAGCAGGCCGCGGTCCCACTTCGAACCCTTGTAGGTGCTGTAGGTGCCGCGCTCGCCCGCGAGGTCGGAGGAGGCCTCGTAGGCGTAGAAGGCGACGGCCTCCATGACCTCGTCGTTGAACTCAACCGCCTCCTGCGAGGCGAAGGAGTGGCCGCGGCGGTAGAGGCAGTCCTGCAGGCCCATCACGCCCATGCCGACGGGGCGGTGGCGGAGGTTGGAGGTGCGGGCGGCCTCGGTCGGGTAGAAGTTGATGTCGATGACGTTGTCGAGGGCGCGCACGGCGACCTGGACGGTCTCGCGCAGGCGGCCGTGGTCGACCGCGCCGGCGGCGTCGAGGTGCTGGTCGAGCACGACCGAGCCGAGGTTGCAGACCGCGGTCTCGTCGGCCGAGGTGTTGAGCGTGATCTCGGTGCAGAGGTTGGAGGAGTGGATGACGCCGACGTGGTCCTGCGGGGAGCGCACGTTGCAGGGATCCTTGAAGGTGATCCAGGGGTGGCCGGTCTCGAAGAGCATCGCCAGCATCTTCTTCCACAGCTCGATGGCGGGGATCTCCTTGCCGAAGATGACGCCCGCCTTGGCCTTGGCCTCGTACTCGGCGTAGCGCCGCTCGAACTCCGCGCCGTAGGTCTCGTGCAGGTCGGGGACCTGGTTGGCGTGGAACAGGGTCCAGTTCTGGCGGGCCTCCATCCGCTTCATGAACAGGTCGGGGATCCAGTTGGCCGTGTTCATGTCGTGGGTGCGGCGGCGGTCGTCGCCCGTGTTGCGGCGCAGCTCGAGGAACTCCTCGACGTCGTTGTGCCAGGTCTCGAGGTAGGCGCAGCCGGAGCCGCGGCGCTTCCCGCCCTGGTTGACCGCGACCAGCTGGTCGTTGTGCATCTTGAGGAAGGGGATGATGCCCTGGGACTCGCCGTTGGTGCCCTTGATGTAGGAGCCGGTGCCGCGCACCGCGGTCCAGGAGCCGCCGAGGCCGCCCGCCCACTTGGAGAGGTAGGCGTTGTCGGCGATGCCGCGCTGCATGATGGACTCGATGGAGTCGTCGACCTTGTAGAGGTAGCAGGAGGAGAGCTGGCTGTGGAGGGTGCCGGCGTTGAAGAGGGTCGGGGTCGAGCTGCAGAAGCGGCGGGACTTGTAGAGGGCGTGGAGGCGGATGGCCCAGTCCTCGCGGCCCTTGGGCTCGCCGTGGAAGAGGCCCATCGCGACGCGCATCCAGAAGAACTGGGGCACCTCGAGCCGGCGGGCGGGCTTCACCGTCTTGTCGACGATGAGGTAGCGGTCGTAGAGGGTCTGGACGCCGAGGAAGTCGAACTCGAGGTCGGCCGAGGGGTCGAGGGCGGCGGCGAGCTTGGCCAGGTCGTACTTGCGCAGCTCGGGCGAGAGGCGGTGGATGGCGATGCCGCGCTCCACGTAGGCGGCGAAGGCCTTGCGGTGGAACTCGGGCAGGCGGGCGGGGCCGTCGCGCAGGATGTCCCAGCCGAGGACCTCCTCGTAGATGAACGTGAGCATGAGCCGGCCGGAGAAGCGGGCGAAGTCGGCGTCCTTCTCGAGGAGGGTCTTGGCGTTGAGCTCGACCGTCTTGCGCAGGTCGGCCTCGCTCATCTCGTTGAAGAGGCCGGCGCGGAGGAGCTGCTCGATCTGGTCGGCGGTGTGGTTGAGCTCGAGGCCCGCGGCGGCGAACGCGATGCGGGCGCGGAGCGAGGCCGGGTCCCAGAAGAAGGTCGTGCCATCCTCGCGCTTGAGGACGAGCATCGACTCCTGGTTGTCGACCGGCGCGGGGCCCGCGGCGGCCTCGGCCTCGCGGCGGTTGGCGCGCTCGGCCCGGTAGAGGATGTAGGCGGTGGCGACCTTGAAGTGGCCCTGGGCCATCAGC
>JAURJZ010000075.1 GCA_030831965.1 Verrucomicrobiota bacterium
CACCGCCTCCGTGCTGGATTTCACCGGCGCCCCGAAGCCGGCGTACTTCGCGCTGAGGCAGGCCTTCGCCGACGACGGGGTGAGGCTGTGGTTCCAGGGGGACGCCGCGCACGCGTCGCCGGTCGGCGGCGCCCGCGGCATCCTGCTCCGCCTGCTGGATTCCCGGGGCAATGTGGTCAGGGAAACCCGCGCCGAGGGCGCCAGCCAGTCCAGCCTCGCCAGGCTGCGGCCCGGGGAGGCGAGCTACGCCTTGGCGGAGTCGGGCCCGCATCGACTCATCCGCCCGTTGCCGCCCGCCTATCGGGGCGCCGACCCCGCGCTGGCTCGGGCCTCCTACCGGATCGAGGCTCGCCGCGACACCGGCAACGCGCTGGGCTTCGCCGAGATGACCGTGATCGCCGACAGCGTCGTCGTCGGGCTCTGCCTGGAGCCATTGCAGCCCGACGCCAGGGCGCTCGACGGACTGGTCGACCTGCTTCCGGGCGAGCGGCATGTCATCCGCGTCCGGCTCGGCGAGGGAAGGGACTGGCGGACAAGTTTCCGGGCCCTCAGCTGGCACGACCTCGGGGTGTCCCCTCCCCCGCTCGGTCCCGAGCCCCCGGCGCGGTAGCCGCCCATAAAGGAGCCCCGCCACTCGGCGGGGCTCCGGATCCCAAACATCAAACCGGGCTACTGGCCCCGATTGGATGAAAGCTGCGACTTGAGGAAGTCGACGGAACGGCGGACATTCGTGTCGACCTCGCACTGGTTGCCGACGGTCTTCCGGGCATGGATCACGGTGCCGTGGTCGCGGCCGCCGAAAGCCTGCCCGATGGCGACCAGGGAGAGGCCGGTCAGCTGCGTGCTCAGATACATGGCGACCTGGCGGGGGAAGGCGATGGCCTGCATCCGGCGCTTGGAGGTCATGTCCGAGAGCTGGATGCGGTAGTGCTCGGCCACGGAGCGCTGGATCATCTCCACCGTCAGGGTGTGGCTCGCCTCCTCGACGAGGATGTCGTGGAGCAGGCGCTCGACCGCCGGGATGTCCAGCGGGCGTCGGCCGGGGCTCATCCGGATGTAACCCTCGATGCGGGTGACGGCCCCCTCGAGGTTGCGGACGTTGCGCGCGATGCGGCTGCCGATGAACTCGGCGATCTCCGGGGGCAGCTCCAGCGCGCGGTCCTGGGCCTTTCGGCGAAGGATGGCGATGCGCGTCTCAAGGCCCGGCGCGGCGATCGAGGCGACCATTCCCCACTGGAAGCGGGAGACCAGCCTCTCCTGGAGGCGGGCGATCTCGCTGGCGGGCCGGTCGCTGGTGAGGACGACCTGCCGGTGGCTGTTGTGCAGCTCGTTGAAGGTGTGGAAGAACTCCTCCTGGGTGGACTCCTTGCCCGCGAGGAACTGGATATCGTCGATGAGCAAAAGGTCGAGCTCCCGGTAGCGGCGGCGGAACTGGGCCACGCTGTTGGTCTGCAGGGCCTGGATGAACTCGTTGGTGAAGGTCTCGGAGGTGACGTAGGCGATCCGGGCGGAGGGGTTGCGGGCGAACAGGCTGTGCGCGATGGCGTGCATCAGGTGCGTCTTCCCAAGCCCCGTCGGGCCGTAGATGAAGAGGGGGTTGTAGTTGTGCCCGGGCTCCTTGGCCACGGCGAGCGCGGCCCCGTGCGCCATCTCGTTCTCCGTTCCGACGATGAAGTTGCCGAAGGTGTTGGTCGCCTTGATCGCCGGCGGCTTGACCGCGGCGACGGCGCGTCCGCGCGGGGCGGGGGCGGCGGGGGCGGCCGGCGCCTCGCGCTCGGCCTGGGCGGTGAGACGATAGGTCATGCTCCGGCCCGACGAGAGCGAGATCTGGTGCCGGAGGAGGTCGCCGAAGTTGCTGTTGACCCAGGCTTCCGCCAGCACGGAGGGAGCCTGAAGAAGGAGCGTGTCGCCCTCGATGCCGACAGGCTTCAGGTTGGTGAACCAGCTCTCGAAGTCGGTCGCGGAGACGACGGCGCGGAGCTCGGCCTTGACTGAGTCCCAGAGGGTGGCGGGGGTGGAAATGGCGGTCATCGGAAGGCGTTTGGGTTATTCACAGGGGTTGCCCGCTGGGGGAAACACACGGTGGTGGATGGCGGTCGCGCGGTCGCGGGTTGGGAGGGTTGGAGGTCTTGGTGGGGAGGGCTTTGGGCCGAGAAAAGGCGAACGCTGTGCGACCCTTTTGCGAATGGGCGGATGGTTGAACCTAGGAAGGAGAACCCGTCTGAAAAGCCCAAAAAGCAGGGACAGGTCTAGGGCGGGTGGGGGGCGCCACAAGCCCCCCTCCTGCACAGGTTGTTCACAGTTCCACCGTGGATAAGTCCGCGCCGGTAAAAATGTCGGAGAAAGTTTTCAAAGTCATCGCAATCAGCCACTTATGTCCTGCTGCGTCAATTCGGCCAAATGGCTGTCAGCCAAGCGCCTCAGGTCGGCGAGACTCTGGCAGCGCTGGATGGCGTTGCGAATCCTCCGGCATCCGGGAAGGCCTTGGGTGAGCGGGTGCAGCTTGGCGAACATCCAGCGGACATCGCGCTCGCCTGGCCCCTGGGCGGCGCGCTCGAGCGTGAGCTCGGCCAGCCGGATCAAGGTGGTCCATCGCTCGGCCGGGCCGGGGCGCGGTGGTTGGGGCAATCCGCCCAGGGCGGCCCTGATGTCGCCGAAGATCCACGGCGAGGCAAGGGCGGCGCGGCCGACCATCAGGCCCGCCACACCGTGGCGCCGGAGCCGCTCGACCGCCGCGGCGGGGTCGCGCAGGTCGCCGTTACCCACCACCGGTATGGAAACGGCGGCCGCCACGCGGCCGATCCATTCCCAATCGGCCTCGCCGGAGTAGCCTTGGGCGCGGGTGCGGCCGTGGACGGCGATGGCCTCGACCCCGAGCTGCTCGAGGCGGGCGGCCACCTCGACGGCGACGATGCTGTCGGCATCCCACCCCAGTCGCATCTTGGCCGTGAGCGGGACGTCGGGGATGGCGTCGCGGACCGACTTGACGATGTCGAACAGGAGGGGGGTGCACCGCAGCAGGCCGGAACCGGCGCTTTGCTCGATGACCTTGTGGGCGGGGCAGCCGAAGTTGAGGTCAAGGAAATCCGGACGCAGCCGGTCACAGACCAGGCGGGCGGCCTTGGCCATCGAGGCGGGCTTGGCGCCGAAGATCTGCACGCCCATGGGTCGCTGCTCCGGGGCGAAATCCACCATCTCCCACGCCTTGGCGTTGTCCCTGAGCAGCGCCTCGGATTGCACGAACTCCGTCACCATCACGTCGGCGCCACGCTCCTTGCACAGGGCACGGAAGGCGTAATCGGTGTGCCGCGCCATCGGGGCAAGGTAGAGGGGCGCTCGGCCGGGCCCGAACCACGGGAGACGGCTGGACGGGACCGGCTTCATTTCCGCGGGCGGGCTTCGCCGCCTTGGGCGAGCTCGGCCCGGAGACGTCGCAGGCGGGCGAGGCGCTCGGCAAGCTGGGCCTCGGCGCCCGCCTGGCCGGGAGCGAAGAGCTCGAGGGGCCTCTGGAGGTGGGGCTGGCCGGTGACGTTCTCGGGAAAACCGTGCGCGTAGAGGTACCCGGCGCCGTTGCCGAGGCGACGCGCCGCCGCCGCATGGCCATCCCTGAGGTGGAGCGGAACCTCCTGGCGGGGTGAGCTGCGCACCGCCTCGCGGGCCGAGGCGAGGGCGAGGGTGGCGCTGTTGCTCTTCGGCGCCAAGGCGAGGAAGAGGGTGGCGTGCGCCAACGGGTACTCGGCCTCGGGAAGGCCGAGCAACTCGCAGGCCTGGTAGGCGGCCACGGCGAGGCCGAGCCCTCGGGAATCGGCCAGCCCCACGTCCTCCGAAGCCGCGATGACCAGCCGGCGGGCGATGAAGCGGGGGTCCTCGCCGCCCTCGAGCATGACGGCCAGCCAATAGAGGGCGGCGTCCGGGTCCGACCCGCGGATCGACTTGATGAAGGCGGAGGCGGTGTCGTAATGGTCGTCGCCCCCGTCGTCGAATCGGATGCGACGCTCGCTGGCGTAGCGGCGCAGCGACTCGAGGGTGATGCCCGAGCCGACCGGCGTGGCCAGGGCGACCGTCTCCAGCGCGTTGAGGGCGCGGCGCAGGTCCCCCTCGGCGAGGTCGGCGAGCATGCCGAGCACCTCGGGGTCGGCCCCGACGCGGATCTTGCCCAGGCCGCGCTCGGGGTCGGACAAGGCCAGGGCGAGGAAACCGGCGACCTCCTCCCGGCCGAGCGGCTCCAGGCGCAGCAGGTGGCTGCGGCTGAGCAAGGCCGGGTTGACATGGTGGCCGGGATTGTGGGTCGTGCAGCCAATCAGGCGCACGGCGCCCGACTCCACATCGGGAAGGAGCAGGTCCTGCTGGGCCTTGTTGAAGCGATGGATCTCGTCAATGACCAGCAGGGTGCGCCGACCAGGGTGGCGCCGAGCCTCCTGCAGGATGTCGCGCAGCTCGGCGGCCCCGGAGAGCACCGCGTTGACGCGCACAGCCGTCGACCCGGTCTCCGCCGCGATGACCTCGGCCAGGGTCGTCTTGCCGCAGCCGGGCGGACCGTAGAGGATGAGGGAGCCGAAGGCATCGCCCTTGATCAGGCGGGGAAGCAGCGCGCCCTCGCCAAGCAAGGCCCGGTGTCCGACCACCTCGGAAAGCCGCCGGGGGCGCATGCGCGCGGCGAGGGGCTGGCGGGCCGGGGAAACGGGGTCGCCGAGGCCCGGCAGGGCCCCCTCTTCCTCGGAACCCCTTGCCATCACTCGGAAAGGACGTGGCAGGAGGGATGGCCGGTCCGCTCGATGTAACGCTGGTGGTAGGCCTCGGCCATCCAGAACACCGGCGCGGGCTCGATGGTGGTCACGATCGGGGACTTGAACCTCGGCTGCGCCGCCGCCTTGGCCCGCTCAGCCTCGAGCCGCTGGGCCTCGCTGTGATAGAAGATGACCGAGCGGTACTGGGTGCCGACATCGGGACCCTGTCGATTGAGGGTCGTGGGGTCGTGCATCTTGAAGAAAACCTCCGCCAGGCGGGCGTAGGACACCTTGCCGGGGTCGTAGGTCACCTCCACCACCTCGGCGTGTCCGGTCGTGCCCGTGCAGATGTCGCGGTAGGTGGGTCGCTCGGTCGCCCCCCCGGCATAGCCGGAGTAGGCCTCGATCACCCCGGGGATCTTGCGGTAGATGTGCTCGACGCCCCAGAAGCATCCGGCTCCGAAGGTGGCTTTCTCGCGAGGGATTGTCATGGGGTTGGCGGCGGGGGAAGTCGGCGATGGCGCGGGCGGAGGCGAGGCGGAATCCGCCCCACAGCCTGCAAGGGCAATCACGAAGGCGGCGACGAGGGATCGCATGCCGTGAGTCTGCGACGTTGCCGGCCGGAATCAAGCCTCGGCGGGCGAGGCGAGGCAGGCTCGCACGCGGGCCTCGAGTTCGGGCAGGGAGTCGGGCCGATGGCTGACCGAGGGCTCCTCCCGCAGGTAAAAGGTGTCCAGGGCATAGCCTCGCTCGGTGGCCACGTTCGCGTAGGAAAGCGCGTGGCCGGAATCGCGGATGGCCCTGCCGACCCTGAAAAGGAGGCCGATCCGATCCGGGGCCTGCAGCTCGAGCACGGTTCGACCGAGGTCGTCGAGCCGATAGGCCCGGACAACCGGCTCCTGTCCAAGCCGCATGGGTCGAAGCGGGGCGCGGCGGGCGCGCCTGGCCTCCTCGGCCTGGACGGCCTGGGCGGGGTCGCCGCGTCCCAGCAGGTTTTCGGAAAGCGCCTCGAGGAAGCGCCGCTTCGCGCCCTCCGGGTCGGCCTCGGGCAGCGAGACCCTGAAGCTGTCGATGGCGACATGGTCGCCCCGGGAGAAGGCGCGGCACGACAGGATGTTGATTCCCGCCAGCGCGAAGGCGCCGGCGATTCGCCCGAAGAGACCGGCGCGGTCCCAGGTCACGATATGGCAGGCCAGCCCCCCGCGGGGAAGCCCCTCCCAGGCAACCTGGGCCGAGAGCGAGGCATCGGGATCCTCGGCGATGACCGACCTCACCAAGGCCCTGACCGAGCCGAGGTGCAGGGCCAGGGCGGCCGGCGTGACGTGCAGGAAATAGGACGGGGGGAGAAGGGTGAAGTGGGCCTCAACCTGGTCCGGAGGAACCGAGCCCGCGAGGGCGGCCTCGGCCTCCGCCCTGAGCCGAACCAGCCGCGCCCGGTCCTCAGGCCCCTGCCCTCCCCGCTCCATCCAGGACAGGGTCAGGCGCAGCAGCCGGTTGTGCTGCTCATCCTTGCCCTCGGTCCAGAGACCCGGCGAGGTCGCCAGCGCGTCGCAGCGCGTGTGGACGAACAGATGGCGGACGACGGCGGTCTCGCCGACGGTCTCGGCGAAACGCGCGATGTTGGCCGGATCGTCGAGGTCGTGGCGCTGCCAATAGATGCCCATCACGAGGTGGTGCCGGATGACCGCCTCGGCGAGGCGGCGCTCGGCATCGGCGTAACCCAGCCGGGCGAGGACCGCCTCCGCCTGGGCCGCGCCGCGCTCGGCATGGCCGTGGATGCCCTCGGCCTTGCCGATGTCGTGGAGAAGCAGCGTCGCGTAGAGGAGATCGGGATGGCCGGCGGCGAGCAGCACCTCGCGGTGGCGGGCCGCCGGCCCCTCGCGCGCGAGGAAGACCTGGTCGAGCTCGCGGAGGCAGCGGAGGGTGTGCACGTCGGCGGTCCAGCGGTGGTAGAATTCCAGCTGCACCAGGCAATGGAGGCCGGCGAATTCGGGGAGAAGCCGGTCGAGCAGGCCGTGCTCCCTCAGCGAGCCGAGCGCGGCGTGCACCCGTCCCCGCTCGCCCAGCATCTCGCGGAGGAGGGCCTGCCCGCCGGGACCCAGGGCGAGGCTCGGCTCGAGGAGATGGGCGCGGGCGCGCACCAGCAGGGAGGTCGTGCGGTCGGGCACGGCGTCGTGGACCTGGCATAGCCGGAAAAGGCGGACCAGGCGCAGCGGGTCCTCGTCGAAGACCAGCGGATGATCGGCCCGGGCAACCCCTCCGCGGCGCAGACGGAAGCCGTCGGCGGCGATCTCGGGGCCCTCGCCCGCCGGCTCGGGTTCCCCCATGACCTGACCCTCGACCAGCTCCGCGCACCTGCGCACGTGGTCCGCCGCGTCGAGGTATCCCCGCATGAGCGCGCCGATGCGGGCGGCAAGGTCGCCCTCGTGGCCGAGCGCCGCGCTGACCGAGTCCTGGCGCTCCAGGGAAAGCAGCTCGACGGGACGGGCGGACTGGAAATGCAGCTCGCACCTAAGCCGAAGCAGGAGCGAGCGGGCCTCGCCCAGCCGGGCGGCGTCGGCCGGTGGCAGGAGGCCGGACGCGGCGAGGGAGGGACCGGCGCCGACCCGCCTCGCGAGGCCGGCCAGCCAATGGATGGCGTGGATGTCGCGCAGCGCGCCGACGCCGTTCTTGAGATCGGGCTCCTGGAGGAAGGCGCTCCCGCCGGCCTTTGCCCGGCGCTCGCGCTGGGCCGAGACGAGCCTCTGCGCCAGCGTCCGCCATCCCTCGCGCGCGTGCCAGCGCGCGACGACCGCATCGACCTCCTCCATGCCCCGAGCCGGTCCGGCGACGCCGCGCCGGTCGAGAAGGGCGACCCGGAAATGGAGGTCGGCGGGGTCGACGGCCTCGACCTCCGCGGGCGTGCGGACGGAGTGGCCCACCTTGAGGCCAAGGTCCCAGAGCGGATAGAGGACGGCCTCGGCTGCCGCCTTGCCCGCCGCGGGATCGCCCACCGGCAGGAGAAGGAGGTCGATGTCGCTGTGGGGACAGAGCTCCTCGCGCCCGTAGCCGCCAAGGGCAAGCAGGCAAAGGCCGGCGGAGTCGCCGCCGGCGCGGAGGTAAAGGCAGGCGAGGAGGAGGTCGACCGCGCGGGAGCGAACGGCGGCGGTGACGTCGCCCGGCTCGCCCGAGCGATGCGCGGCGAGCTGGATCTCGCGGGCCTCCGCGAGGAAGGCCTTGGCGGCGGGCAGGAAAGCCTCGCCGGCGGGACCAGCCCCCGCCAGGGCGTGGCGAAGGGCGGCCTGGCGAAGCTCGGCGTCGGCCTTGGCCAAGGCGGCGGTCATGCGCGACCCTGTCCCGGCGCCTCCCCGGGAGCAAGCGGGATTGCCTTTGCCGGGTCGGACGCTCCACTGCGAGCCCATGGAGTTGGTCCAGCAGCTTTACAGCGAGGAGGGCCTGCGGCTGCTCGTGGGCCAGCTCGGCCTCGGCTTGCTCGCCGTGGTCATCTTCGCGGAGACGGGCCTCCTGGCCGGCTTCTTCCTCCCCGGCGACTCCCTGCTCGTCACCGCCGGCGTCTTCACCGTCGCGAACGGCGAGCGGCCCGCCCTGCTCGACCCCTGGACAACCATCGCCGTGCTCACGGCCGCCGCCATCATCGGCGACTCCACGGGCCGATGGCTCGGCAGCCGGTTCGGGGAGACGATGAGGAATCGCGCCGACAGCTGGTGGTTCAAGCGGCGCCACCTCGAGGCCGCCGAGGCACACTACCGCGAGAGGGGCGGACCCTCCATCGTGATCGCCCGCTATATCCCCATCCTGCGCACCTTCGTCCCCTTTGCCGCCGGCATGGGAGGCATCGCGCCATCCCGGTTCCTGTTCTGGAACGTCCTCGGCGCCCTGCTCTGGGTGCCGCCGCTGATTCTCCTCGGGCGGTTCGTCGGCGGCTCCCCGCTGGCGGAGAAGCTCCACCACGTCATCCTCGCCGTCATCGCCGTCTCGTTCCTGCCGCTCGTCGTGGGCGCCCTGCGGCGCCGGCGCCGCGGCTAGGGCACGGCCGCGCCCGCCGGGCCGCTGCGCCCCGGCGTCGCCAGGCATCGTCCCCATCGCGGGGAAGGTCGAGCCCCCTCCCGGCCTAGCCTTCGGCGGGAATCCAGAACCTGAAGGTCGTGCCGCCCGGGCCGGTCGACTCCACCGCGATATCCCCGCGGTGCGCCCGCAGGATTCGCTTGACGATGGCGAGGCCGAGGCCGGTGCCATCCTCGCGGCCGGTGA
>JAURJZ010000076.1 GCA_030831965.1 Verrucomicrobiota bacterium
CCCGACGCCGCCCTTCCGCCCGAGCTGCGCGCCGCCAACCCCCTGGGGATTCGCCGGCTGGTCGGCGGCGATCCGGCCTGACCGGCTCAGCGTCCGGGCGCGGCCCGGAAGCGGAGCGCGGCGACTTCCCAGGGCGCCAGCCGCAGGTCGGGAAGCCGGCCGTCGGCGCCGAGCGCGACGGGCTTGCCGTCGAAGGCGTCCACCGCCTCGAGGCCGCGCGCGGGCAGCCCGCTCACCCGGAACGTCGTTGGCTCCGGGCAGGAATTGGCGATGAACAGCACGCGCTCGGCGCCGAGGGCGCGCTCCGCCTTGGTCCACGGGTGGAGCATCCCGCCCTTGCCCTCGCCCGCCTGGGTGGTCGAGGCCTCGAGGGCGTTGCGCGCGGAGGCGCCGAGCGGGTAGGGGCGCCTCGGCTCGAGGGTGGTCACGCGGAGGTCGTCCCTTGGCTGGCCGAAGAGGAAGAAGGGCCCCAGCTGCCGCTCGCCGTTGAGCTCTCGGCCGCACTCGGCGTAGGCGTCGTGCCAGGCCTTCCAGGTCGCCTTGACCTCGCGCCGGGGGAAGAGCGACCAGAGCAGGACGCCCTTGGCCCCGCTCATCATCCCGAGGTAGGTGTCGTGCCGGACCCAGGCGCGGATGAGGTGGCGGTCGCCGGGCTCGGGGTCCCGGGCGAGCTCGGGCATCACCAGCACCCAGGCGCCGGGGCGCGCCCCCGCGGCCGCCCGGACCATCTGCTCCACCGACCAGCGGATCCAGGCGCGGTTGTCCTTGTGGCCGGCGATATTGGCGTAGCAGCCCTTGCCGATGACGTCGAGGAGGGGCGTGATGGCGGCGAGCGAGGCGGCGTCGCGGTGGTTGGGGTTGTAGAGGAAGAGCGGCCGCCCCAGCGGATCCTCCCTGCGCACCGTCTCGGCCACGGCGGCCAGGTAGGCCATCTCGTCCTTGCGCCAGGGTCGGAGCTCCTCCGGCTGGATGGCCCACATGACGATCTCCGGGGCCGACGCGTGGCGGCGCACGGCCTCGGCGACGCGCCGCCTGACCTCGTCCAGGGGGATCTTGGAGGCGGCGTCCCACCCGCCGCTGCCGTTGCCGGGGAAGGGGCCGATCTGCGCGATGACGGGGATGCCGGCCTCGCGGCATTGCGCGACCTGCGCCTCGTTGTTCCCGCCGTAGTGGGGACCCGCGACCGAGAAGCCCGCCGCGAGGTCCCGCTTGGGCACGCCCGAGTAGCCGGCGACGAGCACCTTGCGCCCCTTGGGCCAGACGCCCTCGGCCGGCAGGTGGGCGCCGGCGTCGGGCGCGGGCGCGAGGAAGGCGTCGCGCGCCGAGTGGTCCGGCCGGCAGCCGGCCAGCGCGAGGGCGAGGAGGCCGAGGAGCGCGGACGGTCTCATCGCGGGAGGGTGCCCCGTCTCACCAGGGGATGTCGAAGCTGTTCTGGGGTCCGACGTTCGACTTGTCCAGGACCGGGGAGTAGTCGGCCATGCGCATCGTGCCGTCCTTGCGCATCTCGACGAGCCGGAGCCAGCCGTCGCCGCCGTTGGGGCGGAACTGGAAGTTGACCACGACCTGGGGCACGGGGCGCCCGCCCGGCGTCCGGGTGACCAGGCGGCCGAGGCCGTCGCCGCCGACGTGGCCGTTGAGCGTGAGGATGAAGTTCTCGTGCCGGGAGAGCAGCTTGTCCCAGACCTGCTCGCCGTCGTTGGCCCCGCCGGCCAGCTTGGCCAGCTCGTATTGGCGGGGATTGTGCGACTGCTCCCGCGCGAGCGTCTCGAGGCAGTACCGGGTGTCGTTGGAGAAGATGTGCGCGTGGGTCAGCAGGATCGCCTCGCGGTCGTGGTTGGCGGCCGCGACGGCGTCGGCCCAGCGCAGGACGTCGTCGCGCGGCCCGAACTCCAGGCAGAGCACGAGGAACCGCCTGCCGCCGACCTCGAACCGGTGGAAGGAGTTCTCGCTCCGCGCCGGCTCCCTGTCGTAGGCGCCGCCCCAGCCGGGACGGCGGGCCAGCTCGCTCACGGGAAGGTGCTGGGACATCAGGCTGTCGCGGGTCTTGGCCCCGCCGCCCTTGCCGTAGTCGTGGTTGCCGGGAACGATGCAGAGCGGGAGGTCCGAGCCGAGGATGGGCTCGAGCGCGGCCCGGGCGTTGCGCCACTGGGCCTCGCTGTTGCGGTTGGTGATGTCGCCGAGGTGGAAGACGGCGCCGATACGGCGCCGCTCGCGGTTGGCCATGATCCATCGGGTCTGCGCCTTGAACGTCTCGGGGTGCTTCTCGGAATAGTTCTGCGTGTCGGGCAGGACCGCGAAGGTGAAGCTGCCGGGCGCGGGCGCGGGCGGCTCCCCCGCCACCAGCCTGCCGTCGGCATAGGGGTCCTTGGGCGGCTCGGCGGGCGGGGTTGCCTGGGCGAGGGACAGCGCGGCCGAGAGGCCGAGCAGGCCGAGGGCGAGCAGCGGGGGGCGCATGGGGTTGCCGTTTCGGTCAGCCTCCGGGCGTCCCGGGTTCCCTCGGGCGGCGAAAAGGCCCCCGGGGCGGGGGCCCTGGCTCGCCCTGCGCGCCGGCTTAGCGCGAGATCGTGGCGGAGGTCGCCGCGTTCTTCCCGGCGTCGTAGGTGTGCCCCGACAGCGTGACGGAATCCACCGTGAAGGTCAGGGAACCCTGGGCATTGGGGGCCAGGACCGGCGTGAGGAAGATCGCGTCGCCCCTGCGGCCGGTGCGCCCGGACACCTTGGCGCTGACCAGCCCGGAGAAGGTGCCGTTGACGGTGGCGTTGGGCAGCACGGCACCCGTGGCGTCGGTCACGACAACCGTGGCTCGTCCCGCGACGCCCTTGCCGGACTTCACCCAGGCGAGGGCGAGGTTGCCGACGCGGCAGACCTTGCCGGGCGAGGGGGGAGCCAGGACGGTGATGAGGACCGTCGCGGAGGCGGCCCCGCCGGCGTTGTCCGTGACCGTCAGGGTCGCGGTGTAGCTGCCCGGGGTCGAATAGGTGCACGAGGGGTTGGCCTCGGTCGACATCGTCCCGTTGCCGAAATTCCACTGGGTGCTCGTCAGGCTGCCGTCGGCGTCGACCGAGGCCGCGCTGCTGAATCGCACCGTCAGGGGCGCGGTGCCCGAGGTCGGCTCCGTGCCCGAGGTCGAGGCGGACGGCAGCTGGTTCGGGACGACGGAGGCGGGCGCCGTCCAGCTGCCGGTCAGGCGGTAGCGGCCGAGCGAGCCGTAGTCGGTGTAGGCGGCGAGCGCGTCGCCGGTCCCGACGCCGTCGACCGAGACGGTGTAGGTGCCGCCGGGAACCGTCGCGCCGAGGGTCGCGCCCATCCCAGCGGGAGTCCCGGTCGCGAGGATGTTGTCGAGCGAGTCGCGGAGGGTGAGGCTCAGCTTCAGGTTGGGCGAGGGGGTGGCGACCTGGCCGGCGAGGCTGACCGGGCCGGCGCCGGCCTCGAAGATGTAGGAGTCGACCTGGCCGCGGCGGGTCAGGACGCCCCCGGCGTCGGCCGTCGTGCCGGAGAAGGTGGGGATGGCGGTCAGCTGGATCGGGCTGTGAAGCGGAATCTTGCCGGTGATAACCGCCAGGTTGTCCTGGCTGTTGCTCGAGAGGGGGTAGTCGCCGCGGGTCCACTGCGTGACCGCCTTGTAGTAGCCCACGCCCATGATGGGGGCCCAGTCGGCGTGGCCCTGGTAGTACTCCGTGCCGTTGGACTGGCTGGAGTGGTAGAGGCCGAGCGTGTGGCCGACCTCGTGGCTGGCGGCCTCCGCGATGTACTTGGCGTTGTTGCCGAGGGAGCGGGGGAAGACGAAGCAGGGGGTGTCGGTGCCGATGCCGAACGAGTTGACGTAGGCGATGCCGCCCGCGCCCTGGCCGAGCCAGTCGGAGCTCGAGCCGCCGACGCAGACGCGCACGCCCCAGGTGGTGTCGGTCGATCCGGAGCGGACGAGGGCGTCGACCCCGGGGTCCTCGGTGGTCACGTCGACATCGAAGGGCGCGAAGTCCTCGGCCACGCGCAGCCAGATGTCCTGGATCGCGCGCCGCTCGGCGTCGGAGAAGGACGACGGGTTGCCGTCCGTGTCGAAGGCCGGGGTGAGGATGTCGCCGCCGTTGGCGAAGGCGCTGTTCCAGGACGTGTCGCGCGTCACATGCCCGTCGAAGTCCAGGAAGATGACCCGGCGGGCGCCCTGCCGGGTGTGCAGGCGGAAGGTCTGGTCGAGGGGATGCGGGGCGACGCCCACGTAGGGCTCGGTGTCCTCGCCGACCCCGGGGGCGGCGGCCGGGCCGTGGTTGCAGACATAGAGGGGCTTGCCGCGGCGGTCGAGATGGAGGCAGTTGTCGCGCCCGCAGGCGGCCCGGAACTCGCCCTCGGGCAGGCCGGCGAGCTTGGCGGCGATCCTCTGCTGGACATCCGAGGCGTCGCGCGCGCGTTTCGTGGGCGGCGTGGCCGACTGGGCGCCGGCGTCGACGGTTAGCAGGAGTCCGGCGCAAAGGGCGAGGGTGAGACCAAGGCGGCCAAGGTGTCGCATGAGCCCAATGGTGTCGGGGGTGTGTTTTTTGGCAAGCCGACCCGAGGGGTGTTTTCCAGCCATTAGCCTTTCCAAGCCTGTTTCCCGGGGTTAAAACCCGGTCATGCGTCTCCTGCCCCTGCTCGCCCTCGGTGTCCTCGCCCTCCCCGAAGCCGCCGGCCAGGTCCGTCGGACCCACCGGCCGGAGGGGGATTCGAGGGTGGGGGCCTTCTGGGCCAGGAACGGCGACACCAAGGGCCTGGGCCTGGAGGCCGAGATTTCCCTCGTCTCGCGCCTGATCCTCGCCGCCGAGGTGGTCCGGCTCGACGACGGCGCCCTCAGCGGCGACCAGTCCGCGGCCGGGCTCGGCTGGGGCGAGACAACTCCCTACGGTCGCTTCGCCGCCACCTACTCCTGGGGGAGCATCGACTTCGCCGGCGACCGTCACGACCGCCAGATCGGCCGCCTGGTCTATTCCTACGATGTGGGGCGCGATTGGCAGCTCGAGGTTGGCTTCAACCGCTACGAGAACCCCGCGCCGCTCGGCGACAACCTGACCGCTACCCGCTTCATGCTGCGCTACGGCAACGGCGGGCCGCTCCGGCTCGACCTCGGCTATTCCCGCAAGGATGCGCTGACCGGCGTCCCCGGCGATGCCGAGACCTTCCTCGCCGGCCTCTCGCTCCGCTTCTGACACCCGCCCCGCCGCGGGCGCGAAAAAAAGGACCGGCCTCGCGGCCGGTCCCCTCTTGTCGCGGGCGGCGCCTCAGAAGCTCAGGCCGGCGCCGATGGACCAGGTGCCGTCGCCCGTGTCGACGCCGAGCAGCGTGTTCTCGGTCGAGAAGCTCAGCTCGATGCCAAGGCCGCCGGGGAGCGTGTAGCGCAGGGTCAGGGCGGGGGCGGTGAGGTCGTCGGTGTCGACCACGACCGGCGCGTTGACGGTGATGTCGTTCAGGTAGTGCGTCAGCGAGAACTCCACCTCCAGCTCCGG
>JAURJZ010000077.1 GCA_030831965.1 Verrucomicrobiota bacterium
CTCCAGCGGGTAATGGGCGACGGGGGGAGGCACGGCGACCGCGGGGGGCGCCGCGGGGGCGCGCAGGGCGTCCCACTCCGACAAGGCCCGCTTGAGCGATTCCCGAAGCTCGGCGCCGCGGCGCTCCTGTTCGGGCGTGGCGATCCGCAAGAGCGGCGGCGGCGCCCCGCGGCCGGTGTGGTAGGTGATCAGGCCGTTCTCGTCGACCGCACCGAAGATCGCGGCGAGCGAGAAGTACTCCCGGTGCGAGATGGGGTCGTACTTGTGGTCATGGCACTTCGCGCATTCCATGGTGAGCCCCAGGACGGCGGCGCCGTAGGTGTTGACCCGGTCCGCGATGCCGTCCTGGCGGAATTCCTCCGCGATCGAGCCCCCCTCGAAGGTCATGCGGTGGATGCGGTTGAAGGCCGTGGCGAGCCGGGTGTCCTGGTTGGCGTCGGGCACGAGGTCGCCGGCCAGCTGGAGGGTGAGGAACCGGTCGTAGGGGAGGTTGTCCCTGAAGGCCCGGAGGACCCAGTCGCGCCAGGGCCAGGCGAGCATCGCGGGATCGCCCGAGTAGCCGTAGGTGTCCGCGTAGCGGGCGAGGTCGAGCCAGGCCGAGGCCTGGTGCTCGGCCGCGGCCTCCGACGCGAGCAGGGCGTCGACCCGCCGCTCGTAGGCGTCGGGAGCGGCGTCCGCGGCGAAGGCATCGACCTCCTCGGGCGTCGGCGGAAGGCCGGTCAGCACGAGGGTCGCCCGGCGGAGCAGCGTGACGCGGTCGGCCTCCGCGGCGGGGGCCAGGCCCTCCCGCTCAAGCCGGGCGAGGACATGCGCGTCCAGCGGGTCGCGCACCCAGCCCTTGGCGCCGACCGCAGGCGCGGCGGGCGCGCGGGGGGGCACGAAGGCCCAGTGCGGCTGGTAGACCGCGCCCTCGCGCACCCAGCGGGCGAGCAGGTCGCGCTCGGCGGGCGTCAGCGGCCGCTTGAGCTCGGGCGGCGGCATGATCTCATCGGGATCGTCCGTGTGCAGCCGCGCGAGGATCTCGCTGGCCGCGAGGTTGTCGGGGTCGACCGCCCGCTTGCCGCTTTCCAGGAGCTGGCGCGCGCCCTCGGGGGTGTCGAGCCTCAGACCGGCCTTCCGGCCCTTCTCGGAATCGGGGCCGTGGCAACCGTAGCACCGGTCCGAAAGGATAGGACGGATGTCGCGGTTGAAATCGACCGTGGCCGCGGGCGCGGGGCGACAGGCGGGGAGCGCCAGTCCGGCGGAGATGGCCAAGGCCGCGATGAGAACGGGATGCGTTGGCTTGCTCACGGAGGGTTGTGACAACCGAGGTTCCGGCAGGTTTCAACCCTCAAGAAAATGCCAGTCCTCGGCGGCCTGGGCGAAGAGCCAGGCCAGCAGGACGGCGACCGACACCACGAGGGCCTTGCGATGAAGGAGCCAGCGCCCTCGGAGATCCTCCCGGTGGTCGACCGCGCCCTGCCCGGTGAGGAACACCCTGAGCCGAACCTGCCACGGCATCCTCGTCGAGGGAGCCAGGTCGGGACGCGGGTAGGAGGACTCGCGATAGGGACGCGCGCCGCGGAGCCTGGAAACCCATCGTCGCCACATGGCCGTCATCTAGTGGGCAAGAGACGCTCTTTACAAGCCGGGTCGCATGGCGTAGGCACCTGCCGGTGAAAGCGACCACCCGCTCCCTCCGCGCCCTCAAGGGTCGCCGCCCGCTGGTCTGCCTGACCGCCTATGACGCCGTCACGGCCCGGCTGGCCGACGCCGCCGGCGCCGACCTCATCCTGGTGGGCGACTCCGTCGGCAACGTCGTCCTAGGATTCCCCAGCACGGTTCCGGTCACGGTCGACATGATGGCGCATCACGTGGCGGCGGTCAGCCGCGCGAAGCCCGCGGCCTTGGTCGTGGCGGACATCCCGTTCGGCGTCGCCCACGAGCCCTTCCCCGCCCTCCTGCGCGCC
The DNA here is from genome assembly GCA_030831965.1 of Verrucomicrobiota bacterium. Classification (GTDB taxonomy): domain Bacteria; phylum Verrucomicrobiota; class Verrucomicrobiia; order Opitutales; family UBA953; genus UBA8828. The sequence goes on from JAURJZ010000077.1 coordinate 1,950, forward strand.
TGCCGGCGCCTCGTCCAGGAGTGCGGCGCCGAGGCGGTCAAGATCGAGGGTGGGCGCAGCCTGGCCCCCTCCATCGCCAAGCTGGTCGACGCCGGCATCCCCGTCATGGGCCATGTGGGCATGCTCCCCCAGAGGGTCCACTCCGCCGGCTACCGGCGGAGGGGGCTCACCGACGAGGATCGCGCGGCCGTGGTGGGCGACGCCGCCGCGGTCGCCGACGCCGGCGCCTTCTGCCTGGTCGCCGAATGCGTCGAGCCGGCCCTGGCCAGGGAGCTCCGGGCCGCCGTCCCGATCCCCGTCGTGGGCATCGGCTCCGGCAAGGGCGGCGAGGGGCAGATCGCCGTCATCCACGACCTGCTCGGGCTGACGGACAACCCGCCCGCCTTCGCCCGGCCGGCGGCGCGGCTCGGACGCGCGGCCGTCAAGGCCCTGCGAGGCTGGGCCGCCAAGGTCCGCAGGGAGGGCTCCCGATGAACGCCGTCGTCCTCGGCGCCGGCGGGTGGGGAACCGCCATGGCCATCCACCTCGCGCGTCGCGGCCACACCGTGACCCTCGTGCCCCGTCGGGCCGAGCAGGCCCTGGAGCTCGCCGATCGGCGCGAGAACCGCGAGTACCTGCCCGGCCATTTCCTCGACGCCAGCATCCAGCTCGGGCTTGAGCTGAGACCCGCGCTCATGGAGGCCGACCTGATCTTCCTCGCCTGCCCCTCCGGCGGCCTCCCGACCCTCTGCCGGGAACTGGGCTCGGCGCTCGACCGCGCCCAGCCGCCGCGCCTGGTGGTCACGCTCTGCAAGGGGCTCGACCGCGAGACGCTCAGGCGCCCGTCGGAGCTCGTCCTCCAGGCCCTTCCGGGAATCCCGGTGGCGACGCTGACCGGCCCCACCAACGCCGAGGAGGTGGCCCGCGGGCTTCCCTCGGCCGTCGTCCTGGCCGGCGCCGACGCCGGTGCGCTCGCCGAGGCCCAGCCGGCGCTGAGCGGGCCGACCCTCCGCGCCTACACCTCCCCCGACCTGGTCGGCGCCGAGATCGGGGGCGCGCTCAAGAACGTCTACGCCCTCGGCTCGGGCATGTGCGACGGCCTCGCGCTCGGCTCCAACGCCAAGGCGGCCCTGCTCACGCGCTCCATCCAGGAAATGGTCCGCCTCGGCACCGCCCTCGGCGGCAAGTCGGAGACCTTCCTTGGGCTCAGCGGCGTGGGCGACCTCATGGCCACCGCGCACGGAGGCTGGAGCCGCAACCGCGGCTTCGGGGAGGAGCTGGCGCGCGACTTCCGCGCCGCCCAGGCCGGGCTCGCGCGGCGCCGGACCGTGGTCGAGGGCGTCTGGGCGACCCAGGCCTTCGCCCGAATCGCCGCCGGTCGCGCCATCGACGCGCCCATCCTGTCCTGCCTGGACGCCATCCTCGCGGGGCGCCTGACCCCGGCCGACGGCGTGGGACGGCTGATGGGGCGCGACCTGCGCAGCGAGGCATGAGCGACCCCGCGCCCGGACCCTCCCGCATCCACGGCACCGGTCTCTTCGCGCGCTCGTCCCACCGAAAGGGAGACAGGCTCTGCCGCTTCTCCGGCCCCCTGGCCGATGCGCCCCCGGCGGCCGACGCCGCCGGGCGGACCCACGGGCTCGAGCTGGAACCGGGGCGCTGGATCGACGGCTCGACGGACGCGAACCTCGCGCGCCACGCCAACCACAGCTGCGACCCGACCGCCGAGGCGGTGCGCGACGGGGACAGGGTCTCGCTGCTCGCCCTGCGCGACCTCGAGCCCGGGGACGAGATCACCTTCGACTACGGCTTCGGGCTGGCCGACGCCCTGCAGAACCCCTGCCGCTGCGGGGCCCCCGGCTGCGGCGGGTGGATTGTTGCCGCGCCCCTCCGCCCCCTCCTTCGGCGGCACCTCCTCCGCCGCCGGCCAACGGGGGATTGACCCCCTCCCCTCGCTCGGGCAACTTGGCGGTTCCCTCGCCGGGCCCCATGACCAAGACCTCACTCCAGTCGCTCGACCCCCGCGTCCAGAAGCAGTTTGCGGCCGGCGAGCAGAACCTGAAGGCAAACCCCCAGTACGCGATGGAGCTGGCCGCCGGCCTCCTGGCCCGCAACCCGGGCTGCGTTGATATCCGGCGGCTGCTCAGGAAGGCGCAGAAGGCGGTGCTGGGCACCGCCTCCGGCGGCCTGGGAGGGTTGCTCGGCGGCCTTGTCGGCGGCCCCAACCTCAAGCTTGCCGAATCCGACCCCGCCGCCGCCATGGCCGACGCCGAGACCAGGCTCGCCAAGCGCCCGGGCGACGTCGGCGCCCATCGCCAGCTGGCCGCCGCCGCGGCCAAGGCCGGGCTATGGGACACCGCGGCGTTCGCCCACGAGGAGCTGGCCGAGCTCCAACCCAAGGAGACGGCCCATCCCGTCGCCGCGGCCAAGGCCCACATCGAGGACGGCGAGTTCGACAAGGCCATCGCCTACATCGAGGTCAAGCTGCGCGCCTTCCCCGGCAACGGCGACCTGATGGAGGCGATGCGCGCCGCCTCCGTGGCGAAGACCATGCGCAAGGGCAACTGGGAGGGTGGCGACGATTTCCGCTCCAAGCTCAAGGATTCCGACGAGGCGACCCGCCTCGAGCAGGCCTCGCGCGTGATGACCGACGCCGCCTCCGCCCAGGAGGTCATCGCGGACCTGGCCAGGCGGATCGAGTCCGACACCGAGAACCTCACCCTCTACCGCGAGATTGTCCGGCAATTCACCGTGGTGGGCGATTTCGAGAGCGCGCTCGCCTGGCTGCAGCGCGGACGCCAGACCCCGCTCGGCCGCGGCGATGTCTCGCTCGAGCGCCAGGAGCAGGACCTCAACCTTCGCCTCCTCGCCGGGCGCATCAAGGCCGCGCGGGACGCCGGCGACGACGCCGGGGCCGAGGCCCTCGCCCGCGAGGAGTCCGACTACCGCCTGGCCGCCGCGACCGCCATGGTCGAGCGCTACCCCAACGACCACGCCTACCGTCACGAGCTCGGCCTTCTCCTCCTCGGGCGCAACCGGCTCGACGAGGCCATCCAGCAGCTCCAGGTCGCCCAGCGCAACCCGAAGCTCCGCCAATCCGCCCTGCTCGGCCTGGGCAAGGCCTTCCTGGCCGGTCGCAAGCTCGACCTCGCGGTCGAGCAGCTCCAGCTGGCCAAGTCCGAGCTTCCGGTGATGAACGACCTCCGCAAGGAGGTCGTCTACACGCTGGGCGGCGCCTTCGAGTCGGCCGGCAAGGCCAAGGAGGCCATCGACGAGTACAAGTTGATCTACACCGCGGACGCGTCGTACCGGGACGTCGCCGCCAAGATCAACGCCTTCTACGAGAAGTCGGGTTCCTGAGATGGCCCTCACGCCGTTCACGAGCCTGCTCATCGCCGACGTCGGCGTGAGCATGGGCGACGAGGGCAAGGGGCGCCTCATCCCCGAGGTCGTCCGCGAGCTCCAGGCCCTGACCGGGCGGCGCGACGCCGTCGGCACCGTCCTCAAGGTCAACGGCGGCGCCAACTCGGGCCACACCGTCGCCGGGCTCAAGCTCAACCTGCTGCCCGGCGGGGTGGCCGAGCGCGACGTGCCCTGCCTCGCCCTCGGCTCGGGCGTGGTCGCCGACCCGCGCAAGGCGCTCTGGGAGGCCCTCCCCCTCGAGCGGGCCGGGATTCCCGTCCTCGGGCGCCTGCTGATCGACGAGCGGTGCATGGTGAGCGACGTCACCCACCGCGTCCTCGACCTCGCCTGGGAGGACTACCGCGTCCGCATCCTCGGCGAGGAGCCCCGGGGCTCGACCGGCCGCGGGATCTCCCCCGCCTACGTCGACGAGACCTCCCAGCTGCAGATGCAATACTGGGAGTTCCTCGGCGACCGGGCCGCCCACGCCGCGCGCCTCGCCGCCCGGATGGACCGGGCGGAGCGCATCGCCCGCCATGTCTGCCAGGTTCCGGCCGAGGTCTGGCACGGCTTCTTCGACCGCCTCGGGCAGGCCGAGCTCCGCGCCAACGCCGGCGCGGTCGAGTCCGGCGTCTTCCCGGCCGCCGAGTTCGACTTCACCCGCTTCCGCGGGAAGGACCCCTGGACCTTCGACCGCGAGGCCGTGGTCGCCGCCTACTGGGAAGCCGGGCGGCGGCTGGCGGGCTGCATCGGCGACGTGCGCGAGCGCGTGCTGGGCGACCTCGCCGCCGGGCGCCGCATCATCGGCGAGTTCGGCCAGGCCTTCTGGCTCGACAAGCGCCACGGCTTCGCCCCGAACGTCACCGCCTCCCACACCTACACGCCGGAGATCTTCCAGTCGGCCGGCATCCCCGCCCAGCCCGTGCACGTCATCGGCTGCTGCAAGGCCTACGACACCAAGGTCGGCACGCACACCTTCCTGACCCAGATGCCGGAATCCCACCCGCTCGGCATCCGGCTGAGCCGGCTGGAGTTCGGCACCAGCACCGGCCGCCAGCGCATGGTCGGCTGGTGCGACCTCGTGGAGAAGGCCGACGCCCTGCGCTACGGCGGCTACGACGACCTCGTCGTCAACAAGCTCGACGCCCTCTCGCCGCACGGCGAATGGAAGGGGGGCGACCTGCTGCTCTGCACGGGTTACGCGGACCGCTCGGGCAAGGTCCTGCCCGGCGTGCCGAGGGACGACGCCCTGCGCCGCACCCTCCGCCCCGTCTACGCCACCCTGCCGGGCTGGACCGGCGACATCACGCGCGTCCGCTCCTTCGCCGCGCTCCCGCCGGAGGCGCGCCGCTACGTGGCCTTCATGGCCCGCGAGATCATCCGCCTGGCCGCCCGGGGCGACACCCCGCGCCAGGTCCCCAACATCCGCTACGTCGGCGTGGGTCCGGACCCCGACCAGGTCATCGCCGACGTGCCCCCGACCGAGCGGCTCGTCGCCGAGGCCTGACCGTGGAGCACACCTTCGCCCTCTCCCTCTGGTCGCTCGTCGACCGCGCGAAGGTCCAGCCGACCGTGTCCGACCTGCGCGGCCTCGCGCGCCAGCTCGGACGTTGGCTCAGCCACAACCACGGCATCCAGCACAAGGGCACCGCCATCGAGGAGTCCGACGGCGCCCGGCCCGGAGCCGACCCCCTGCTCATCGTCGCCGGCGTCCCCCAGATCCACTGGCCCGCCATGGTCGCCCTCGCCCAGACCCAACGCTCGCCGCTCTACGTCGTGGCCAGGGACGCCGACGGCTCACCCGTCCTGCGACCGCTCGCCCTGCCCGGCGCCTGAGCCCATGGCGCCCGTTCCCGGAACGGCGGCCCCGGGGTCGCCCGCCCAACCCTCCGCTTTTCGGGTTTCCTCGGAGGCCCGCGGCCCGTAAGGCTCAACCGTCCATGACGACCCGCACCCGCTTCGCCCCCAGCCCGACCGGCTTCTTCCACATCGGGAGCGCGCGGACCGCCCTCTTCAACTGGCTGTTCGCCCGCCACACCGGGGGGACCTTCGTCCTGCGCATCGAGGACACGGACAAGGAGCGCAACACCGACGAGGCCCTGCGCGTCATCCTCGACGGCATGCGCTGGCTCGGCCTGCAGTGGGACGAGGGCCCCGAGGCCGGCGGGGCCCGCGGGCCCTATTTCCAGTCGCAGCGCGGCGACCTCTACCGCGCCCAGCTCAAGGTCCTGGCCGACAAGGGGCGCGCCTACGAGAGGGACGGCGCCTGGTGGTTCCGGCTCGAGGGCGAGCGCCACCTCGAGTTCGACGACTTCGCCAAGCGCGAGGTCGAGAAGGTGCGCGCCGCGCCGGCGGTGATCGACGACCTCGTCCGCGGCCGCGTCGAGCGCGCCGAGGACCGCGACTTCGTCCTCTTCCGCGCCAACGGCGAGCCCGTCTTCCACTTCGTCAACGTGGTCGACGACATCGCGATGGGCATCACCCACGTCATCCGCGGCGAGGACCACCTCTCCAACACCTCCAAGCACGTCGAGCTCTTCCGCGCCTTCGGCGCCCCGCTCCCGACCTACGCCCACATCCCGCTGATCCTCAAGACCGACGGCCCGGGCAAGATGTCCAAGCGCGACCGCGGCGCCCTCGTCGAGGAATACCGCGCCCGCGGCTACCTCCCCGAGGCCGTCCGCAACTACCTCTGCCTGCTGGGCTGGACGCCCAAGGACGGCCGCACCGTCCTGCCCATCGGGGACATCATCGCCCAGTTCGAGCTGCGCGACATCCACCAGGCCAACGCCCGCTTCGACGAGCGCAAGATGGCCAGCGTCAACCAGGACACGCTCCGCGCCCTGCCCCCGGCCGAGTTCGCCCGCCTCGCCACCGCGCGCCTCGCCGCCGCCGGCATCGCCCCTCCCGCCGACCGGCTGGCGCCCGTCCTCGCCGCCGCGCAGCCCAAGCTGAGCGCCCTCGAGCACCTGCCCGAGTTCGTCGGCTATTTCTTCTCGGACGACTACGCGCGCAGCCCCGAGGCCCTCGAGGGCCTGAGCCGCAAGGGCGGCGACCCCGCCGCCCGCGTCCGCGAGGCCCTTCCCTCGCTCGAGGCCGCGGCCTGGGACGCGCCGGGAATCGACGCCGCCCTGGCCGCCGCCGCCGCCGCCCACGGCCAAAAGCCGAGCGCCTACATGGCCCCCATCCGCTACGGCGTCTCAGGCCAGGCCGGGGGCCCCCACTTCCACGACGTTCTCGCCCTCCTCGGCAAGGACCGCTGCCTCGCCCGCCTGCGCGCCTTCGCCGCCTGAACCCCGACCCTCGCCCTCCCGTGTCCGCCCCCACCCCCGAGCTCCCCCGCCACTTCATCCGCCAGATCATCGACGCCGACCTGGCGTCCGGCAAGCACGCCGCCGTCGTCACGCGCTTCCCGCCCGAGCCCAACGGCTACCTCCACATCGGCCACGCCAAGTCCATCTGCCTCAACTTCGGCCTCGCCCTCGAGTACAAGGGCCGGTGCCACCTGCGCATGGACGACACCAACCCGGCCAAGGAGGAGGTCGAGTACGTCGAGTCCATCAAGGAGGACGTCCGCTGGCTGGGCTTCGACTGGGGCGCCCACGACCACAACGCCTCCGACTACTTCGCCCGCATGCACGCCGACGCCGTTCGGCTCATCGAGATGGGCAAGGCCTACGTCTGCCACCTCAGCCTCGAGCAGATGCGCGAGCACCGCGGCGACCTCGTCAACCCCGGCAAGCCCAGCCCCTGGCGCGACCGCCCCGCGGCCGAGAGCCTCGACCTCTTCGCCCGGATGACCAAGGGCGAGCTCGACGAGGGCGCGGCCGTCCTGCGCGCCAGGATCGACATGGCCTCGCCCAACCTGCTGATGCGGGACCCCGTCATCTACCGCATCCGCAAAGCCACCCACCACAACACGGGCGACACCTGGTGCGTCTACCCGATGTACGACTACGCCCACCCGCTCGAGGACGCCTACGAGGGCATCACCCACTCCATCTGCACCCTGGAGTTCGAGATCCACCGCCCCTTCTACGACTGGCTCCTCCGCGCCCTCGACACGCCCGCCAAGCCCCAGCAGATCGAGTTCGCCCGCCTCAACCTGACCTACACCGTCATGTCGAAGCGGCGCCTGCTCGAGCTCGTGCAGGAGCGGCGCGTCGGCGGCTGGGACGACCCCCGCATGCCCACCCTCTCGGGCCTGCGCCGCCGCGGCGTGCCCGCCTCGGCCATCCGGCGCTTCTGCGAGACCATCGGCGTCACCAAGCACAACTCGCTCACGGACGTCGCCCTGCTCGAGCACGCCACCCGCGACGACCTCAACAAGTCCTCCCCGCGCGCCATGGCCGTGCTCGACCCCGTGCGCCTCGTCATCGAGAACTACCCCGAGGGCCGGGCCGAGGAACTCGAGGCCGTGAACAACCCCGAGGATCCCTCCGCCGGCTCGCGCAAGGTGCCCTTCTCGCGCACCCTCCTCATTGAGCGGGAGGACTTCATGGAGTCGGCGCCCGGGAAATACTTCCGCCTCACGCCCGGCCAGGAGGTCCGCCTCCGCTGGGCCTACCTCGTGACCTGCACCGGCTGCACCAAGGACGCCGCCGGCAACGTCACCGAGGTGCGCTGCACCTACGACCCCGCCACCCGGGGCGGCGACGCGCCCGACGGCCGCAAGGTGAAGGCGACCATCCACTGGGTGTCCGTGGCCCATGCCGTGGATGCCGAGGTGCGCCTCGTGAACCACCTGTTCACCGACCCCGACCCGCTGGGCCACGAGGGGAAGGACATGATGGAGTTCCTCAACCCCAACTCCCTCGCGGTGCTGTCGCATTGCAAGCTGGAGCCTGCGCTGGCCGAGGCGAAGCCCGGTGAGCAGTTCCAGTTCGAGCGCCTCGCCTACTTCGTGGTCGACACCAAGGACAGCAAGCCGGGCAAGGTGGTGTTCCTGCGCACGGTCACGCTGAAGGACGCGTGGCAGAAGAAGAAGGAGCCGGCGAAGGCGGGGCCGAAGAAGTGATTCAGATCGCGGAGTTGTGGACAGCCTGACGGTAGCACGCTCCGCACCCCCACCTATGGGTCACGCCGCGACCGTCCTCCTGCCATCCAGACTCAGCGGATGGCTGCTCACCTTGCCCCAGTCCTGTCGCCAGGAACACAGTTCCTCGTAGCTGAGGTGCCTAGGCAGGATCCCCATGTGCCAGGCGGGCGTGCGGTGTACGGACTCCACGTTGGTCC
>JAURJZ010000078.1 GCA_030831965.1 Verrucomicrobiota bacterium
GTCAGCAAGAAGACCGACTACGTCGTGGCCGGCGAGGAGGCCGGCTCGAAGCTCGACAAGGCCCAGGAACTGGGCGTCGCCGTGATCGACGAGGCGGGGCTAAGGAAGCTGCTGGGGGAGTGAACGCTGCGAGAATCCCAGCTTCTGACGGCCTAACGCTGCCAACGCTTGCAGACAATTTCATGAACCCAGTCAGAGCGGGCCTTGAGGGCGTCTTCTCCGAAATACTTAAACTGAGGAAGGGCGGTTTTAATCCACTCCCCGGTCTTCCTGGTCAGAATATACTCTCCATTTGCATATATGGCAAGTTTCTCGGCCAGCGGCCTGTTGCCTAACTTAGAATTTTCGTCGTTTCTAACGATTGTTAAATTACCAATAACGTGGACATTGTTGGCAAGAAACGCCTCTAAGTTAGCAACCGAAGAAAGGTGCGACCGCCAGTCACCTTCTTTAGCAGCTGATTGCGGAATGATATGCTCAATCGAATTTTCACTTTCCTTGTAGTTTTTCTGGGTCCGTGGATCCAAAAATCTATCAATTTCACCAAGTACAAAATAGCGCTGGAAGCTCTTACCATTAGTATAAAAAGGAGCCGTGCGCATCAAATCGCGCAAGCGCTCATTAGTGGGCCATTCCAAATCAGCACCAGTTAGGGCGATATGCAGCTGTGCCACCGGGTCTGATTTCGGTGGCAATGCTGCGAGCGCCCGAAGCAATTTACCATTGGAAAGATTGAGGTTATTAGGCGGCAGGTTCGCTAAGAAGCGTCGCACAATGTAGCTTTCGAGAAACTCGGCGCACTTAGCGAAAGCGTGCTGATCAATAGCCCCGTCCTTTTTCAGACGAGCAAGCCAGAGGAAGAATGGAGTACAAGTTGAACCACCGGCCTGGAAGACACGCGAAATAGCAGATGCCTCGTTTCTATTGAAGTAAGAGTGTCCTTCAATCTGCTGAGTGCTTTCAATTTTCTCGATTTCTGCGTAAATGGGTGCCCACTCTGCTATGGCCTGGAGATGCTCACTCATCTTTTCGGCATTTTCTCTGGCTCCTGAGTTAAGTAGCTCGGATTTAACAAGGCTATACACACGGTTCTGCATGGCGTAACTTCCACGTGAAACGTAATAAGCCCAGATGAAGTGCTCTTGCGAGCTGTCCTGAGATATATGGGTCTTTACCCTGCCCCAATGCTTTTTCATTTCTGAATTAGCACTATCTGCACCGAGAAGCATGTAATAGTAATTTTTAATTAACTCGATTTGGGCCAATGGCTCACTCTTCGCATTCAAGGACTCAAAGATTCCGTTAACATCGTCAGCGTCGGCTGTTTCAATCTGAATAAACATGAGCCTGGTCAAAACCACCTCTTCAAGTTTCTCAAGGTCCAACGGGAAAAGCTCTTCAAACCTTTTTAGCTCGCCGTCGGCTGCAATTACTTCGCGTTCGCGATTAATTGCCCGGAGAAAGTATTTGTAGCTGTCGTAAACTAGCGTCTTTTCCGATCCAGATGCAGCGGCAGGCCTTTTCTTCAAAATCACAGCCTCAAGGGCTGCCCGGTCCTCCTCTTGAAGATGAATCCGGTAGCGATGAGAGTCATCTCTAGCCCTAGCATTAATAAAGAAGTCGTTATTAAAGGCATCGAACTTAGCCTTTTCAGGATCTTCAGTGGACTTAGCCTTTTTCTTTTTTACCCCCTCTTTAGCAACATCATCCTTCTTTGGAGTATACTTTATCCTGCAATCGCGGATAGCAGCCAAAAGAGTGAACAGCGTAGTAAGACGCTGCTGACCATCGATAACCTCAGAACTTGCAACTCCACTCAATTGGGATGGCCCTGCGAAAACAAGCGTACCCATGTAATGGGTAGGAGTGCGCTTTAAAGACGCCGTTCGATTCTTGGCGCCCAGTGCTTCATGGGTCTTTTCGTACTGAGTTAGAATGTCATACCAAAGTTCGTCGCGCTTATCCTTTCCCCACTTGTAAGGCCTTTGAAAAGGGGGGATGACGAAACACTTTGTGCCTTGGATTATTTCCTGAAAGTTGGTCGGGGATGAGTCCATGCTCATTTAAATAACTCTTCTAAATCTTTCAGCTAGCTCAAAGAGCCTCCCGACCTAGGATTTGAATCTAAGCTACATCTACACCGGAAATCATTAATATGTAACGAGATATAAAAAATGAATCTGGGTATCCGCGCTTTTAAATTACCCAAGGCGCTATCAACAATACCCCTGAATTGAATCAGGTCACGCATGGCACATTAAGTTTACATCCTTCCGAAGGAGTTAATCCCAAAAGGACGTCTAACAGTCCGACGACTCAGCGACGGCCCAGGAGCTCGTCGACCTTGGGCAGGATGGCCGAGACCCAAGCCTCGGCGCCGGCGGCGTTGGGGTGGATCAGGTCGGGCATGAGGGCGGTGTCGATCGCGCCGTCGGGACGGAGGAAGACGTGGCCGACATCGAGCCAGAAGACGCTGCGGTTATCGGCCAGCCTCGCCGTCAGCTCCCCCGCGCGGGTGAGCTCGGCAAGCGCGGCCGCCGAGCGGTTGTATTTCCGGCCGAAGTCGGTGCGCGAGTCCGGCCCGCCGCAGGGGAAGGGACGCAGGATGAGCACCTTGGAGGTCGGGTGCCGCTCGCGGATGAGGTCCACGATGGCCTTTGTGCCCGCGAGCACCTGGTCGGCGGTGTGTGTCTTCCTGTAATGCTGGTTGTCGGTGTTGTTCGTGCCGATGAGCAGCACGAAGACCTTGGGCGACTGCGGGAAGCCGAGCTCGCCGTCGCGCAGGTTCCAAAGGATGTCCTCCGTGCGATAGCCGCTGTAGCCGAGGTTGATCGCCTTGCGCGGGGCGAGGTGACGGTCCCAGACCGCCCGCAGGGGGGCCCATTCGCCCCCCATGTCGCCGACCGTCTGGGTGATGGAGTCGCCAACCATCACGAGATCAAAGCCGCCCTTGCGAACCTCGGCGACCTTGGCCGCATGGCGGCTGGAGGGACGTGGATTGGGGAAGTCGGCGTCGCCCGGCCGGGGTCCGGGCACCGAGGCCCAGGCGGCGTCGAGGGCCGGGCGGATGAGCTTGGCCATGGCGGCGTAGCCGGCGGGGCTGGGATGGAGGGCGTCCGGAAGGTAGGTGTCGGGGCGCGGCTCGCCGTCGGGCAAGTTGAGCGCCGGATTGATGTCAACGAACCACACGCCCGGCGCCTCCTTGGCCAAGGCGGCGGCGCCGCGATTGAACTCGGCGAAGGCCTCCCACTTGGCACGGCGGACCGGCGCGAGGGGCGCGGCGAGGATGACCACGGGCAGGCCGGGCTGGGCGGCGCGGAGACGCTGGACGACCCGGCGGGCGCGGTCGACGGCGGCGGCGGGCGGATCGCCCGCCCAGATGTCGTTGCCGCCCGCTTGGTAGACGACGACCCGGGGCTTGTGCGGGAGGACGATGCGGTCGAGGTAGCCGAGGACCTCGGTGCTGAAGGCGCCGCCAAAGCCGCGGTTGAGGATGGGATACGGGGCGAAGTCGGACGGCGCGGAGGACCACATCCGGAGCGAGCTGGCGCCGGCGAGGGCGACCTGGCCGGGCGCAGGGGGCGCGGCGCGGTCGGCGGCCTCGAAGGCGGCGATCTCCTTGGCGTAGCGCAGGGGGCGGGACTCGAGGGGGACGTGCGGGGTGGCGTCAGCGGCGACGAGGGCGCCGGCAAGGAGAAGGAGGAGGGCGCGCCGGGCGAGCAGGCCGGGCGACAGCAGGGGCAGATCCATGCGCAAAGGGTGGGCGTTGACCGGACATCGGGCAACCCGCGAAAGCAGGCCTGGAGGGCGGTTGCCGGGCGACTCAGCGCAGCGACCGGAGCCAGGCGACGAGGTCGAGGAGCTCTTGTTCGCCGAAGGCGGCGTCGAGGCCCATGGGCATCAGGCTCTGGGGCACGTGGGTCTCGGAGACGATGGAGGCGGTGGGGATGAGGCGCGCGACGCCGCCGACATCCATCAGCGTCAGCCCCTCGAGGCCTCGGCCCTTGGCGAGGCCGAGGTGGGATTGGCCGTCGGACGTGGCGACGAGCAGCGTCTCGTAGTCGCGGGCGAGAGTGTTGGAGGGCAGAACGATGCTCTCGAGCAGCTCGCGCTCGGTGCGGATGGCGCCGATGCGGGACAGGTCGGGACCGACGGCCCGGCCGAGGTCGCCCGCCTTGTGGCAGGCCATGCAGGCTCCCTTGCCGGACGCGAAGACCTTGGCGCCCTCGGCGGCGCGGCCCTCGAGGACGGCCCTGCGGCCGAGCTCGTCGAGACGCGCGGCCTTGGCGAGGTTGGCGGCCTGGGCGGCGTCGAAGGCCTTCTCCATGGGGGCGAAGACCTCGCGGGGCCAGCGTCCGAAGCCGACCCTCACGCGGTCGGGCTGGAGGGTGCCGAGCTGGGGCGATTGGGCGAGGGCGGCGGCGATGCGGCGGCCCTGGGCGGGCGTGTAGGTGCGGACAACCTCGAGGAACTCGGCGTGCTCGAGGGGACCGGTTCGGACGAGAATGGGAAGGAAGCGGTCGAGCTGGGCGTCGGTGAGGCGGGCCTGGGAGAGGCGGCGGGCGGCGTCGAGGCGCAGGGAGACGTCGGACGCGTCGCCAAGCAGCTCGAGGAGAAGGTCGAAGGGAGCGGGCTCGAGGCGCGAGGCGTCGGAGCCGGAAAGGGCGAGGAGCGCCTTGAGGCGCACGGCCTTGGGGCGGGCCGTGTCCTGGGAGAGCGCGCGCAGGGAGGGGTCGAGCGAGCGGTGGCGCGCCTTGGCGGCGGCGTCGATCGCGAGGGGCGAGGGCGACTCGGCGAGGAGCTTGATCAGCGGCGCGCGCCAAGCCTCGGGCGAGCCATCCTTCGACCGGGAGGCGACGGCGCGGAGGGCGAGGGAGCGGACCTCGGGGGCGGCGTGCGAGAGCGCGGTGGCGACGACAGGCTCGAGGTCGGGTTCGGAGGCGAGGAGGTCGGCGAGATTGGCGAGCGCGGCGAGGCGGGGCGCGGGCAGCTGGGCATCGGACAGCCAGGCGTTGAGCAAGGGTTGGAGACGGGCGGAGGCGGAGGCGTCGACCTCGAGGGCGAGCGTGGCGCGACGGGCGAGCGAGGGCTCGGCGGAGTCGAGATGGGCGAGGGCGAAGTCGAGGAGGGGGGCGGAGGGGACGTCCTTGGCCTGGGAGAGGACGCGCAGGAGTCGGCCTTGGCGAAGCGGCGAGTCGCCGGCCTTGAGCAGGGCGACATCGGGGGCGCCCACGGTGTGCTGCGCATGCAGGGCGGCGTGCTCGAGACAGGGATCGAGGGGGCGGGCGAGCAGGTCGAGGAGGGCGGCGCGGATGGCGGGGTCGGACAGGCGACGGAAGGCGGCTTCCTCGAGGGCGCGGCGGGCGACGGCGGCATCCGGGCCGAGGATGGCCTGGGCGAGGGCTTCGGGGCTGCGGGGCTTGAGAGCGGGGGCGGGGTCGATGGCGGCGAAGGCGCCGGGCTTGGCGGGGCGGAGGCGGTAGACGGCCCCCGGCTTGGTGCCGGAGGACTTCAGGCTGGAGGGGCAGTGCGGGTACCAGGTGCCGGTGTCGAGCACGAGCAGGGAGCCGTCGGGCGCCTCGATGACGTCGGTCAGGTGGATGCCGTCGGCCTTGAGCGTGAGAAAGGGGTGTTCGGTGGCGCGGTAGGCGGCGCCCTCGGGGGTGAGCTCAAGGCGGAGAATCTGCTTGGAGTTGTAGAGGCTGACGAGGAGGTGGCGGGCGGAGGGGTGGGCGGACCAGGGGCGTCCGGCGGGGGCGAGGTCGTTGGCGCGCGTCCAGAGGTCGCAACCGGAGGGGACGCGGTGGCCGAGGTCGTGAAGGAGGGGCATGCGCTCGTGGGCGCGGAAGAGGCCGGCGTTGAGTCGGGCGTAGTCGGGCCGCTCGTACATGGCGCCGAGCTGCCAGAGCAGGACGGTGTCGGAGCGGGGGACGCCGAAGTGGAGGTTGACCGTGCCGAGGATGTCACCCTGCTCCGTGATGGCGAGGCCGGTGGGGTTGTCGGCCGCGGCGAGCGCGTGCCAGCGGATGTCGGATCCGTCGGGGTTCATCGACCAGAGACCGCTGTGGAGGCCGGAGTGCACGGGGGTGCCGTCGGCCTGCCGCACCTCGTGCCCCTTGCGGCCGTGGGTCCAGTAGAGGCGGCCGTCGGGATGGATCCACGGGCCGTGGACGTCGGCGCCGTTGGCGGTCCATTTGAAGCCGCCGACCATGAGCTTGCGGGATTCCGCGAAGCCATCCCCGTCGGCGTCGGTGAGCTTCCAGATGCCCGGGGGCGAGGCGACGTAGAGGCTGTCCCCGAGCCAGCAGCCTCCCTTGGGCACGGTCAGCCCGTCGGCGAAGACCGTGCTGCGGTCGAAGACGCCGTCGGCGTCCCGGTCCTCCATCATCACGATGCGCCCGGCCTTGGCCCGCTCGTGCTGCGAGGCGCCCCAGGCGGTGCCGGGAGAGTCGCCGACGAAGAGGCGCCCGCGGGGGTCGACGCAACCGAGGGTCGGGTGCGCGACCATGCCGGCGTGGTCGGCGCGGATCAGCTCGAAGCCCTCGGGGGCGGCATGGGGCGGCACGGGGCCGGCCGAGGCGCCGGGCGCGGCGCGCATCTCAAGCGGACGCGCCACGTGCGGCGGCGCGCCGTCGGGCGCATGGCGCGCCCCGGCGTCCTTGCCCGGCTTGGCGGCCGGCCAGGCCTCCTTGAAGCCGCCGAGGGGGTGAAGCTCGTAGCGGCGCACGAACATCTCGGCGGCCTCGGTCTGGAGCAGGATGCGCCCGGCGGCGGGCTTGCACTCGAAGGCGCGGTTGACGAGGACGCCGTTGACGAGGAACTCCAGGGTGTCGCCCTTGGCGATGACCTCGAGGCGGGTCCATTCGCCGTAGGGCGACTCGACGTCGGCCTTGCCGCGGAAGCCGCGCACGTCGCGCCAGGCGGGGTCGCGGAACTGCCAGTCGACCCGGCCGCCGCCGACCTTGACCCGGGGAGCGTCGGGCACCCAGACCAAGCCCCCGCGGCCCTTGGGCCGCACGGCCTCCATCATGGCCGAGACCTGCAGCACGGTGCCGTCGGGCGCCTTGGAGGTGAGGGCGAGGTAGTCCCCGGTGCCGCCCTCGATGATCTGGGCCTCATGGCTGGCCATCCAGGCGCCGCCGTTGGCGCCCTCGGGGCCGAAGCAGTGGACGAGCACGCCGCTGTCGCGGCTGGCCTTCTCGCGCTTGCCCCAGGTCTTCTCGCCCCACTTGTAGTCGCAGACCAGGTGGTAGTCCCTGTAGGCGGCCTTGGTGGTGAGGCCGCCGTAGCCCTTGCCGCTGACGCGCAGCTGGCCCTCGGGCGTGACGCTGAAGACCTCCTTGGGGTCGTCGATGATGTCGGCCTTGGGGTTGAGATGGACCGACATCCCGCCGTCGCGGAAGGTCTGGATGAGGTCGATCCGCGCGGTGACAGCCTGGGGAACAGGCTCGGGAGGGAGTCCCCCCGGCGGGGACTCGGCGGCGAGCAGGGCGGCGGCCAGGACGGCCGCGACCCAGCCCGGAGGGGCTTGGGTAAGCATGACCCGACTAGGACTGCCTTGGGGCGAGCGGGGTTCCCGGGGAACGGCTCAGTCGCCCGTCCATTTCTCCCCGAAGGAGCCCGGCGGGTGAAGCTCCCACCGGCGGAAATGGATCTCGGACCCCTCGGACTGCAGCTGGATGCGGCCGGCGGACGGGCGGCACTCAACGGCGCGGTTGACGACGACGCCGTTGACGCGGAACTCAAGCGTGTCGGAGCGGGCCACGACCTCGAGCCGGCCCCAGCGGCCATGGGTCGGCTCGACATCCTCGCGCCCGCGGAAGCCGGCCACGCTGCGCCAGGCCGGGTCGCGCCGCGACCAGTTGACGCGCCCCTTGTCAACCAAGGGAATCCTCTCGCCGCCCTCCTTCCAATAAAGCTCGCGCCCCTCGCGCCGCGCCTCGCCGACCAGGCTCACCGGCAGCGGCGGCTCGGTCGGCTTGCCGTCCGCGGTCAATCCGGACAGCAGCAGGAGGTCGCCGACCGCGCCCTCGATGATCTCCGCCTCGATGCTCGCCATCCAGGAGCCGCGGCGCCCTCCCTGCGGACCGCGGGCGTGGACCAGCACGCCGGAATTGCGCGCCCTGCCGGCGGCCTTGCCCCACTGCGCGTCGCCCCATCGGTACTCGACCACGAGATGATAGTCCCGCCAAGCGTCCCGGGAGGTGACCGCCCCGTAGCCCTTGCCGCTGACGCGCAGGGTGCCGTCGGGCTGAAAGGCGAAGACCGACGCGGGAGCATCGACCGCGTCGCCCCTCGGGTTGAGATGCACCTCCCAGCGGCCGGCCCTGCCCTCCGCCAACAGGTCGACCTTGGCGTGCGGCGACCTCGCGGGGGGCTCGGCGCCGGCGGCAAGCAGGAGGAGGGCGGCGAGGGTCGGCATCGGGAGGCACGCTAGGGCGAGCCGACGGTCGGGTGAAACCAAAACCTCGCCCAACCGCCGAGGGGCGCAGGCAAGGGCGGCATCCGGGCCCCCGTCCCCGGGGTCGCCCGCTTTTGGCCTTTCGTCCGGGGCGGGCTTGCCCTTCATCGGCGGGGATGGCCCGCCTGCTGCTGATCGACTGCGACTCGACGCTCTCCGCCGTGGAGGGCATCGACGAGCTCGGACGCCTGCGCGGCCCGGCGGTCTTTGCCGAGGTCGAGCGCATGACCAACGAGGCGATGGACGGCGGCACGCCCCTCGAGACCGTGTTCGCCCGGCGGCTCGAGCTCATCCGGCCGACCCGGTCGGAGGTCGAGACCATCGCGACCAGGTACCTCGCCACGGTCGAGCCCGACGCGGCGGAGGCCCTGCGCCGCATCCGCGCGGCCGGCTGGCAGGTCGCGATCGTCAGCGGCGGCTTCACCGAGGCCATCCTGCCCCTCGCCCGCTCCCTCGGCATTGAGAGGGTCGAGGCGGTCGGACTGCGCTTCGCCGCCAACGGCGCCTACGCCGGCTTCGACGAATCCGCCCCGACCTGCCGCTCGCGCGGCAAGAACGCCGTCGCCCGCCGCCTCCGCGCCGAGCTGGGCGCGGTGGAGGTGGTCATGGTCGGCGACGGCGCCAGCGACCTGGAGGTGAGGGGCGACGCCGACCGGGTGATAGGGTTCGGGCGCTTCGCGGAGCGGCCGAAGGTCAAGGCCGGGGCCGACGCCTTCATCCGCTCCTTCGCCGAACTCCCCGGGCTGCTCGGGGTCTGACACTCCATGCGCCCCCTTCTCCTCCTGCTGGCCGCCCTGGCGCCCCTGTCGCCCGGGGCCGCCGAGCCGCTCCGCGTGCACATCCGCTCGGGACCCAAGAGCCACGGCCCGGGCTGCCACGACCATCCGGCGTTCCTGCGGGACTGGCCCCCGCTGCTGCGCTCGCTCGGCGCGCAGGCGGGCGGGAGCGACCTGCCGCCGACGGCGGAGGAGCTGGCGCGGGCGGACGTGGTCGTCATCCACCGCCAGTGCGGCGCGGACATGGACGACGCGGAGCGCGGCCGGCTCGAGGCGTTCGCCCGGCGCGGCGGGGGCATCGTCGTCATCCACGCCGGCATCGCCGCCAACCACACGGCGGGCCTGGACGCGGTCAAGGACCTGGTCGGGGGCGTCTGGCGCCCGAGGGTCACGCGCTGGCGCGAGGGACCCATGGAGCTCGCCCTCGCCGCCCACGGCCACGCCCTCGGCAAGGGCGTGGCGGACTTCGGCATGGACGACGAGATTTACTACGACCTCGACCTCAGGCCCGACATCCAGGTGGTGGCGACGGCGCCCACGCCCAGGCGCCGGGGCGACGGCTTCGAATCCCAGCCCCAGGTGTGGGCGTACGAGAGGCCCGGCGCCCAGCGCGCCTTCGTCTTCGTGCCCGGCCACCGCTACGCGAACTTCTCCCGGCCGGACGTGCGCGAGCTGCTCCTCCGCGGCATCGGCTGGGCGGGGCGCCGCGAGGCCGAGTTCCCGCCGCGGGCGCGCTGAGCCTCAGGCCAGCCCGAGCAGCTGGCGGATCCTGCGGCGGCGGTAGGCGAAGATGCGGTCGACCTGGCGCGAGACCCAGGGATAGGCGACCTCGCCCAGCGGCCAGAGCGGCAGCCGGTACAGGACCTCGTCGTCCATGCGCGTCCGCCCGCCCTCGTCGTAGAAGTTGTGCGTGTGGTGCCAGAAGGCATAGGGACCCTTCAGCTGCTCGTCCACGAAGCCGTGCGGCGGATCCCAGTGGGCGATGCGCGTGCGCCAGCGGAAACCGAGGCCGTGCAGACTGAGGCGATAGTCGATCAGCGCGCCCTCGCGCATCTCGATCGGGGTGGGCGTGAGGATGCGGAACCTGAGCTCGGGCGGGGTGATCGCCTCGAGGTTCCGCGCGTCGGAGAAGAAGGGAAAGACCCTCTCGACCGGCAGGGGCAGGAGCTCGGTGGAGAAGAACCGGTGCGTGCCCCGCGGGAGGGCGATGGGCTCGGCCAGCTGGTTGCGGCGATGGGCGGCGAGGATCTTGCTGTAGTCGGCCACGGAGGTGGGGGCGAGCATGGGCGGGACGGCGGGCGTCCTAAAGACAATTTTGCGGGCGGGTCGGATCTCAATCCGCCTTGCCCCGGGAGCGGGGCTGGGTTTGCTGGGAGCCCGCCCCCATGTCCGCCCCCCGTTCCCGCAAACGCACCGTCGGCGCCTTCGGCAACCGCAGCCCCAAGCCCATCGGCTTCGTGCCCAAGGCCCCCCTGCCCCGCGAGGACAAGCCCGGCTTCCGCATCCGGCACGACATCGAGCTGGGCGAGAAGTGGAAGCGCTACACCATGGAGACCGGCCTGCTCAAGGGGCTGATCGACGCCAAGCCGGTCGGGCCCAAGGCGGTGCACGAGAACCGCCAGGCCATCATCGGCGCCACCAACATCTCCCAGCTGATGTGGAACGCGGCCATCAAGGGCCCCGAGGGCGAGGAGGAGGCCTTCAAGGTCATCTCGACGCTCCGGCACCCGGCGACCAAGGAGATCGTCGCCCCGCCCCCCGAGGAGTGCCGCAAGCTCGTCCGCGACCTGGTCGACCTCAAGAACCGCCTCTACCCCGGGGAAAAGAAGCAAATCGTCGAATACGAGCGCGAGTTCGACGCCAACGGCGTGTTCCACTTCCGCGTCAACGGTCAGGACATGAACCCCCAAGGGGTCGTCCGGCCCGAGGGCACCGTCCTCTGAACCCGTCCGCTCCCGCTTGCCTATCCCCGGCCGTTGGGCTCGGATAGGCGCATGGGATCCCTGCTCTTCCGAGACGCCGAGGTGGTCACCGACGGCAAGCGCCGCGTGACGGACGTGCTCGTGCGCGACGGGCGCATCGCCGACATCGGGCCGGTCACCGGCGGGGCCGACCGCGAGATCGACGCCCGGGGCAAGCTCCTCCTGCCCGGCCTGATCGACGACCAGGTGCACTTCCGCGAGCCCGGCCTCACCCACAAGGGCGAGATCGCCACCGAGTCGCGCGCGGCGGTGGCGGGCGGGGTGACCTCGTTCATGGAGATGCCCAACACCGTGCCCAACACGGTCTCGCGCCAGGCCCTTGACGCCAAGTTCGCCCGCGCCGCCGCCGTCTCCCCCGCCAACTTCTCGTTCTTCCTCGGCGCCACGCCCCACAACCTCGAGGAGATCCAGCGGCTCGAAACCCGCCGCGTCTGCGGCGTGAAGATTTTCATGGGCTCCTCCACCGGCGACCTGCTTGTCGACGAGCCGGCCGCCCTCGAGCGCATCTTCGCGAAATCCCCCGTGCCCATCGCCACCCACTGCGAGGACAACCCCATGGTGAGGGCGGCCGAGGCGGGGGCGCGGGCCCGCTGGGGCGAGGACGTGCCGGCCGCCGAGCACGCCCGCATCCGGGGGCGCGAGGCCTGCTACAAGTCGACCCTCCTCGCCATCAACCTGGCCCGGCGGACCAACGCCCGGCTGCACGTCCTGCACCTGACCACCGCCGAGGAGGCCTCGCTCTTCGCCCCCGGTCCGGTCAGGGGCAAGCGCGTCACCGCCGAGGCCTGCGTCCACCACCTCTGGTTCGACGACCGCGACTACGCCGCCCTGGGCAACCGCATCAAGTGCAACCCCTCGATCAAGGAGCCGGCGGACCGGGCGGCCATCCGCCGCGCGGTGGCCGAGGGCCGCATCGACGTCATCGCCACCGACCACGCGCCCCACACCGCCGAGGAGAAGGCGCAGCCTTACTTCAAGGCGCCGTCCGGACTGCCCCTGGTCCAGCACAGCCTGCTCATCCAGCTCGACCTCTGGAAGCAGGGAGCGCTCGCCCTCGAGACCCTCGTCACGCGCTCCTGCCACGCCCCGGCCGAGCTCTTCGGCGTCGTCGACCGCGGCTTCATCCGGCCGGGCATGTGGGCCGACCTGGTGCTGGTCGACCCGGCCAAGCCCACGCCGGTCACGCGCGGCAGCCTGCTCTACAAGTGCGGCTGGTCCCCCCTCGAGGGCCACGCCTTCGGCTCGACCGTGGAGATGACCCTGGTCAACGGCCACGTGGCCTGGGAGTCCGGCCGGCTCCGCGAGGACGCGCCGCGCGGCCGGGAGCTGGAGTTCCTGCCGGAGCGCCGATGAGCGATTTCCGGCTGCTGGCCACCGACCCCGCCTCGGCGGCCCGCCGCGGCGAGCTCCGCACCAACCACGGGACCGTCCAGACCCCCGTCTTCATGCCCGTGGGAACCCAGGGCACGGTGAAGGGCCTCACCCCCGACCAGGTCGCGGACACCGGCGCCCAGATCCTCCTCGGCAACACCTACCATCTCAACCTCCGACCCGGGCGGGAGGTGGTCCGGGCCGCGGGCGGCCTGCACCGGTTCATGGGATGGGACGGGCCGATCCTGACCGACAGCGGGGGCTTCCAGGTCTTCTCCCTCGCCAAGCTCCGCACCGTGACCGACGAGGGCATCCGCTTCCAGTCCCACCTCGACGGCTCGCCGCTCTTCCTCGACGTGCGCGACTGCCTCGGCATCCAGGACGCGCTGGGGTCCGACATCGCCATGGTCCTCGACGAGTGCCCCCCCTGGCCCTGCGACCGCGCCGCCTGCGAGGTCGCCGTCGACCGCACCCTGCGCTGGGCCCGCCAGATGCTCCGCCTCGCCGAGGACACCGGCTTCCTCGCCTCGGGTCGCCACCTCTTCGCCATCAACCAGGGCTCCGTCTTCGAGGACCTGCGCATCCGCTGCGCCGAGGAGCTCGGGGCCCTCGGCTTCCCCGGCCACGCCATCGGCGGCGTCTCCGTGGGCGAGCCCGAGGAGGAGATGCTCCGCCAGGTCGGCATCGCCGCCCCCCGGCTGCCCGCCGGCAAGCCCCGCTACGTGATGGGCGTGGGCACCCCGACCCAGCTGCTCCGGATGATCGCCCTCGGCGCCGACATGTTCGACTGCGTCATGCCCACCCGCCTGGCCCGTCACGGCTGCGCCTTCACGCCCGACGGCACGGTCAACATCGGCAACCGGCGGTTCAGGGACGACCACCGCCCCCTCGTCGAGGGCCTGGACAACCTGGCCTGCCGCCGGTTCACCCGGGCCTACCTGCGCCACCTCCACCACGCCGGCGAGACGCTGGGGGGCACCCTCCTGAGCCTGCACAACCTGCACTTCTTCCAGGACCTGATGGCGCAGGCCAGGGCCCATCTCGAGGCGGGCGACTTCACCCCATGGTCCCGGGCCTGGATCGCCCGCTACG
The DNA here is from genome assembly GCA_030831965.1 of Verrucomicrobiota bacterium. Classification (GTDB taxonomy): domain Bacteria; phylum Verrucomicrobiota; class Verrucomicrobiia; order Opitutales; family UBA953; genus UBA8828. The sequence goes on from JAURJZ010000078.1 coordinate 13,683, forward strand.
AGGCGGGGGACGACGAGGCGGCGGCGGCCGGCCCGGGCGGGGACTGACGGCTTTTCCTTGCCCCCGGGCGCGGCGTCCGCTTGCCTCCGCCCTCCGGTGAGCCGGTCGCGTAGCTCAGTTGGTTAGAGCGCCACATTCACATTGTGGATGTCACAGGTTCGAGTCCTGTCGCGACCACCACCGGAGGATCGGCCAAGCCCGCCCCCGGCGACGGCCGGGCGCGCCCGCGGCCCCCCCTTTTTTTTATAATAATATGTTAAAACACATATTTATATTTATCCTGTTGAAGAATTATTGGCCGGGGGTTGATTCACCGCCTTTCGCGCCCATGCCCAAGCCCCGCCCCTCCAAGGCCGCCGCCTGCCCCTTCCTCGACGAGATCCGCGCCATCCACCGCCGCCGCTGCAACTGCCGGCTCGACCGCCGGGCCGACTTCTGGCTCCGCTACGGCGGGGACAAGCTGGAGATCTCCCCGGGCAGCTTCCACCAGAGCCTGGCGACCTGGCTGCACAACGCCGGCCTGATCCCGGCCAACCGGGTGGACGACCTGGCCGCGGCCTTCTTCTGCCTCGGGGTGACCAACTCGAACAACCTCTTCCAGAAGGTCCGCCAGGGAAAGGTCGACCCCCACGGCATCGGCAAGGACGGCCGGCGCAACGGCAAGGCCCGCGCGCGGACGGAGGAGCGATGACCCGCCTCCTGCCCTGCCTTCTCCTCGCCGCCGCCGCGGCCGCCCCCGCGGCCCCGCGCCAGCCGGAGGGAGAGGCGCGACCCAGCCGGCCCACCACCTACCGGAAGTCCGCCGACGGCTCCCTGCGGGGATCCGACGGGGAGGTCCTGCGGCGCGGGGCCGACGGCTCCGTCCGCTCCTCCGAGGGGCCGACCGCCCGCCGGATGGCCGACGGCTCGGTGCGCTTTTCCGACGGGCAGAGCGTCCGCAGCCTGGCCGACGGGTCGATGCGGACGTCCGACGGCGTCACGCTCCGCCGCCTGGCCGACGGCAGCTGGCAGGGATCGGACGGCACGCGCATCCGCTCGCAGGCCGACGGCTCGGTGGTCGTCACCCCGCCGACCCGCGGGGGCCTCATCGACCCCGCCCGCGCCGCCATCCTGACGCAGCCCGGGCTGGGACAGGACCCCCGGCGGCCGGCGGGGCCGCCGGGCCCGCCCATGGGCGCCAGGCCGGGCCCGCAGGAGCCCGGCGGTTGACACCCTCCGGCCCCGCGGGCTACCCTGCGGGATGGAACGCTCCCAGCAGCGCCAGGAGGCGACGCTTCGCTCCCGCAAGTTCATGGAGGAGAGGCTGGCCCAGCTGCGCGCGAGGCTCGGGCTTCGCGGCGACCACAAGCCCCTGCCCGGGGAGGCCGCGTTCGAGGAGAGCGAGATCGGCCGCGCTCCCGGCCAGCTGCCGGCCGCCTCGCCGTTCGAGAGCCAGGGTCCGACCCGCTTCCGCGCCATCTGCTACGACGAGGCCTCCGTGCGCACGACGGAGTTCACCGACCTCGACTCGGTGGGCAAGCTGGTGGGCCAGCCCGGCGTCGTCTGGATCCAGGTGCTGGGCATCACCGACCCCCAGGTGGTGCACGTGGTCGGCGCCTTCTTCGACGTGCCGATGCTCGCCCAGGAGGACGTGCTGACCGCCGCCTCCCGGCCCAAGTTCGAGCAGTACGGCGACCAGGTGCTCGCCATCGCCCGCGCGGTGCGGGTCGGCGTGACCGAGGACACCCCCCGCGGCCAGCAGATCTCGCTCGTGGCCGGGCCGGGCTTCCTCCTCTCGTTCCACGAGACCGACGACCCCGTCTTCGGCGCGGTCGAGCGCCGCATCGCCGAGAACAAGGGCGGCATCCGCAAGTGGGGTCCGGGCTACCTTCTCTACGCCCTGCTCGACACCCTGGTCGACCGACTGCTTGTCCAGACCGAGGAGATCGAGGACGCCCTGATCGAGCTCGAGGAGGAGGCCCTGGGCGTGGGCCGCGGCCTGAACCTCGACGAGGTCTACCGGCTCAAGCGCGTCATCGTGCGGCTGAGCCGGCTCGCCCTCCCCCTCAAGGACATGGTCAGCGTGCTCGAGCATTACGAGCACGGCCTGCTGCCGCCGACCATGGACATGTTCTTCCGCGACCTCTACGACCACGCCATCCGGGCCGGCGACCGCATCGAGCACGCCCGCACCATCCTCCAGGAGCTGCAGGAATACCACCACACGCTGCAGGAGCGCAAGACGAGCGAGATCGTGCGCGTCCTGACCGTGATGTCGTCCATCTTCATCCCCCTCACCTTCGTGGTGGGCATCTACGGGATGAACTTCGACAACATGCCCGAGCTGCGGACGGCCAACGGCTACTTCTGGGTGCTGGGCGGCATGGGCGCCTTCACCGTCGGCATGCTGCTCTGGTTCCGTCGCAAGAAGTGGCTGTAAGGGCCTCCCTGCGGGAGGCCTGGGGGCACGGCGGCACAGCTGCGCAGGGGCACGGGAGTCAGTGCGCCTGAGGAGGTAACCTGCAGGGTTCTGCCACCGGTCGCCAGCATCGCCGCATCTGCCTTCACATCCTTCGCCTCCTTCGCCTCCATCGTATCCTTCGAGTCCCTCGGCCCCCCTCCCTCGCCTCCGCGACCTCCGCCACTTCCGCATCGTCCGCCACCTTTTCCTTAGCCGGCCTCAGCCGCAATCCAGGGCGTCGACGTCGAGGATGTCGGCCACCGAGTCGTCGCGCAGCAGGCGCTCGCGCAGGGGCGCGAGCTTGCGGAGGAAGGGCGCCACGGCTGGCACGAGGTACCAGACGTGCTGGCGGTGGAGCTCCTGGATGCGGGCGACGGGGCAGTCGGTCGGGCCGCGGATCTCGGCGGCGCCGGGGAGCTCGCGCTCGACCTCGCGCACCCAGCGCTCGGCGATGAAGGCCACCTTCTCGGGATCGCGTCCCCGGAAGAGGTGGCGGATGAGGTGCCGGCCGGGCGGGTAGCCGAACTCCTTCCGGCGCCCGGTCTCGGCGGCGGCGAAGCCCTCGTAGTCGCAGCGCTTGGCGAACTGGATGGGGTCGGAGGCGGGCTGGAAGGTCTGGACGACCACGGCGCCCTCGAGGGCGCCCCGCCCCGCCCGGCCGGCGACCTGGGTGAGGAGCTGGAAGGTGCGCTCGGCGGCCCGGAAATCCGGCATCTGGAGGGAGAGGTCCGCGTCGAGGATCCCGACGAGGGTGACGCGGGGGAAGTCGAGGCCCTTGGCGATCATCTGCGTGCCGAGGAGAAGGTCGAGCCGGCCGGCCCGGAAATCGGAGAGCACCTGGCGGAAGAGGTGCTTGCGCGACATGGTGTCGGCGTCGATCCGCGCCATCCGCGCCCGCGGGAAGAGCTGGGCGACGACCTCCTCCGCGCGCTGCGTGCCATGGCCCTTCCAGCGGATGTCGGGCGAGCGGCAGGCCGGGCAGGCCTGGGGGGCGGGCGCGCGGTGGTCGCAGAGGTGGCAGCGGACGGTCTGGTCGGTCCGGTGGAGGGTCAGGGGCACGCTGCAGTGCGGGCAGGGCGCGGACACGCCGCAGGACGGGCAGACGAGGGCGCGGGAGTGCCCGCGGCGGTTGAGGAAGAGGATGGCCTGCTCGCCCTTGGCCAGGCGGTCGCGGAGGCCGTCGACCAGCTCGCGCGAGAGGAGGGGGACGCCCTTGGCGTGGAGGGCCTCGCGGCGCATGTCCACGATGCGGAAGGCGGGGAGCGAGCGGTCGTCGACCCGGCTGGGCAGGCGGTCGAGGGTGTAGCGGCCGGCCTGGGCGTTGGCCCAGGTCTCGAGCGAGGGCGTGGCGGATCCCAGCACGCAGGCGGCGCCGAGGATCTTGGCGCGCATCACGGCGACGTCGCGCCCGTGGTAGAGCGGCGTCTCGGACTGCTTGAAGGAGGGCTCGTGCTCCTCGTCGACGACCACCAGGCGCAGGTCCGGCAGGGGCGCGAAGACGGCCGAGCGGGCGCCGACCACGACGCGGGCCTGCCCGAGCGCCATGGCCATCCAGGCGTCGAAGCGCTCGCCGGCGGAGAGATGGCTGTGCCAGACGACCACCTGGGCGCCGAGGTCGGCGAGGCGCGAGCGCAGGCGGCCGACGGTCTGGGGGGTGAGCGCGACCTCGGGGACGAGGAAGAGGGCGGAGCCGCCCTCGGCGACGACCTTGCGGATCAGGTTGATGTAGACCTCGGTCTTGCCGGAGCCGGTCACGCCGAAGAGCAGGTGGGCGCGGAACTGGCGCCGGTCGAGGCTGGCGGCGACGGAGGCCACGGCGGCGGCCTGGTCGGGATTGAGGGCCGGGCCGGCGGAGGGGACGGACTCGGCCTCGGCGAAGGGGTCGTCGTAGGCGGTGCGCAGGAGGACCTTGGCCTCCTCGGCGGCGATGCCCTTGGCGAGGAGGCCGTCGACGGCCGACTGGCCGATGCCAAGCCCCTCGGCGGCCTTGTTGCGCTCGACGGGCCCGGGCTGGGCGGCGAGGAAGTCGACGAGCAGGGCCTGCTTGGGCGCGCGGCGGCGAAGGGCCGCCAGGTCCTCGTCGGAGGGCCTCCGCGCCAAGGTCAGCATCCGCCGCAGCACCGGGCGCACGCCGGTGCGCACCGCCGAGGGGAGGACGGTCTCGAGGACGGAGTTGAAGCTGCAGCCGTAGTACTCGGCCATCCACTCGGCCAGCCGGCAGACATCGGGTGTCAGGACCGGCTGCTCATGCTCGAGGCTGGCGATGGGCCGGAGCCGGGTGCCTTCCGGGGGGTCGGCGGGGCAGCGCCAGACGACGCCGAGGCGGACGCGGTTGCCGAGGGGGACGCGGACCAGGTGGCCGACCCGGAGGGTCGCCAGGAGCGAGCGGGGGACGGCGTAGGTGTAGGCGCGCGAGCCCCCGTCAAGGGGCACCACCTCGGCGGCGCCGGGCGTCGTCTCGCCGAGAAGGTCGGGCACGGACGGGCATCCTCGCCCGCGGCGGGCCGGGATTCAAGCCGAGGGATGGGAGGAGGCCGAAACGGGGTCGGCGCCCGAGGAATGGGCGGCGATTCGCACGCAGAGGAGGGCCCAGCAGCAGCCGATGCCGTTGGCCACCGGCAGCTGGAGGTCGAGCGGCAGGCTGTAGAAGATGGCGGCGCCGGGAACCCAGACCACCCAGTTGGGCAGGAGATTGGGGACCACGATGCGCCGGTACCAGCCTGGCCGGAGATGCCGGCGCAGCTCGGAAAGGTCCCAGCCGAGGTCCTTCCAAAGGTGGGAGAGGGCGTTGCCCGGGGACCCGACGAGCGTCGTGAAGAGGGTTCCGTCGATGAGCACCTTGAGCGCCACGACGCCCGGGCCGGGCTGGTCGCCGAAGGCGGCGGTCAGCAGGCGGTAGAAGCTGCTCACCACGACGCCCATCAGGGACCACCAGACCAGGCTGTGCAGCAGGTCCTTCCAGGGATGCGCGGGCCGGAGGGAGGGCGTCGCCATGCGGAGGAGCCACGGGATGAGCCCGGCGGTGAGGGCGGTCAGGCCGGCGGCGAAGGCGAGCCCGCCCGAGCGGCTGAGGGCGCCGAGGCGGTCGAGCGCCTGGCCGACGGCGGGCACATGGTGGTAGGCGATGACGAGGGCGAGGGCGGCGAGCAGGACGAGGCTGGCGGGAAGGGCCACGTCGCCGGCGGCGCGGCGGCCGGCCTCCCAGGGCGAGGGCTCGCGGGGACCCGTCATGAGAGGACGCGGCGGAGGATCTCGTCGACCAGCGCCGGGTTGGCCTTGCCCTGCGTGCGCTTCATGATGGGACCCTTGAGCGCGTTGATCGCCTTGGCGTTGCCGGCGCGGAACTCGGCCAGCGACTTGGCGAAGGCGGGGTCGGCGACGACCTCGCGCACGACCCGCTCGAGCTCGCCGGCGTCGCTGTTCTGGGCGAGGCCGCGGGCCCCGACGATGGCGGCGGGCGCCTGTCCGGTGAGGAACATCTCGGCGAGCACCTCGCGGGCCTGCTGCTTGGAGATCGCGCCGGCGTCGGTCAGCCGGACCAGCTCGGCGAGGGCGGCGGGGCGCACCTTGCAGCCGGCGAGGCCGGCCGGCGCGGGGGGCGCGGCCTCGCCGGGCTGGGCCGAGGCCGCCAGCTCGCGGAGGAGGTCGTTGGCGACGAGGTTGGCGATGCCGACCGGGTTGGCCGGGTGGGCCGCGACGGCCTCCTCGAACCAGAGGGCGAGGGCGAGGTCGGCGACGAGCACGCTGGCCGCCGTGTAAGGCAGGCCGAGGTCGGCGAGGTAGCGGCGCTGGCGGTCGAAGGGGCGCTCGGGGAGGCCGGCGCGAAGCCGCTCGACGCGGGCGCGGTCGATGGCGACCGGGGGGATGTCGGGATCGGGGAAGTAGCGGTAATCCTGCGCGTCCTCCTTGTCGCGGAGGACATAGCCGCGGCCGGCCTCGGCGTTCCAGCCGCGCGTCTCCTGGACGACGGGGCGGCCGGCCTCGAGCTCGCGGGCCTGGCGGACGACCTCGGCCTCGATGGCGGCGCGGACCCCGGAGATGGAGTTGAGGTTCTTGGTCTCGGTGCGGGTGCCAAGGGGGGCGCCGGGGCGGCGGAGGGAGACGTTGGCGTCGCAGCGCAGCTGGCCCTTCTCCATGTCGGCGTCCGAGATCCCCGCCTGCGTGACCAGCGCGTGGAGGGCGCGCAGGAAGGCCTCGGCCTCGGCGGCCGAGCGCAGGTCGGGCTCGGTGACGATCTCGAGCAGGGGGACGCCGGCGCGGTTGTAGTCGACGAGCGAGCCGCCCGCGGCGTGGCTGAGCTTGCCGACGTCCTCCTCGAGGTGGGCGTGGTGCAGCCGGACGCGGCGGTGCTCGCCCATCACGTTGCGGGAGGCGCCGGGAAGCTCGATCTCCACCGAGCCGCCGACCACGACGGGGCGGGCCATCTGGGTCAGCTGGTAGTTCTTGGGATTGTCGGGATAGAAGTAGTTCTTCCGGTCCCACGCGCAGACCTCGGGAATCTCGGCGTCGACCGCCAGGCCGAGGCGGATGGCCTGCTCGAGGGCGGCGAGGTTGACCACGGGAAGGCTGCCCGGGAGGCCGAGCGAGACGGGGTCGATGTGGGAGTTGGGCTCGGCGCCGAAGCCCCAGGGCGCGGGCGAGAACACCTTGGCCGCGGTGCGGAGCTGGACGTGCACCTCCAGGCCGATGACGACCTCCCAGGCCTCGCGCGGGTTGCTCATGGCTGGGCGACGCGGTGGGCGAGGCCCGTGGCGCGCTCGAGGCGCCGGGCGAGGCCGAGGAGGAGCCCCTCGCCGAGCGGGGGACCCACGAGGTGGAGGCCGACGGGAAGCGCGCCGTCGAGGCCGGAGGGGACGGAGAGGGCGGGCAGGCCCGCGAGGTTGGCGGGGATGGTGAAGAGGTCCTCCAGGTACATCTGGAGCGGGTCGGCGGCCTTCTCGCCGAGGCGGAAGGCGGAGCTGGGCACGGTGGGGGTGGCGAGCGCGTCGACGCGCGCGAGGGCGCCGAGGTACTCCTCGCGGATGCGGGCGCGGGCGGCGAGGGCCTTGCCGTAATAGGCGTCGGCGAACCCGGCGCTGAGGACGAAGGTGCCGAGGAGGATGCGCCGCTTGACCTCGGCGCCGAAGCCCTCGGCGCGGGACTGGGACATGAGGGCGACGATGTCGCCGTCGCGCGCGGCGCGGTGGCCGTAGCGGATGCCGTCGTAGCGGGCGAGGTTGGACGAGGCCTCCGCGGTGGCCACGACGTAGTAGGCGGGCACGGCGAGGGCGGCGGAGGGAAGGTCGACGTCGACCAGCTCGCACCCCTCGGCGCGGTAGACCCCGAGGGCGTCGTCGAAGGCCTTGCGGACGCCGGGGGCGACCCCCTCGAGGAGGGCGCGGGGCACGCCGAGGCGCGGCTTGCGGTCGGCGGGGAGGACGCGCGGGGCGCGCGCGTCGGCCGCAAGGCAGGTCATGTCGCGCGCGTCGGGGCCCGCGAGGGCGGCGAGCAGCAGCTCGCAATCATCGACCGAGCGAGCCATCGGGCCGATCTGGTCGAGGGACGAGGCGAAGGCGACGAGGCCGTGGCGGGAGACCAGGCCGTAGGTGGGCTTGAGGCCGACCAGGCCGCAGTGGGAGGCGGGCTGGCGGATGGAGCCCCCGGTGTCGGAACCGAGCGCCAGCGGGGCCTGGCCGGAGGCGAGGCAGGCGGCGCTGCCGCCCGAGGAGCCGCCCGGGGTGCGCGCGGGGTCCCAGGGGTTGCGCGCCAGGCCGGTGGCCGAGGTCTCGGTCGAGGAGCCCATGGCGAACTCGTCCATGTTGAGGCGCCCCATGAGCAGGGCGCCCGCGGCGCGCAGCCGCTCGGCGACGGCGCTGTCGTAGGGCGAGACGTAGCCGGCGAGCATGCGGCTCGAGCAGGTGAGGGGCTGGCCGCGCACGGCGATGTTGTCCTTGATGGCGACGGGGATGCCGTCGAGGGGCCCGAGGGAGCGGCCGCCCGCGCGGCGGGCGTCGGCGGCGTCGGCCTGGCGGAGAAGGTCGTCGGCGTCGAGGGAATTGAAGGCGCCGAGCTCGCGCCGGGAGGCGGCGCGGGCGAGGAGGGCCTCGGCGAGGGCGCGCGAGGTGAGGTCGCGCGAGGCGAGCCTGCGGCCGAGCTCGGCGGCGCCGAGGGTGTGGAGCGGCTCGGCCATGGCTCAGGAGGCGTCGTCGACGACGCGGGGGACGGCGACCTGGCCGTCGCGCGAAGCCGGCGCGTTGCGCAGGAAGTCGGTGGGAGGGAGGGGCTGGCCGGGCTGGTCGGCGCGCAGCGAGGCGTCGGCGACGGGGGCGCGCAGCCCGGCGTCGGCGGGTCCCGCGCCCATCGAGGCGAGCGCGGCGAAGTGGCCGAGCACCTGCCCGAGCTGGGCGGCGTAGCGCTCGCGCTCCTCGGGGGCGAGGCTGAGCCGGGCGAGCCGGGCGACGTGGTCGATGTCGAGGCCCTTCGGCATCCTTCAGCGGCGGACGGTCCAGCCGGACTTGCCGGCGGCCAAGGCGACTTGGTCGAGCACGGCGGCGACCTCGGCCTCGGCGAGGGTGCGGGCGGCGTGCCGGAGGGTGATCTCAAAGGCGAGGGAGCGGGCGCCCTCGGGCAGCCCGTCGCCGGCGAAGACGTCGAAGCAGGTGACGGACTCCAACGCGATGTCCTTGCCGGCGGCCTTGGCGGCGGCCTGGCGCAGGCGCTCGAGGACCTCGCCGGCGCCGACCGCGAGGGGCACGACGAGGGCGATGTCGCGGGCCACCGGCGGCTGGTTGCTGAAGGGCTCGAGCCGGGCGGGCTTGCGGGCGGCGAGCGCGGCGCGGGGGAGGAGGATCTCGGCGGCGACAACCGGGCCGCGGATGTCCAGCCCGCGGGTCCAGCGAAGGTCGAGCAGGCCGCAGCCGCCAAGGGCGGCGCGGCCGCGGTCGGCGAGCTCGGCGGCGTGGCCGGCCTGCCAGAGCCCCGAGGCGGCCGGAACCCAGGAGAGACGGGAGGCGGCGATGCCGGCGGCGAGGGCGAGGTCGGTCACCAGGCGCTTGGCGGAGAAGAGGTCGGGCGCCGGGCGCGCCAGCCAGGACCGGCGCGCGGGCTCGGCGAGGGCGACGGCGGCGACGGCGAGGTATTCCCTGACCTGGCCGTCGGCTCCCGGGCGGAAGACGGTGCCGGTCTCGAACAGCCGGGAGGGCTCGGCGTGGACGGAGAGGTTGAGCTGGAGCGCGAGGGCGAGTCCGGGCAGGAGGGAGGCGCGCAGGTGCGTCTGGTCGGCGGTCAGCGGGTTGCCGAGGGCGAGGGTGTCGGCCGCGCCCTCGCCGAGGGTGCGGACGAGCTCGGCCCGGTCGCGCAGGCTGTAATGGCAGCACTCGGCGTGGCCGGATCCGGCGAGGCGAAGGGCGACCTCGCGCACGAGGGCCGCGGCGGGCGCCTCCGGCTCGCTGGGCGTGGGGGCGACGGGGCGGCCGACGGGAACCTGGCCGGTGCCGTGGATGCGGACGAACTCCTCGACGAGGTCGATCGGGCGCCCGACGTCGGAGCGGAAGGAAGGGACGGTCACGTCGAGGCCGCCCTCGGCGGGGGCGACGGCGAAGCCGATGCGGCGGAGGACCTCGGCCACGCCGGCGTCGGGAGCCGGGGAGCCGAGCCTGGCGGCGACAAAGCCGGAGGGGAGGTGGATGCGGCGATCGCCGCGGGGCGCCTGGCCGACGGCGACCGCGGGACCGGTCGGCCTGGCCCCGGCGAGCTCGGCGAGGAGGTCGGCGGCGAGGCGGGCGGCGAGCTCGACCCCGGCGGGGTCGACGTCGCGCGCGAAGCGGAGGGAGGAGTCGGTCGAGACGCCGAGGCGGCGGGCGGCGCGCCGGACGTCGCCGGGGACGAACCAGGCCGACTCGAGGAGGAGGTCGGTGGTGCCGGAGGTGACGCCGCTGTCGGCGCCGCCCATGACACCGGCCACGACGAGAGGCCGGGCGGTGTCGGCGATGACGCAGACCGACGCGTCGAGCGCGACCTCGCGCCCGTCGAGCAGGGCGAGGCGCTCGCCGTCGCGCGCGGGGCGAACCTCGACGCCGCCCGCGACCTTGGCCGCGTCGAAGGCGTGGAGGGGCTGGCCGGTCTGGACCATCACCCAGTTGGTGATGTCGACCACGTTGTTGACCGGGCGCAGGCCCGCGGCCTCGAGGTCGCGGCGCATCCATTCGGGCGAGGGGCCGACCTTGGCGCCGCGGAAGCCGCGGAGCGTGTAGAGGGCGCAGGCGGGCGAGGCGACGCGGACGAAGCCGAAGGGGTCGCCGGGCGAGGGCTGGGCGGAGGCGCCGGCGGGCGCGGCGGGCGCAAGGGGCTTGAGCGGAAGGCCGAGGGCGGCGGCGAGCTCGCGGGCCACCCCGCGCAGCCCGAGGCAGTCGCCGCGGTTGGCGGTGACGGCGATCTCCAGGACGGTGTCGGGCGGGGGGAAGAGGGAGTGGAGCGGCGCGCCGAGGGCGGGCTGGCGCGGGGTGAGGATGAGCAGCCCGTCCTCGCCGGCGGGGAGGCCGAGCTCCCCGGCGGAGCAGAGCATGCCGTGGGAATCGACGTCGCGGAGGCGCCCCACCTTGATCTCGAGGTTGCCGGGCAGGACGGCGCCGGGCAGGGCCACGGGGACGCGGTCGCCGGCCTTGAAGTTCCTGGCCCCGCAGACAATCTGGCGCGGGGCGCCGTCGCCGACGTCGACCCGGCAGACGCTCAGCCGGTCGGCCTTGGGGTGCTTCTCGAAGGCGAGGATCTCGCCGACCACCACATGGGGGATGGGCGCGAGGCCGAAGGAGGAGACGGACTCCACCTCGAGGCCGAGCATGGGGAGGAGCTCCTCGAGGCGGGCGACGGGGGTGTCGCCGAGGTCGACATGGCGCGCGAGGGACTGGAGGGAGACGCGCATGGTTCAGGCCAGCTGCCGCAGGAAGCGGAGGTCGTTGGCGTAGAGGTGGCGGATGTCGTCGATGCCATGGACGAGCATGGTGATGCGCTCGAGGCCCAGGCCGAAGGCGAGGCCGGACCACTCGCCCGGGTCGAGGTCGCAGGCGGCGAGGACCTTGGGGTCGACCAGGCCGCAGCCGAGCACCTCGAGCCAGCGCCCGGAGAGGCGGCCGAGGCCGGGCGAGCGGATGTCCATCTCGAAGCTTGGCTCGGTGAAGGGGAAGAAGGACGGGCGGAGCCGGGTCTCGGCCTCGGGGCCGAAGGTCTCGCGGACGAAGAAGTCGAGCACGCCGCGGAGGTCGGCCAGCGTCACCGACCGGTCGACCCAGAGGCCCTCGACCTGGTGGAAGTTGGCGGAGTGGGTGGCGTCGACCGCGTCGCGGCGGAAGCAGCGGCCCGGGGCGACGATGCGCAGGGGCGGCTTGCGGGACAGCATGGTGCGGACCTGCACGCTCGAGGTGTGGGTGCGCAGGAGCAGCGCCTCGTCGCCCTTGCGCGGGGCGTCGGCCGAGCGGAAGGAGGCGGGCAGGTAGAGCGTGTCCTGCATGTCGCGGGCCGGGTGGTCGGCCGGCGTGTTGAGCGCGTCGAAGCAGTGCCACTCGGTCTCGACCTCGGGACCCTCGGCGACGACGAAGCCGAGCTTGCGAAAGGTGGCGAGGACGCGCTCGCGGGTGCGCGTGAGGGGGTGCAGCGTCCCGGCGGGCGCGTCGGGGCTGGGCAGGGTCGGGTCGGGCGCGGGCCCGAGGGCGGCGGCGAGCTCGGCCTCCTCGACGCGGGCGAGGAGGGCGGCGAGGAGGGCCTCGGCGCGCTGCCTGGCCGCGTTGACCCGCTTGCCGGCCTCGGGGCGCTCCTCCTTGGGCAGGGCGCCCATCGACTTGGAGACCGCGGTGAGGCTGCCGTTGGGGCCGACGAGGCGGGCCTTGAGCGCCTCGAGCTCGGCGCGGGTGCGGACGGAGGCCGCGGCCTGTTCGGCCTCGGCGAGGGCGCGGTCGAGCTGCTCCTGCATGGTGGCCATCAAGCGAGTCGGCGGCGGGGGCGGCAAGCGAAAGCACGGGGAGGCGACCCGCCCGGGGGCGGGGCCTCGCCGCGCGGCGCGGGACCGCCGGGCCTCAGGCCAGGGCGGCCTTCGCCTTCGCCACGATTGCCTCGAAGGCGGGCGCGTCGTGGATGGCGAGCTCGCTGAGGTTCTTGCGGTCGAGGACGATGTTGGCCTTCTTCAGCCCGGCGATGAGCCGGCTGTAGGAGATGCCGAGGGGACGGCAGGCCGCGTTGAGGCGGACGATCCAGAGCTGCCGGAAGTCGGTCTTCTTCTCGCGGCGGTCGCGATAGGCGAACTTCTGGGCGCGCATGACCGCCTCCATGGCGTGGAGGTAGAGGCGCGATTTGCTGCCGAAGTAGCCCTTGGCTTTCTTCAGCGTCCGCTTGCGGCGGGCCTTGGTGTAGGGTGCGTTGGTGACGCGAGGCATGTTGGTCTTGGGTTAGGTTTTTTGGGTTTGGCCGGCGGGTCGCCTGGGGTTGTCACCCGCCTGGCCGAAAGGGGAGCCGGCCGCCTCAGGCGAACGGCATGGAGATCTTCATCTTCTTCTCCAGCCCGGAGTCGACGCGCTTGGCCTTGTTGGCCCGGCGGCGCTGCTTGCGGGACTTGGCGGACAGAAGGTGGCGGGTGTTGGGCGAGCGGCGCATGACCTTGCCGGTCCCGGTGACCTTGAAGCGCTTCGCGATGGACTTGCGGGTCTTTTGCATGACGGAAGGGTCGGACGAAAGGGAGCCCACCCCCCGATGTAAAGGGAAAAGGGAGCGAAAGCGGGGCCCTGGCCGGACGGGCGAGCCGCCGGGGACCAACCCAAGGCCGTCGATTTGCCAAAAGTCGGCTTCCCCCAATCCCTGCCCTGCCCCGCGGCCGCCACACCCCTCATCCCCAGCCCCACGCCAGCCATGCTCCCCCCCGGCAAGAAACCCAACCTGGACTTCGAGATCGACGCCTTGGTCGGCGGACGACAGGTGCGGACCACCTTCGCCGACCTGATCGAGGGGCCCACCGTGGTCTCGGTCTGGATGCGCAACAACACCTCGGCCTGCGACCGCCAGTCGGCCGAGCTGGGCAAGGCCGAGAAGGCGATCCTCAAGGCCGGTTACCGGCTCATCGGCGTCTCGAGGGATGGCTGCGGCTCGCACGCGAAGTACGCGGCCAAGCACGGCTACCGCTACACGCTGGTGGCGGACCCCGAGGACCATTTCTCGAAGGCTCTCGACGCGATGGTGGAGAAGTCCATGTACGGCAGGAGGTACACCGGACCGGCCCGGGCGGCCTATGTGCTCGACGGCAAGGGCAAGCTCCGGGCGGTGATCGCCAAGGTGGACGCCGCCGCCCATGGCCGCCAGGTGCTCGAGGCGCTGGGCGGGCCGAAGGGCTGAGGCGACCCACGGGGACGCCATTCTTGCTTGTATCCAAGGCGTTTGGGGGAATAGTCCGCCCTCATCCCACCACCCAGCAGCACCTGATGTCCTTGCCCTTCCGACCGAGCGGCCCCCGGCCGAACCCTTCCCAGCAACGAGGCAACTTCAGGCGCGACAAGGAGGAACGCGGTCCCCGTCGCAACGAGCGCATCAAGGTCCCCGAGGTGCGGGTCGTCACGGCCAAGGGCGAGATGCTCGGCATCATGCCGACCGAGCGCGCCCTGGCGCTGGCCCGCGAGCACGGCGTCGACCTCATCGAGATCGCCGCCAGCGCCCAGCCCCCGGTCTGCAAGCTGATCGAGATGGGCAAGTTCCTCTACGAGGAGGCGAAGAAGACCAAGCACCAGAAGCACACCGCCAAGATGAAGGAGCTGAAGCTCCGGCCGCGCATCGACGAGCACGACCTCATGATCAAGATCCGCCGCGGCGAGAACTTCCTCTACCACGGCCACAAGGTGAAGCTCGTCCTTCAGTACCGCTTCCGCGAGCTGGAGCACGCCGAGATCGGCGTCGAGATGGTCAAGCGCGTCATCGCCGAGCTGACCAACGTCTGCACCGCGGACAACACGCCGAAGCGGGTGGGCCGGAGCATCGTGGTCGGCCTCACCCCCCTGCAGCAGAACCGACGCAAGCTGGTCCACAACGCCGAGCCCGGCGAGGACGACCTCGAGGACGACTCGGCCGAGCCCGACGAGGCCGACGAGTCCTGACCGATGCGGGCCGCGTCCGGCCTCCTGCTCCTGCTCGCGGCGTCGCTGCCGGGCTCGGAGATCTGGCTGGGCGACTCCCTGGCCCGGCTCGGCTTCGCCAACCCCGCGCCCGAGCGCGACGGCGCCGAGCGGTTCACGCGGGCCCGGCCCGAGCCCCTGCTGGTCGCGGCGGAGCGCGACCGCGACCAGCTGCTGGTCGACGGCGTCAAGGTCAGCCTGGGCGACGCGGCGGTCCTCCGCACCCAGCGCCCAAAGGCGGGTCCGGCGATGCAGCGCCTCGCCATCCGGCGAGCCGACTACGACAAGGTGCTGCTGCCCCTGCTCTGGGACCCGCCGCCCGGGTCGCGACGCCCGATCCGCATCCTCCTCGACCCCGGCCACGGCGGCCGGGACCCGGGCTTCCAGAACAAGGCGCTGCGGCTCGACGAGAAGGACCTGACCCTCGACACCGCCCGGCGGGTGGCGACGCGGCTGCGCGCGGCCGGATTCGAGGTGCTGACAACCCGGGACGGCGACGTCTTCCTCGACCTCAAGGAGCGCTCCGCGCTCGCCGCCAAGCTGCGGGCCGATCTCTTCGTCAGCCTCCATTACAACGCGGCGGCCGCGACCTCCGCCGTCGGCGCGGAGACCTTCTGCCTCACGCCCGCCGGCCAGCACTCGACGCACGACACGGGCAACCGGGGGTCGACCCAGGCCGAGCCCGGCAACCGCTTCGACGCCCTCAACCTCCGGGCCGCCTACGCCGTGCAGCGGGCCCTGGTGACCGGGCTCCGCGCGACGGACCGCGGCGTCAAGCGCTCGCGCTTCACCGTCCTGACCGACCTAACCTGCCCGGGCATCCTCATCGAGGCGGCCTTCCTCTCGAACCGCGGCGAGGCCATCCGCCTCTCCCAGGAGTCCCACCGCGAGCGCATCGCCCAGGCCATCGCCGACGGCATCCTCGCCTACGCCTCCGCGCTGCCGCGCTGATCAGCGTCCAAGCTGCCAGCCAAGGGCCGCCGCCCCCAGGCAGAGCGCCAGGGTGAGGCCGGCGTAGCCCGCGCCGGCGGCGATCCGCCCCTCGCCGAGCAGGCGAACGGTCTCGAGCCCGAAGGCCGACCAGGTGGTGAAGCCGCCGCAGAAGCCCGTCATGAGCAGGGCGCGCGAGGCCTCCGAACCGAGGCGGGCCTGGAGGTAGCCGATGAGCCCGCAGCCGGCGAGATTGGCGGCGAGGGTGCCGGCGGGAGCCCACGCGGCGAGGGCGACGCCCAGGCCGTGGCGCGCGAGGCTGCCGAGGGCGCCGCCGAGGGCCACGAGAAGCCAGGTCATGCCCGAAGGATTGGCCGGCGGGCCCGGGCGGCAAGCGACATGTTGCGCTTCCCACGGGGCCGAGGCGCCCTAGTCTGCGGGGATGCGCCGGCTGGCCGCCCTCTCCCTGCTGCTCGCCTCGGTGGCGCGGGCGGACATCGACCCGGCGACCGTCGTGGTTGTCGGGTCGGCCCGCGACCCCGAGTCGGCGGCGCTGGCCCGCGACTACGCCCGCTCGCGCGCGATTCCCGAGGCCAACGTGGTCCTGCTCGACCTGCCCGCCGGCGCGGCAGCCTCGGTCAGCTGGGCCGACTACGCGCGGCTCATCCTGAACCCGCTGCGGGAGGAGCTGCCGCGGCGCGGCCTCGTCGCGGGCAAGGCGGGCGGTGCCGCCGACGCGCGGGGACGCGCGGCCTTCCTCGCGACCGACGATCCCAAGGCGCGGTGGCTGGTCCTCTGCCACGGCGTGCCTTGGCTCATCCGCAGGGACGCGGGCCCGGACGGCAAGGTGCCGGGACCCTCGCCGGCCTCCGAGTCGGCGTCGGTCGACAGCGAGCTGGCGCTGCTGGCGATGCCCGACGCCGACCCTTCCGGGCACCGTCCCAATCCCTGGTTCGGCCAGACGGAGGAAGGCGAGGCGACCCGCAGGCTGCTGCGCACGGCCCGCCTGGACGGGCCGAGCGCGGCCGCGGTGCGCCGGGCGCTCGCCGGCGCCCGCCTCGCCGAGGAGCGCGGCCTGCGCGGCCGGGCGTACGTGGACCTGGGCGGGCCTTACAAGGAGGGAGACCAGTGGCTTGGCCGCGTCGAGCAGCAGTGCCGGGCGCTCGGCTTCCCCACCACCGCCGACACCGCGCGCGCGCCGCTCGGCGGCGACACCCGCTTCGACGCGCCGGCGCTGTACTTCGGCTGGTACGAGGCGTCGCCGAAGGGACGCGTCGCGGAGGCGGAAACCCGGCTGGCGCCGGGCGCGGTCGCCTTTCACCTCCACAGTTTCTCCGCGGCGGCCCTGAGGGACGGCAGGAACGGGTGGGTCGGCGCGCTGGTGGAGAAGGGCGCGGGGCTGACCTTCGGCAACGTGGCCGAGCCCTACCTCGCGCTGACCATCCGGCCGGAGATCGTCCTGGCCGGCCTTGCGCGGGGCATGACGGCGGGCGAGGCCGCGTGGGCCGCCACACCCGCGGTCAGCTGGATGGGGGTGATCGTCGGCGATCCCCTGTACCGCCCCTTCGCCACGCCCCTGCACGAGCAGATCGATCCCCGGCGGCACCCCGCGGACCCATGGACGTCCTACGCCTACCTGAGGGCGGCGAGCCTCGAGCAGGTGGAGCCCGACATCCGGGAGGCCCTGCTCGGGACGGGTCTCCAACGCAGCCCGAGCCTTGCCGCGCTGCTGGCGTTCGCCCGGCAGCGGCAGGCCGCCGGCAAGCCGTTCAGCTGGCCCAACCGCGCCCTGCCCCGGCTGGCGGAGGAGGACACCGGGCTGCTGCTCGAGGCGGCGCGGTTCCTGAAGGCGAGCGGCCGGGCCGACGAGGCCGGGGAGATCCAGCACCTCCTGCGCGAGCGGCTGGCGGGGGACCCGGCCCGGCTCAAGGCGTTGACGGACGAGGCCGCCCGCTGAGGATTTTTGCCCTTGCCAGCCAGGCCGGGGGCGGGCTTGCTGTCCCTTCCCTCGGCCCTCGGGCGTCACGCCCGCGGACCTTCCGGGGGAAACCCACCACAACCAACCAAACCCCGGGAGCGTCCTTCGCGACACCCGGGACAACCAGCAAAAACAACCCACATGAGCATCATGGAAAAACTGCTCGCCGAATCCGGTTTCGGCGCGCTCAAGGCCCACTCCGTCGTCAAGGGCAAGGTCATGGAGATCCGCAAGGACACCGTGGTCGTCGACATCGGCGGCAAGTCCGAGGGCTTCATCCCCCATTCCGAGTTCCCCGACATCGGGGAGATCCAGGTCGGCCAGGACCTCGAGGTCTACCTCGAGCGCCTTGAGACCAAGGAGGGCACCCCCCTCGTCTCCTACGACCGCGCCCAGCAGATCCGCCGCTGGGAGAGCATCGAGGCCAACTGCACCGAGGGCTCGGTCGTCCAGGGCCGCGTCAAGGCCAAGGTCAAGGGCGGCCTCATCGTCTCGGTCGGCGTCGACGCCTTCATGCCGTCGTCGCAGATCGACGTGGTCCAGCCCAAGAACCTGGACGCCTACGTCGGCCAGACCTACGACTTCAAGATCATCAAGATCAACAAGGACAAGAAGAACATCGTGGTCTCGCGCCGCGAGCTGATCGAGGAGCAGCGCGGCGAGAAGCGCCGACTCCTGCTCGAGGACGTCAAGCCCGGCACCATCCGCCGCGGCGTGGTCAAGAACATCACCGACTACGGCGCGTTCGTCGACCTCGACGGCCTGGACGGCCTCCTCCACGTGACCGACATGAGCTGGGGCCGCATCGGCCATCCCAGCGAGGTGGTCAAGGTCGGCGAGGAGCTCTCCGTGATGGTCATCGAGGTGGACCGCGACCGCGAGCGCGTCTCGCTCGGCCTCAAGCAGACCCAGTCCAACCCCTGGGAGGGCATCGAGCGCCGCTTCCCCGCCGGCGGCAAGGTCCGCGGCAAGGTGGTCAACCTGGTCGCCTACGGCGCCTTCGTCGAGCTGGAGCCCGGCGTCGAGGGCCTGGTCCACGTCTCCGAGCTGTCCTGGACCAAGCGTATCCAGAAGCCGTCCGACCTGCTCAAGGTCGGCCAGGAGGTCGAGGCCATCGTCCTCGCGGTCAACACCCAGGAGCAGAAGATCTCGCTCGGCATGCGCCAGCTCGAGGCCAACCCTTGGGAGATGGTCCGCCACAACTACCCCGTGGGCGCCCGCGTCCGCGGCAAGGTCCGCAACCTCACCAACTACGGCGCCTTCGTCGAGCTGGAGGAGGGCATCGACGGCATGGTCCACGTGACCGACATGAGCTGGACCCGCCGCATCACTAACCCCGGCGACCACCTGAAGAAGGGCGACGAGGTCGAGGCCATCGTGCTCGACGTCGACGTCGACCAGCAGCGCATCTCGCTCGGCCTCAAGCAGACCATGGAGGACCCCTGGTCCGCCATCGACCGCACCTACAAGGTCGGCGACCTGGTCAAGGGCAAGGTCTCGAAGATCGCCAACTTCGGCGCCTTCGTGGAGCTGTCCGACGACATCGACGGCCTGGTCCACATCTCGCAGATCTCGGAGGACCGCGTCGAGAACGTGAAGGACGTGCTCAAGGTCGGCCAGGAGGTCGAGGCGCGCGTGATCAAGATCGACAAGGACGAGCGCCGCATCGGCCTCTCCATCAAGGCCGCGACCTACGACGCCGACCGCCTCGCCGCGGAGATCAGCAGCTACGACCGGATCAAGCAGCCCTCGACCGGCCCCGCGCCGACCGGCGGCTCCTCGACCTCGAGCGGCTCGTTCTCCTCGGGCGGCGACTTCAACAGCCTCGGGGACCTGCTCGACAAGGCCGGGAACTGAGAACCCGCCCCATCCCGCACGGACCCCGGCGCAAGCCGGGGTCTTTTTTTGCGTCCTTGTCCCCCGCCCCCGCCCGCCCAGCATCGCCGCATGCCCGCCTGGGTGCCCGAGCCAACCGCCTGGCAAGCCACCCTCGTGCTGGCGGTCGCCGCCGCCTTCCTCGCCTTCCGTGCGGTCTTCGGGCGGCGCAAGCACCGCAGGCTGGCCGCCGACCGGCGTCGGCTGCGGGCCCTGTCGGAGTCCCTCGCGCCCGATGGCCGCGCCAGCGCCAACCGCGTGACCTGCCTGCTGGACCGCGACGGCATCGAGGCGCACGCGGCGCTCGTCGCCGGGATCCGCGGCGCGCGCCGGCGCATCTCCATCGGCACCTATATCCTGGCCCACGACACCGTGGGCAGGTCGTTGGTCCGGCTGCTGGCGGAGCGGGCGCGGGAGGGCGTCGAGGTCAGGGTGCTGGTCGACGCCGTGGGCAGCCGGTTCCTTCCCTGGACCGCCGGGGCGGCCCTCCGGCGGGCCGGGGCGAGGCTGGAGCGATTCAACCCCTTCCTGTCGCTCCGCGGCCGCGGCTCGGCCAATTGGCGCAACCACCGCAAGATCGCGGTCTTCGACGGCGCAACGGCCCTCGTGGGCGGCCAGAACCTCGGGGGGAGGTACATCGGCTCAAACCCCTCGCGGCGGCGGTTCCGCGACGCCTCCTTCCTCATCGAGGGGCCCGCGGCGGCCGCCCTCGAGCACATCTTCATCGCCGATTGGTGCCAAGCCAGCGGCGAGCAACCCGAGGACCATCGGGACCTCCTCGCGGAGAGCCCGGCCGAGAGGGGCCCGGAGCGCGTCGGCGTGGTCGACTCCGGCCCTGACGCCCCGGGCGACCCCCTCCGGGCCCGCCTGATGCGGGAGCTGGCCGCGGCGCGCGGGACCATCGACCTCGCCACCCCCTACTTCATCCCCGACGAGGCGCTGCTCGCCCTGCTCGAGTCCAAGGCCCGGGCGGGAGTCCGGGTCCGCCTCATCGTCCCGCGGCGAAGCGACCACCTTGTCGCGGACCTCGCCCGGCGGTCGGCGCTGCGGCGCCTCCATGCCGCGGGCGGCTTGGTGCTGCTGCACGGTCCCGGCATCCTGCACGCGAAGCTCGTGGTGGTCGACGGGACAAGGGCGATGGTCGGCTCGGCCAACCTCGACATGAGGTCGCTCTATCTCAACTACGAGGTGGCGGCGTGGATCGAGGGGGGCGGGGCGACCGGGCGCATCGTCGGCCACGTCGACGCGCTGGCCGGAGAGTCGCGGCGCCACGACCCGGCGCGGGCGGACCGTGCGGCGCGCTGGGACGAGCGCATCCTGGAGTGGCTGGCCCGGCTGGTCGCCAACCAGCTCTGAGGTCAGGCCAGGAAGCCCCTGACCTGCTCGGTCAGCCGCGGGTTGGGCAGGAGGAAGGCGTCATGGCCGGCGTCGGTCTCGATCTCCAGGCAGGCGCCCCGGGAGCCGGCCGCGGCGGCGATGGCGCGGGCCTCGGACGGCGGGTAGAGGCCGTCGGTGGAGAAGCCGACCGCGAGGACGGCGGGGGAGCCGGGACGCGCGAGGACGCCCGCGGCGGCGCGCGCGGACAGGTCGAAACGGTCGACGGCGCGGCTGATGACCATGAGGCTGACGGCGTCGAAGCGGCGCACGAAGGCGTCGCCTTGGTGGCGGAGGTAGCTCTCGACCTGCCAGTGCACGGGATCGGCGGGGCCGGCTCCCGGCACGGTCAGGCGCCCGAACTTGCGGGCGAAGGCGGCGGGCGACAGGTAGGAGGCGTGGCCGATCATCCGGGCCAGGGCCAGGCCGGCGTCGGGACCCTCGCCGGAAAGGTAGTGGCCGCCGCGCCAACGCGGGTCGGCGGACACGGCGAACCGGGCGAGGGCGTTGAGCGCAAGCGCGTGCGGGGGCTGGCTGAGGGCGGAGGCGAGGGCGACGACCCTGTCCACCGCCTCGGGGTGGTCGGCCGCCCAGAGCAGGGACTGCATGCCGCCCTTGGAGCCGCCGACGACGGCGCGCAGGCGGCGGATGCCGAGGCTCTCCACCAGGAGACGCTGGGCCCGGACGATGTCGCCGAACGTGAGCTCGGGGAAGGTGCCGCCGTAGGGCGCGCCGGTGCGGGGATCGACGCTGAGGGGACCGGTCGAGCCGCGGCAGCCGCCGAGGGTGTTGACGCCGATGACAAAGTGCCGGTTGGTGTCGATCATCTTGCCCGGCCCGACGAAGGCTTCCCACCAACCCGGCTTGGGGTCGGAGGGGGAATGGCGACCGGCCACGTGGTGGTCGCCGCTGAGCGCATGCGGCACGAGCACGGCGTTGGAACGCTCGGCGTCGAGGACGCCGTAGGTCTCATAGCGGAGGGTGAGGGCGGGCAGCTCGCCGCCGAGCTCGAGGGGAAAGGGGCCGGGGAAGGAGGCGTCGCGAGGCGAGACCAGGCCCACGGAGGCCGTGTCGGTCGGGACGCTGGGCGGGTCGTCGGTCACGGTTGCAGGCAACCCCGGGGCGGGCCCGGTGGCAAGCCTCCGCCGAGCAATGACGGAGGGAGAAGGTTTGCACCCGCGGTCTCCCGGGCTTTGAAGAACGCATGCCGTCCGGCCACCACCACGGAGACGACTGCTGCGGCGGCGGGCAGGACCGCGCCGAGCGGGCCTTGGCGCGGGCCCGGGCGGCCGGTCTGCGCGTGACCGAGGCCCGGCGCTCCCTGGTGCGGATCCTGGCCCAGTCCAAGCTGCCGCTGGCGGTGGAGGAGATTCACCGCAAGGTGGGCCGACAGCGGGCGGACCGGGTCACGCTTTACCGCAGCCTCGACGCGTTCGAGCGGGCCGGCATCGTGCAGCGGCACACCCTGGAGAAGGGCCGCTCCCTCTACGCGCTGACCTCGGGGGCGCACCATCACCACCATGTGGTCTGCCGCCGATGCGGCGCGATCGAGCGCCTGGCCGAGTGCGACACCGCCGCGGTGGAGGCGGCCGCCCGGGCCCGGGGTTTCGCCGACCTGTCCCACGTCCTCGAGATCCAGGGCGTCTGCCCGCGCTGCGCCCATGGCTGAGTTCCCCCGCACGGCCTTCCTGCTTGGCGCGGGCCTGGGGACGCGCCTCCGCCCGCTGACCGACGCGACCCCGAAGCCGCTGCTCCCCCTTGGCGGCGCGCCGATCATCCGGCGGGCGATGGACCACCTCCTCGCCGCGGGGGTGAGGCGCTTCGTGGTCAACACCCACCATCGGCCGGAGGCTTGGTCGGCGGCGTTCCCCGCGGGCGAGCACCGGGGCGCGCCGATCGCCTTCGTGCACGAGCCCGAGCTCCTCGAGACGGGCGGAGGCTTGGCGAACATCGCCCCGCTGCTGGCCGAGCAGGATGCGCACATCGTGGTATGGAACGGCGACATCCTGGCCGAGCCGGACCTCGCCCTCCTGATGTCCGACCACCTCGAGGGAGGGGCGGAGGTCACCCTGCTGGTGCGGGGGGAAGGACCCAACCGCAACGTGCGGGTGGCGGCCGACGGGGCCGTGACCGACCTCCGCGACCGTCTCGGCTCGGCCGATCCCTCGTATCAGTTCACGGGCATCTGCGTGGTCACAAGGGCCTTCGCGCGGTCGCTGCCCCCGAACCGGGAGTCGCTGGTGGAGCACCTGCTCCGGCGGATCGCGGCCAAGCCCGGCTCGGTCCGCGCCAGCCTGGACACCGGCGCGACCTGGGACGACATCGGCACCCCCGAGGCCTACGCCGCGGCGCGCGCCCGCCACCCGGAACCGGTCGACCTGGCCGCCGCGGCGGCCTCGGTCGGCGCCGAGCTCTCGCCGGGCGGCGAGCTGGCGCGCGGCGCCTCCTCGCGCGGCTTCGCCCGCGCCGTCTCGGCGGCCCACGGGACCGCGGTGGTCTGCGCGCACGACGGCGCCAAGGCGGAGAACGCCCTCTACGGCCCGCTGGCGAGGCTCCTGCGCGAGCAGCTCGGCCTCAACGCGCCCAGGGTGCTGGCCGAGCGCGGCAACATCCTGCTGCTCGAGGACCTCGGCGACCGCGACCTGCTCGCGGCCGCGGGCGAGGCGCCGTTTCCCTGGAAGCCCTACGCCTCGGCGATCAGCCAGGCCGCGAGGCTGCACCGCGGCGGGCTGGAGGCGGCGGCCGGCGCGGGACTGGCGCTTTCCGCGCCCTTCGACGAGCCGCTTTACCGCTGGGAGCGGGATTATTTCTGCGAGCACGTCCTGGCGGGGCGGCGGCTCGACCGCGGGGTGGCCGAGGAGATGGCCTCGCTGTCCCGCGAGCTGCTCCGGCAGCCGATGGTCGCGGTGCACCGGGACCTCCAGTCGCAGAACATCCTGGTCAGGGGCGAGGAGGCCTGGCTGATCGACTTCCAGGGCATGCGCGCAGGCTGCGCCGCCTACGATTACGCCTCGCTCATCCTCGACCCCTATGTGACCCGACCCGACATGCAGCTGTGGCGGGTGGACCTCGAGGAGGAGGCGCGCGAGGCTTCCGGCTGGAAGGAGTCGCGGGACGCCTTCAGCCAGCTCCTTCACACCGCCGCCGCCCAGCGGCTCCTGCAAGCCTGCGGGGCCTATGCGAACCTCGGGCGCAACCACGGACGCGCGGACTTTCTCGCGCACCTGCCCGCCGGGCTGGCCAACCTCGAGTGGTCGGCCATGCTCTGCGGCCGACGCCGCCTGGCCGAGCTCGCACGGTCCCTTCGGGAAAACCCGGAGCCGGTCACCTCGCGTCGCCGTTGAGCCGGACCCCTTCCCCGGACTCGGGCGCGGCGGGAGGGTCCTCCGGTCCATCCAGGCCGAGGGCGCGGCGGAGGATCGCGCGAAGGCGCGCGGCCTCGCGCTCATAGGCGGCGTACTCCTCGCGCAGCTCCTCCAGGCGTCGCTGGGCCGACCCGACGTCGGAGGCAGCGGGCGCACGGGGCGAGGCCTCGGTCCGGCTGGCAACCGGGGACGAGGAGGCGGCCGCCGAGGGGGCGGCCGGGGTACGGACAGGATCGGCAGGGCCTGCAGGCGCATCGAGGCCGGAGGGAGCGGGCAGAGGCACGCGGGACACGGATCCGGGACCGGCCGGGACCGGAGCGGTGCCGTCCTTCCCGCCGGCGGATGCCGCGAGCTTGGCAGGCTGCGGCGAAGGGGCGCCGGTCGAGGCGACGGCGGGCAACCTCGACAAGGCGGCGGAACTGGAACCGGGAGCCGACGGGGCGCCCAAGTCGGCGACGGGGAGATCGGGCCGCGCCGGCGCCGCGCCGGGCGAGGGCGTGCGATTACCCGAGACCCGGACGGGACGGGGATATCTGAAGAGCTCGCCGAAAACCGAGGGTCCGGAGGTCTCGCCGAGCGCCTCCGATCCGGCCAGGAGGCTTTCGGGATCGCTCGCCCGGGGGAGAGGGGTGAGAGGCGCGGGGGCGATCGGCGTCAAGCGCGAGCCAGGGCGCGAGGCCTCGCCCTCGATGGACGGGCCGACCAGCCGGACCTCGCCCGCGCCGGAAGCCTCGCGAGGCGACAGGCCCGGCAGAATCCCCAGGGAAAACGGCCCCAAGCCTTCGGCCGATTCGGGTTCGCCTGCGGAGACGCGGGGCAAGGAGACGCGGGCCGCGGCGGCGTCATCCCGCCCGGGTGGCACCCCGATCGAGGGGATGCGGGCGGGAGTGGTGACGCGACCGATGTCCGAGCTCCCACCGAGGGAAGGTCGAGGAGGGGACTCGGGCGGGGGCAAACCGGCGAGACCGGGGAGCGCGGAAGGCTTGGACAGGGTGTTGGGCCGAACCTCGGCATCGGGAAGGTCGATGCCCGAGCCGCCGGAGGCCGGGCGTTGCCCGAGCTCGGCGAGCGACGGAATGACGGCGCGGCCATCCGCCGCAGGGGGAGATGTCGGCTGCCCGAGGCCGGGCAATCCAACGGGTTGCGGTCCCTGGAGGGGACGCGCCCGTCCGGGTTCGTCGCCGACCACCGCCGCGGGCTCCGGGGGAACGCCGCGGGGGTCGGGCACGGTTCGGATGCTTCCGGGAATGGGACCCTTGTCAGGAACGTCCGGAATCCTCGCGACGGGAGCAACGGGGAGCGGCGGCGGGGTCTCGCCCGCGACGGGAGTAGAAGCGGGAGACGGAACCTTCGCGGGCGGGTCGCCGCCATCCAGCCTCGCGCGTCCGGGAAGACCCGGAAGGTCGGCCAGGCTGATCCAGCCCCCCGGAACCGCGTCGACCGACGAAGGCTGGCGGACGCAGCAGCCGGCAAGGGCCGCCGCCAGGAGGGCCGAGGCGAGCGGGTGGGGGCGAGTCGGCATCCGGGCTCAGCGCATCAGCGCGAGCAGCACGCCGGCGAGCGGTTGGTCGGACTGCTTCTCGAGCCGGGCCGTGACGGTGAACTGGGCCGAGCGCGTGGAGGAGGTCTGGGACTTCTCGACCAGCACCTGGTTGATGCCGAGGTTCTCGGCCGCGCCCAGCGCGGCGCGGAAGCGCTCAGCGAGGGCGTCGAGCTCAAGCGTCTCGGCGGCGCGCCGGAGGAGCCGGGCGGAATCGTCCTCGGCGGCGGCGCCGAGCGCGGAGTCGTCCTTGGCGAGGGCGAGCTTCTCGGGGCGGCCCTGGCGATAATCGTAACGGGTCTCGAGGTTGACCTGGTCGGCGCCGACGAGGCGGAGGGTGATGCCCAGCTCGAAGTCGATGGCCGGGCGGATCTCCGCGTAGCGCTCCTCGGTCCGCTTGCTCATGGGCAGGCGGCGGAAGAAGCGCTCGGCGTCCGCCCAGAGGGAGACGCCCGTGACCGCGCCGAAGGCGGAGCGGGGAAGCGATTCCTGCGACTGGTCCTGGCCGGAGGCCAGGGCGAGGCATCGGCGCATCTCGTTCTCGACGCAGGGGGCGGCGGGATCGCCGTCGAACTCGACGAGCAGGATGGCCGCGCTGTCGGTGAGGCCGAAGGAGAAGAACCCGCGCTCGGGATCGAGGAAGCGGCCGCCGGCGTGCCGGATCATGGCCCGGTTGCGCGTCAGCGAGGCGGGCTTGCCGGAGTTGCCGCGGAGAACGGTGCGCATCTGGTCGGCGAGGCGCGCCAGGGAGGCCTCCGCCGCGCCGGGATCGGTGATGCGGACGATCAGCCCGCAGACCACGACCGGGCGCTCGCCGTCCTCGCCGGGAGGACGGGTGGGGTGCTTGGCGAAGGCGACGACCTCGGCGCGGGTGTCGAGGCCGCTCGTCGCGAGATCCTGGATGGCGCGCAGGGCGGCGGGGCCTCCGAGCCGCTCGAGGAAGGCCTGGAGGACGGGGTCGGCCACCAGGGGGGCGGCGGGAGCGGGGGACTTGGGATCGGCGGCGGGGACGAGGGGCCGGAAGGTCATGACGGCGAAGCTGTCGCCGGGCACGAGGCGGAGATGGTCGCGCCCGCCGGAGGTCAGGATGCGGGTGTTGGAGGGCCAGAGCACCCAGGCGAGGAGGGCGACCAGCACCGCCACCAGGGTGGTGAGGGCGCCGAAGACCCAGCCGCGGGCGGCGGTGGCCGGGGCGGAGGCGGAGCCGGCGGCGGGCGAGGCGGAGGCGAGGCCCGCGCCGACCGGGGCGAAGCCGGAGGCGGCCCCGGTGTCCCTGAGCAGGGCGACGTTGAAGCCGATGGTGAGGACGACGGCGAGGGGGTCGAACACCAGCACGATGGCGATGATGAGCCACTTGACGACGACGTCGGCGGTGGTGTCGAAGGCGCGGGCGACGAAGCGGTAGGTGCCGATGTCGGAATTGGCGATGGAGTCCTTCAGCGCCTGGATCTCGGTCATGCGGGTGCGGCGGAGCTCGTTGAGGGACTCGAGCTTGCCCTCGTCGACGTTGGCGGCGCCGGCCAGCCGGGTCTCGACCGCGGCGAGCTGCTTTTCCAGCTCGGCGATGGCGACCTGGCTGATCTTGCGCGCCTCGCCGATCTCGCCGTCGAGGCGGCGGGACTCGTCGCGGAAGCGGTCCTCGATGGCGCGGAGCTCCTTGGCGGAGTCGCCCGTCTGCCTGGCGAGGTCGGACCGGACCTGCTCGATGCGGGCGCGGGTCTTCTCGAGCTCGGCGGAAAGGGAGGCGCGCTCGGGCGCCTGCTGGGCGCGGAGCTCCTGGCCGAGGCGCACGCCGTCGGTCTGGAAGATGAGGACGCCGGTGGTGCCCTGCTGGGTGTAGGCGTCGACCGCGCGGTCGAGCACCTCCTGGCGCTTGAGCAGGTTGGCCACGGTCGCCTCGTCGGCGGCGATGGTCTTGCGGAAGATGTCGGCCTGGGCGCCCGAGCGCTCGGCGGCCGCCTTGGCGTCGGCGGCGCGGGCCTCGTTGGCGCTGACGCGGGCGGCCTCGAGGCGGGAGACGGCCTGGGCCAGGGCGTCCTTCTCCGCGGCGATGCGGGCCTGGGCCTTGACCACGTCCTCGCGGTTGTCGCCGCGGTTGCGGTTGGTGGAGACGCGGGCGGCCTCGAGGCGGGCGTCGAGGTCGGACACCTCGCGCTCGAAGGCGGCGATCTGGCTCTCCGCGATGGTGATGGCGTCGTTGGTCTTCTCGTAGGCGCGGGCGAGGTAGCCGTAGTTGCCGAGGGAGGTGATGCCAATGAGGACGAGGAGCGCCAGGGTGAGGTAGAACTTGAGGCTGGCGGAGGTGGCCTGCCAGTAGCGGTAGAGGAAGGAGGCCGCGACCAGCTTGCCGATCTCGAGGGCCGAGGCCATGATCATGACCGGGATCTCGGAGGAGAAGAGGAGGCCGAGGCCCCTCACGGAGAAGTAGGCGGAGCACCCCGCGATGAGGAGGGCCGAGGAGGCGAGGACGAAGGGGAAGCCGTACCGTTTGGCCGGGGCCGGGGAGGAGCTCATGGGGAGATAAGGACTGAACCCTAGGCGTGGGCCCGCCCGGGTGTCAAAAGCAGACCTTGTCACAAGGCGGCTTCAAAACCGCCGTTTCGGGGTCAAATCAGCCGTTAACGCGCTCGTCGAGGAAACGGACGAGGTCGTCCTCGGACATCCTCGCCTGCTCGAGGGTGTCGCGGTCGCGGACCGTGACGCCGGCGCCCTTCTCGAGGGTGTCGAAGTCGACCGTGACGCCGAAGGGGGTGCCGATCTCGTCCTGGCGGCGATAACGGCGGCCGATGGCGCCCGCCTCGTCGTAGAAGACGTTGAACCGGCGCCGCAGCCTGGCGTGGAGGGCGCGGGCGCGCTCGACCAGCTCGGGCTTGTTCTTGAGGAGGGGGAACACGGCGGCCTTGTAGGGGGCCACGCGGGCGGGCAGGCGAAGGACGGTGCGCTTCTCGCCCTCGACCTCGTCCTCGTGGTAGGCGGTGGCGAGGAGGGCGAGGAAGACGCGGTCGACGCCGACGGAGGGCTCGATGACGTGCGGGATGTAGCGCTCCTTGCTCGCCTCGTCGAACCAGTCGAGGCGCTGGCCGGAGGCCGCGCTGTGCTGGGTGAGGTCGAAGTCGCCCCGGGCCGCGATGCCCTGGAGCTCCTGCACGCCGAAGGGGAACTCGAACATGATGTCGGTCGTGCCCTTGGAGTAGTGCGAGAGCTTCTCCCGGGGATGCTCGTGCAGCGACAGCTTGGCCCGCGGGATGCCGATGGACTCGAACCAGGCGAGGCAGCGCTCGATCCAGGCCCGGTGCGAGGCCTGCCAGTCGGCCGAGGGGGAGATGAAGTACTCGATCTCCATCTGCTCGAACTCGCGGGAGCGGAAGATGAAGTTGCGCGGGTTGATCTCGTTGCGGAAGGCCTTGCCGACCTGGGCGATGCCGAAGGGCAGGCGCACGCGCCCGGTGTCGACGACGTTCTTGAAGTTGATGAAGATGCCCTGGGCGGTCTCCGGGCGCAGGTAGGCCACGGAGGAGGCGTCCTGCAGGGCCCCGACGTGGGTCTGGAACATCATGTTGAACGACCGGGGCGGCGTGAGGCTGCCCGGCTTCCCGGTCGCGGGCGAGGGCACGAGGGGGATCTCCTCGGCCGTCGCCTGGGTGAAGTCGCGGAGCACGACGGGCTCGAGGGTCCCCTGCCGGGCGAGCTTCCGCTTCATCTCATGCGCGGCCTCCTCGGCCTTGGCCTGCATGCCCTCGTCCTCGAGGACGGACACGTAGCCGAGGAGATCCCCGGCGACGCGCACCGGCGCGAAGTGGAGCTGGTCGGCCCGGTAGCGCATCTTGGACTCGCGGCAATCGACCAGGGGATCGGTGAAGTTGTCCACGTGGCCGGAAGCCTTCCAGGTGGCGGGATGATGGATGATGGAGGAGTCGAGGCCGACGATGTCGTCGGCCCGGTGGACGAAGTCCTGCCACCAGGCCTGCTTGATGTTGTTCTTCAGCTCGACCCCGAGCGGGCCGTAGTCGAAGAAGCCGTTGAGCCCGCCGTAGATGTCGGACGAGGCGAAGACAAACCCCCGTCGCTTGCAGAGGTTGAGGATGGCGTCCATCGGTGCGGTGCTCGTGGCCATGGGTGGGGTGCTTGGCCCGCAGATATCCCCCACCCTGCCCCGCCGCGGCAAGCCCCGAGTGCCCTCAGCGACCCTCGGGGCCGGCGGGCGGGCGCCCCGGGGCGGACTTCCCGGCGACCTTCCCCAGGGCTTCCCGAAGCGAGGCGAGGGCGGCGGGAAGCGAGCCAGCGCCCTCCCGCAGCGAGGCCGAGAGGGCATCGAGCGAGCCGGCGGCCGAGCGAAGCCGCTCGCGGGCCTCGGCAAGCCGCGACTGGGAGAGCGCGAGGGCGTCGGCGCCGGCGCCTCGCTCCAGCTCCTCGGCCAGGGCGCGCAGGCCGCGCGCGGACTCGGCGGCCCGGGCGGCCAGGTCGGCGGGGTCGACGAGCGCTTGCTCGGCGGCGTCGAGGCGCGCGCCCAGGTCGGCGACGACGCGAGCCGGGTCGCCCTCGGCGACGGCCAGGAGGAATCCGGCGACACGGCTGACCGCGGAGGGCGACGCCGGAAGGGTCGGCAGCTCCCCGGGCTCGCCCGTCGCGCTCGCGACGGGCGAGCCCGGTCGCCAAACCAGGTCGACCTCGAGGAAACCCGAGGCGGGGTTGACGGGAAGGAACTCGACCCGCAGCCCCTCGGGGACGGCGGAGCCGAGGTCGCGCGCGGCCGGATAGCGGCGGAGGTCGATCGACAGGGCGAGCTCGGGGCGGAAGGCCCCCCCGGGGGCGGCTTGCCAGAGCCGAACCGCGGCAACCTCGCCGACCACAACGCCCTGCAGGCGGACCGGCGAGCCCACCGTGACGCCGAACACCGGCTGCTCCGGCCTCACCACGTAGCGCGCCCGGGGCGAGAGCGAGGCGCCCGCCGCCCATCCGCCCAGCGCGAGGAGCGCGAGGACGAGGCCGGCGAGCGCGGTCAGGCCGGCCCGGCGAAGCCGCCTCAGGCGGGGTTCTGGGGATAGCTCCCGAGCCATGTGACGCGCTCGCAGCGCGGCGTGAGCTCCGCCAGGGCGGCCTGGACGCCGGGCGACTCCCAGTGCCCCGGGAAATCGATGAAGAAGAGATACTCCCATGCCTGGCGACGGCTGGGCCGGGACTCGATGCGGAGGAGGTTGATGCCGCGCGAGGAGAAGGCGCTGAGGGCGGCCTGGAGCGCGCCGGGCTCGTGGCGCAGGGCGAGCACGACGCTGGTCACCTCGTCCTTGGCCCCGGGCGGGTTGGGCTTGGGGCCGATGACAAAGAACCGCGTGGCGTTGTCGCGACGGTCCTGGATGGCCCGGGCGAGCACGGGGACCCCGCGGGACGAGGCGGCCGCGGCCGCGGCGACCGCGGCCGAGGCGGGGTCGCCGGCAACCGCCTCGACGGCGGCGGCGGTGCTGGCTGTCTCGACCAGCTCGGCGCCGGGCAGGTGCCGGGCGAGCCACGACCGGCACTGGGCCAGGGCGATGTCCTTGGAAAGCACGCGGCGCACGCCCTCGAGCGGACCGCGGCCGACGAGGCAGTGCTCAACCTCCAGGGTGAGCTGGGCAACGACCTTGAGCGGGGACTCGGCGAGCAGGTCGAGCGAGTGGCTGACCACGCCCTCGGTGGAGTTCTCGACGGGCACGACGCCGTACGAGGCCTCGCCACGCTCGACCGCCTGGAAGACATCCCCGATGCCCCGCTGCGGCCGGGCGGGCACGCTGGAGCCGAAGGCCCGGAGGGCCGCCTGGTGGGTGAACGACCCCTCGGGCCCGAGGTAGGCGACAGGCGCCGGCATCTGGGCGCCGATGGACATGGAGATGATCTCCCGGAAGACCGCTCGCACCCCCTCGGGGGGCAGCTCGCCGGCCGCCGAGACGAGGCTCGCGAGCACCTGCTCCTCGCGATGGGGCGCGTAGATGGGGGAACCGGAGCGGGCCTTGGCCTCGCCGATGGCCCGGGCGACGCGCAGGCGCTCGCTGAGCAGCCGCAGCATCTCGCGGTCGATGCGGTCGACCTCGCGGCGATGGTCGTCGAGGCTCACGGTCCCGGGGCCGAGGGAGGCTCGGCGGGTTCGGCCAGACCCAGCTCGCCCTCGGTGGGCCCGGCGGGAGCGGTCGCCCGGGCGATCCACTCCGAGATCTGGGCGGGCGAGAGGACGTCGGAGGCGGGCAGCTCGCCGAGCGAGCGGAGGCCGGTGAAATCGAGGAAGCGGTCGGTCGTGCCGTAGGTGAGGGGCCGACCGGGGAGATCCGCCCGGCCGGTCACCTGGGCGAGCTCGAGCTCCAGCAGGCGCTGCAGCGCGCTCTCGACCGACACGCCGCGGATGGCCTCCATGTCGGCGCGGGTCACCGGCTGCCGGTAGGCAACGATGGCCAGGGTCTCGAGGGCCGCGGGGGAAAGCCGTTGGGGGCGAACCTCGCCGCGGAGGAGGCGGACCCAGTCGGCGTGAGCCGGCGCCACGACGAGCCGGAAGCCCTCGGGCCCCTGCAGGATGCGGCAGACGTCGCCGCCGCCGGCGAACTCGGCGTCCAGCTGCTCCATCGCCTCGCGGATCTGGGTGGCGGTGATGAGGGTCGGCACCTGGTCGATGATGTCCCGGATGACCTCCTGGACGGAGGCGGGGTCGGCCGAGGCTCCCTCGGCGGGCGGGGAGACGGCCGCGCCGGGCTCCGGGGGACGGCGCTCATCGTGGTAACGCTGGACGACCCTCTGGATGTCCTTGATGGAAATCGGCTCCGAGGTCGAAAGGAGGAGGGCCTTGAGGACCCGCTTGAGGTTGAATTCCACGGCAAAAGGTTGCGGTAAGGGGGCCGAGGACTCAAGGTCTGCGGCTGGTGGAAGGGTGGGTGAGACAACCCCGCCTGTCCACCGCAGAATCCAACCTCCCATGCCCGACCCCAACGCCCTCCGCCGCCATTCCTCGCCCGTCGTCGACGGCCCCGACCGCGCGCCCAGCCGCGCCATGCTGCGGGCCGTGGGCTTCGCCGACGCCGATTTCGCCAAGCCCGTGGTCGGCGTGGCCTCGACCTGGTCGATGGTCACCCCCTGCAACATGCACATCGACCGGCTGGCCGAGGAATCGCGCAAGGGCGCGGACGCGGCGGGCGGCAAGTCGGTCGTCTTCTGCACCATCACCGTCTCCGACGGCATCTCGATGGGCACCCCGGGGATGCGCTACTCCCTGGTCTCGCGGGAGATCATCGCCGACTCGGTCGAGGCGGTCGCCGGCGCGGAGGGCTTCGACGGCCTGGTCTGCATCGGCGGGTGCGACAAGAACATGCCCGGCTGCGCCATCGCCATGGCCCGGCTCAACCGCCCCTCGGTCTTCGTCTACGGCGGCACCATCGTCCCGGGCCTGCACCGCGGCCAGGCGGCGGACATCGTCACGGTCTTCGAGGCGGTCGGCAGGCATGCGGGGGGCCAGATCGCCGAGGGCGAGCTGCGCGAGATCGAGTCGTGCTCGATTCCCGGCGAGGGCTCCTGCGGCGGGATGTACACCGCCAACACGATGGCGTCGGCCATCGAGGCGCTCGGCCTGAGCCTGCCCGACAGCTCGGCCCAGCTGGCCAATTCCAAGGCCAAGTTGGAGGATTGCGCCCGCGCCGGGGCCGCGGTGGTCGAGCTCCTTCGCAAGGGCATCCGCCCGTCCGACATCCTGTCCCGGGAGTCGTTCGAGAACGCCATCACGGTCGTCATCGCCCTCGGCGGCTCGACCAACGCGGTCCTCCACCTCATCGCCATGGCCCACGCGGCCGGCATCGGCCTCGGGCTGGACGACTTCGAGCGCATCGGGCGGCGCGTGCCCGTGCTCTGCGACCTGAAGCCGAGCGGCAAGTACAACATGGCGCACTTCGTTCGCATCGGCGGGCTCCAGCCGCTGCTCCGCCAGCTGCTCGACGCCGGGCTGCTCCACGGCGGCTGCCTGACCGTGACGGGCAAGACCGTGGCGGAGAACCTGGCCGGCGTCCGGCCCTACGCCGCTGACCAGGACGTCGTCCGGCCGATGTCCAACCCGATCAAGCCCGACAGCCACCTCCGCATCCTCCGCGGCAACCTCGCCCCCGAGGGCGCCGTGGCCAAGATCTCCGGCAAGGAGGGGCTGCGCTTCTCCGGCAAGGCGATTGTCTTCGAGTCGGAGGAGGCCAGCCTCCGCGGCATCCTCGACGGCGCGGTCAGGGAAGGCCACGTCATCGTCATCCGCAACGAGGGACCGGTCGGCGGACCCGGGATGCGCGAGATGCTCGGGCCGACCAGCGCCGTCATGGGCAAGGGCCTGGGCAAGGCGGTCGCCCTCGTCACCGACGGGCGCTTCTCGGGAGGCTCCCACGGCTTCGTGGTCGGCCACATCACGCCCGAGGCCGCGGTGGGAGGCCCGCTCGCCCTCGTGCGCGACGGCGACACGCTGACCATCGACGCCGTGCGCAACGAGCTGAACCTCGAGGTCCCCGAGGCCGAGCTCGCGGCCCGCCGGGCCGCGTGGAAGGCCGCCCCGCCCAAGGAGACCCGCGGCGCCCTGGCGAAGTACGCGCGCCTCGTCTCCTCGGCCTCCCTCGGCGCGGTCACCGACCGCTGAGCGGCCGGCCCTCAGACCCGGACCAGCTTGACGGGGAAGGTGCGGTGGGTGTTCCACTGCGCGACGTAGAGGGACTCCTCGTCGTCGACGCAGACACCGTGGGGGTAGCGGAAGGGGTTGTTGGCGGAGAGGGTCATCGGCTGGAGGACGCCGTCCTTGTACACGGGGGCCTCCGCGCCGGGGAGGGAGACGACGCGCAGGTCGGCGTCGAGCACCGCCACGCAGCCGCGCTCCTCGGGGTGGCAGTTGCGGTTGAGCGTGATGAGGGGGACGTAGCTGTGGGCGCCGCGTCGGGGCTGGGTGACGAAGCAGGGGAAGCCGTTGGCGAGGGCGACCTCGCCGAGCAGCTTGCCGTCGAGGTCGTAGCGCTTGATCGCGCGGTGCTGGCGGGACGCCACGCGGAGCTCGGGCGAGCCGGAGCGGGAGTCGACCGAGCCGCCGTGGGGTTGGCTGAGCTGGCCGGCCCCGAAGACGGCGATTTCCTCGCCCTTGGCCGAGAAGCGGATGACGAGCGAGCTCGCGTAGCCGTCCATCACGTAGAGGTCGCCGTTGGGGGCGACGGCCACGTCGGTCGGGGTGAAGCCGGCGCTGGGATTGGCGTAGGCGCCGCCCTTCGGACGCCCGATGGTCATCACCACCTTGCCCGAGAGCGTGGTCTTGATCACCTGCCGGCGGGAGGTGTCGGTGATGTAAAGGAACTCCTCGCCCCCCTCGTCGCTGATGACCAGGCCGTGGGCGCCCGGATAGTCCTTGCCCCAGGCGTCGACCGGCTTGCCGGAGCGATCGTAGACGAGGATGTTGCTGGAGGTGGCGGAGTTGTCGGTCTGGGCCAGGTAGAGGCGCCCGGAGCGGTCCTGGACCATCGCGTGGCAGTCCTTGACCGTGCGACCCTCGACCTTGCCCCAGTCGCGCTGGATGCGGTAGCGGAAGCCGCCCTGGCCGAGGATCTCCCCCTCGGGGACGGCCTGGGCGCCGAGACGGCGGGAGAAGAGGCCGGCGGCGAGGGAGACGGTGGCGAGATGGCCGAGGAAACGGCGGCGAGGCAGCGGTTGCATGGCCGGAGCAAAGCGGGGAGGCCCGGGGTTGCAAGAACGCTTGCGCCCGCGCGGGGAGGATGGAATGAAGGGAGGATGGACGACGCCTTCGCCCGCTTCCGCAGCCAGCTGATGACCTGGCCCGAGCTGGACCAGAGCCTTTGGCTCGACCTCAGCCGGGCCCGCCTGCCCCGGACCGATCCGGCCTTGCGCCGCGCGCTGGAGTCGGCCCTGGCCGAGATGCGCGAGCTCGAGGCGGGCTCCCTGGCCAACCCCGACGAGGGACGCCGGGTCGGCCACTACTGGCTCCGCGCGCCCGAGCTCGCGCCCGACGCGGCGACCGCGACCCTCATCCGCGACTCCTGGGCATCCATCGCGTCCTTCGCCGCCAAGGTCCACGCCGGCGAGCTGCGCGGGGCCGACGGCCCGTTCACCGACCTGCTCTGCATCGGCATCGGCGGCTCGGCGCTCGGGCCCCAGTTCCTGGCCGACGCGCTGGGCGGCCCGGGGGACCGGCTCAGGCTCCACTTCCTCGACAACACCGACCCGGACGGCTTCGACCGGGTTCTGCTCGGCCTGGAGGGCCGCCTGGGGCGGACGCTGGCCGTGGTGATGTCCAAGTCCGGCGGGACACCCGAGCCGCGCAACGCGATGCGCGAGGCCGAGGCGCGCTGGAAGGCGGCCGGGCTCGCCTTCGCCCGCCACGCCGTCGCCGTCACCGGCGAGGGCAGCGAGCTCGACCGCGCCGCCGCGGGCGCGGGCTTCCTCGCCCGGTTCCCGATGTGGGACTGGGTCGGCGGGCGCACGAGCGTGCTCGGGCCGGTCGGACTTGTCCCGGCGTCGCTCCAGGGGCTCGACACCGAGGGCCTGCTGGCGGGGGCGGCGGAGATGGACGCCATCACCCGCGACCCCGATCCCGATCGCAATCCCGCGGCCCAGCTGGCCCGGGCCTGGCTTCACCTCACCGAGGGAAAGGCCGGGCGGGCGATGGTGGTGCTACCCTACAAGGACCGGCTTGTCCTCCTCTCCAAGTACCTCCAGCAGCTCGTGATGGAGTCGCTGGGCAAGTCGCACGACCGCGCCGGCAAGCTCGTCCGGCAGGGGCTCACGGTGTACGGCAACAAGGGGTCGACCGACCAGCATGCCTACATCCAGCAGCTGCGCGACGGTCCGGACGACTTCTTCGCCTTCTTCGTGGAGGTCCTGCGCGACCGCGAGG
Organism: Verrucomicrobiota bacterium; assembly: GCA_030831965.1. Lineage (GTDB taxonomy): Bacteria > Verrucomicrobiota > Verrucomicrobiia > Opitutales > UBA953 > UBA8828. The sequence continues at coordinate 50,180 of JAURJZ010000078.1, forward strand.
GCCCCTCGCCGGAAGTCGAGCCGGGCGTGACCAGCGGCGACTACCTCCAAGCCTTCCTCCTCGGCACCCGCGAGGCCCTCTCGGCCGAGGGCAAGGCCAGCCTGACGCTCACCCTGGGGGCGGTCGACGCCCGGGGCATCGGGCGCACCCTCGCCCTCTTCGAGCGCGCCGTCGGGCTCTACGCCTCGCTGCTCAACATCAACGCCTACCACCAGCCCGGAGTCGAGGCCGGCAAAAAGGCCGCCGGCGAGGCCCTCCGCCTCTCGGCCGCCGCCCGCAGGCACCTTGAGGAAAGGCCCTCCGAATGGCTTTCCGCGCCCGAGATTGCCGCTCAAATAGGGCTTGAGGGGGGTGGGGAAACCGTGTTCAAGATTTGCCTGCGTCTCTCTCGCAACGGCCGGCTCGATTGCAACCCCCACGCCGATCCCGGACTCGCCCGCTTCCGCCACCGCAACCCCTCCCCCACCCATCATGACCAAGTCGACTAACCTGGCCATCCGCCTCCTCGGCATCGTCGCCGCCGTCGCCTGCGGCGCGTTCGTCTATCTCCTCAACGGCAAGGTGGACCTCGTGATGGCCAAGACCGCCGTCCTCGTCAAGGAAGGCGCCGGCAACGACTTCGACTCCCGCGTCAACAAGATCCCCGAGGTGCACGCCGTCCTCGAGGAGCGCCGGGCGAAGGTCGTCGAGCACGAGGGCACGATCAAGGACCTGGTGGCCGACGTCGCCGAGAAGAAGACCCGCATCGAGGAGCTCAACCGCAACGTCGCCACCCTGGAGGGCGAGCGCACCGAGCTCACCCGGCGCCGCGATGAGCTGGCCACCAACCTCGCCACCGTGACGGGAGAGCGCGATTCCCTGACCAGCCAGCTCAACACCGCCCGCGAGGAGGTCGCGCGCAAGACCGAGCAGATCGCCGCCATGTTCACCCGCGAGCAGCTCGACGCCGAGATCGCCGCCAAGAACAAGATGGAGGACGCCCGCAACGACGTCACCAACAAGTACGTCCAGCTCTACAACTGGATCCAGAACAACACGGGCAGCAAGCCCCCCTACCCCCGCGACCCCAACTTCGTCGACAACGGCGGGGTGAAGGTCGAGGCGGCGCCCGAGACCCTCACCACCCGCGTGGTCGCCATCTCGCCCTCCCAGGGCCTGATCAGCTTCTCCGTCGGCGAGGAGGTCGGCGTCCGCAGCGACGCCGGCTTCGAGATCTTCGTCAACGAGAAGTCGGTCGGCAAGGTCCGCATCTCCGAGGTCAGCCCCTCCTTCAGCGTCGCGCAGATCCTGCCCAACACCAACCTCGGCGCGCTCGCCCGCGGCCAGGTCCTGACCCTCGTGCCCTTCACGGGCAAGGTCTCGGCCAAGTAAAGCCCGTGCGCGCGGCCTCCCCCGCCCTCCTGCTCCTGGCGCTCGCGGCCCTGCTCGCCGGCTGCGCCTCGGACGAGGAGGGCGGAGGGGGCGACCTGCCCCAGGCCCAGCCCGCCCACTGGGAAGGCGGCCTTCCCGGCGTCGCCCCGGGCGGTCCCCCGCGCTGATGCCCGCGCCGGGACCCAGGCCCGGCGGGATGCTCCTGCTGGTGGCGACCCCCTTGGGCAACCTCGGGGACCTCTCCCCGCGGGCCCGGCAGGCGCTGGCCGAGGCGGATGTCGTGGCGTGCGAGGACACCCGCACCACGGCCAACCTGCTCCGGCTGGCCGGCGTCAGCGCGCGCTCCCTCTCGGCCTACCACGACCACAACGAGGCGGAGGCCGCCGAGGCGCTGGCCGACCGGGTCGCGGCCGGGCAGGTCGTGGCGGTGGTCACCGATGCCGGCACGCCCGGGATGAGCGACCCCGGATTCCGCGCCGCGCGCGCCTGCGCCCGGCGCGGCCTCCGCGTGTCGCCCGTCCCCGGGCCCAACGCGGCCGTCGCCCTGCTCTCGGCATCCGGCCTGCCGACCAACGCCTTCCGCTTCGTCGGCTTCCTCCCTCCGAAATCGGCCGCGCGCCGGCGCTTCCTCGCGGAGGAGGCCCTAGCCGCCGCCGAAACCCTCGTGCTGCACGAGTCGTGCCACCGGATCGACGCGCTGCTCGGCGAGATGCTGGAGATCCTGGGACCCGACCGCGTGGCCTGCGTGGGTCGCGAGCTGACCAAGCTGCACGAGTCGGTCCGGACCGGGCCGCTCGGGGAGCTTGTGCCCGCCGTGCGCGCCGGCAGCCTGAAGGGGGAGTTCACGCTGGCCATCGGCCCGGCAGGCTACGCTCTGGGACCGGCTTTAGGCCGTTGACCCAGGGCGGGGCGCGGGCAATCCTGCGGCGTGGCGGGCTTCGACGACAACCTGGTGCGCGAATACTTCGAGCTCGGCGGCTTCTTCGTCCGCCAGTCGCGCAAGTACGCCGTGCAATCCCGCCGCAAGCGGGCGGACGAGGAATCCGACCTCCTGGTCATCAACCCCTCCCCCCGCCGGGAAACCTCCCCGCCCTTCCAGGTCTTCGGGGCCGACCTAGGGGCCATCTCCCGGGCCGTGGTCGCGGTCAAGGGATGGCACACCACGCGCGCCGTCACCCCGTCGATGATCCGCAAGGGCGAGCTCCTTGAGTTCGTGCGCAAGGAGGCGGTCGACGCCGCGCGCGAGGCCTTCGCGGACCTGGGCGAGACGGAGGACGAGGCGGGCGGAGGGCTGACGAAGATCCTGGTGCTGCCGGGGCTGCCGACGGCCGAGCCGCAGCGGGCGGAGAGCATCGCCCTGCTGCGCGAGCACGGGGTCGACCACGTCCTGACCTTCCGCACCATCCTCGAGAGCATGGTCCAGCGGGTGGAGTCGAACCAAAGCTACGCCAAGTCCGACACGCTGCAGCTGCTCCGGCTGCTCCGGGTCTACGACATGGTGAAGTCGGCCCAGCTCGAGCTCTTCCCCGACCGCCCGTCCCGATGATCCACCCCGCCGCCCTCGTCGACTCCGGCGCGAGCGTCGCCGCGGGCTGCCGCATCGGCCCCTTCGCCGTGGTCGAGGCGGGAGCCTCGCTCGGCCCGGGCTGCGTCCTCGGCGCGCACGCGGTTGTGCGCGGCTCCGCCCGGCTGGGCTCGGGCGTGCGGGTCGACAGCTTCGCGGTGGTCGGTGGCGACCCCCAGGACCTCGGGTTCGACGCCGCGACGCCCACGCGGGCGGAGGTGGGCGACGGCGCGGTGATCCGCGAGCACGCGACCATCCACCGCGCCACCGTCGCCGGCGGCTCGACCCGCGTGGCGGCCGGCTGCCTGGTGATGGCCGGGGCCCACGTGGGGCACGACTGCGACGTGGGCCCCGGGGCCATCCTCGCCAACGGCTGCATGCTGGGCGGCCACGTGGAGGTCGGCGAGCGGGCCTTTGTCAGCGGCGGCGTCGCCGTCCACCAGTTCTGCCGGATCGGCCGCGGCGCGCTGGTCTCCGGCAACGCGGTGATCACGGAGGACGTCGCCCCCCAGCTGCTCGCCCACGGCCGCAACGAGGTCACCGGCCTCAACCTGGTCGGGCTGAGGCGTCGCGGCGCCTCGGCCGAGGCCGTCGCCGAGCTGAAGCGCGCCTACCGCGAGGTGTTCGCCCCGGGCGTCTCCTGCGCCGCCCGGGCCGAGGCGGCGCTGGCGTCCGGGAGCTACGCCACGGAGGCGGCGACGGACTTCCTCCGGTTCTTCCTGGGCGGACGCCGCGGGCGGTTCGCCTCGCCCGCATGAGCGCCCGCCGCCCCATCGCCCTGACCTGCGGCGATCCCGCCGGGGTCGGCCCCGAGCTGATCGCGCGGCTGCTCGGGTCCGAGCGCGACAACCTCGCACCCATCGGCCCGGCCTCCTGGCTGGCATCCCTTCCGGTCGCCGGCGTCGCCGTCGGGCCGGACGGCTGGCGGGCCAGTCCGGGCAAACCCGAGGCGGAGGGGCACCGCGTCGCGCTCGCCGCCATGGAGCGCGCCGCCGAGGGCTGCCGCTCCGGCGAGTTCTCGGCGGTGGTGACGGGCCCGGTGAGCAAGGCGGGGCTCGCCTCGGTCGGCTTCCGGCATCCCGGCCAAACCGAGTTCTTCGCGGAGCGATGGGGCGGGCAACCCGTGATGGCCTTCGCCGGGGGCCGGATGACGCTCGCGCTCGCCACCTGGCACCTCCCGCTGTCGGAGGTGCCCGCGGTCCTCTCCACCGAGGTCGTGAGCCGCGCCACCGAGTCCCTCGACCGGTTGCTGTCCAAGCTGGGCAAGGGGCGCCGCATCGGCGTCTGCGGGATCAACCCCCACGCCGGGGAGGGAGGCCTGCTCGGCGCCGAGGACGACCGCGTGATCCGCCCGGCGGTCGACCGTCTCGCCGCCAAGGGGCTTGACGTCAGGGGGCCGATTCCCGGCGACACCGCCTTCGCCCGCCACCTCGCGGGCGAGTTCGACGGACTCGTCGCGATGTACCACGACCAGGGCCTCGCCCCCCTCAAGGCCGTGGATTTCGCCGAGGCGGCCAACCTGACCCTCGGCCTTCCCTTTGTCCGGACCAGCCCCGACCACGGGACCGCCTACGACCTGGCCGGCAAGGGAACCGCCGACGGGAGGAGCCTGGCCTCGGCGCTGCGCCTGGCCCGGTTCCTCGCCGCGCCATGAGCCGCCTTGTCGCCTGCCTCCTCCTTGCGGCCGCCCTCGCGGGCGCCGGCGAGGCCAGGCGCATCGCGTCCTACTCGCCGGCGGCGACCCGCATCCTCGTCGACCTCGGTCGCGCGGATCGGCTCGTGGCCGCCACCCGTTGGTGCGAGCTGCCCGCGGGCCACCCCGCGGCACGGATTTGCGACGCCTTTGAGCCCGA
>JAURJZ010000079.1 GCA_030831965.1 Verrucomicrobiota bacterium
CGCCGAAGCCCTGTCGCACATGGACGAGCTCTGCCAGCCCTACGCGACCGTCATCGACATCGACCGTTCAAGGCTCCCCGCCGCCGCCGTCGTCAATGGCTGGACCAGCGGGCAGTTCGTCGGCGCGCTGCGCCACGACCAGGGGAACCCGCTCTACAACGCCAACATCCGCCAGCTCATCCACGTCGGCTTCAAGGTCGCCGCCAAGATGGGCCCGCGCTACCTCGAGCAGCTCAAGGCCTGCCGCGAATCCTGCTCGCGCAATGTCACCGCCAACCTGCTCGAGCGGCATATCCGGCCGCTTTTCCTCTGAGTCGTCCGGCCGGGGTCAGTTCCGGACCGCGTCCCTCGCGTAAGCCTCGGCGAAGTAGCTCAGGATGAGGTCGGCCCCTGCGCGGCGCAGGGCGATGAGCGACTCGTCCCGCGCCGCGCGCAGGTCGAGCCAGCCCTGGGCGGCGGCCGCCGCGATCATCGCGTACTCGCCCGACACCTGGTAGGCGGCGAGGGGCAGGTCGGTCGCGCCCCGGAGGTCGCGGAGGATGTCCAGGTAGGGGCCGCCCGGCTTGACCATCAGGATGTCGGCGCCCTCGGCGGCGTCCAGCAGGGCCTCGCGGATGGCCTCTCGGCGGTTGGCCGGGTTCATCTGGTAGGTCGCCTTGGAGATGGGGGCCTCGCCCGCCTTGCGCGCGCTGCCCACCGCGTCGCGGAACGGGCCGTAGTAGGCCGAGGCGTACTTGGCCGAGTAGGCGAGAATGCCGGTGCCGGCGTGGCCGGCGGCGTCGAGCGCCCGGCGGATGGCGGCGACGCGCCCGTCCATCATGTCGGATGGCGCCACGAAATCGGCGCCCGCCCGGGCGGTGAGCACCGCCATCTTGGCCAGCACCTCGACCGTGCGGTCGTTGTGCACATCGAGGCCGTTGGACGTCAGGAGGCCGTCGTGGCCGTGCGTCGTGTAAGGGTCCAGGGCGATGTCCGCGAAGACCACCGTCCCCGGCGACCCCGCCTTGGCCGCCTGGATGGCGCGGAGGGCGAGCGCGTTCGGGTTCAGGGCCTCGACGCCGTCGTTCGACTTGCGGCTCGGGTCCACCTTGGGGAAGAGGGCCACGCCGTGGATGCCGAGGGACGCCAGCTCGGCGCACTTGGCGCCAAGATGGGCGAGGGGGGTGCGGACAAGCCCCGGCAGCGAAGGGATGGGTTCCGGCGCAGACGCCTCGGTCACGAAAAGGGGCTGGATCAGGCGCCGGGGGGCCAGGTCGGTCTCGGCCAGCATCGACCGGATGCCCGCGCTCGCCCGTAGTCGGCGAAGTCGGATGGGTAGCTCGTGCGACACCCCCTCAAAATGGCCGAACCCTTTGCCGGGGAAAAGGTCAAACTCCCGTGCCCCGCCTCTTCCTTGCCCTGATCGCCGCCCTTTCCGCGCTTGGCGCCGCGACCGGACTCCCCCCGCCGTCCCTTCCCCGAGACCCCTCCGAGGGCATCAAGGAGGGATGGACCCTCCTGGTCTTTCCCGACACCCAGAACTACGCCAAGTATGCCAAGAACCAGCCCAACTGGGACCGTGTCTGTCGCTGGGTCTCGGAGCATCGCGAGGCCTGGCGCATCGGCTTCGCCCTCCACCAAGGCGACCTCGTGGAGCAGAATGACATCGCCACCGGGGGAGGGCAGGGCGGGGGCGACCAGAACTCCGAATCCCAGTGGGCCAGCGCCCGCCGTGGCCTCGATCTTCTCGGCGGCAAAATCCCCGTGGCCTTCGCCACCGGCAACCACGACTACGGCCCCCGCTCCGCCGAGAACCGCAACAGCCGATTCCCGGCCGTCTTCCCCCTCAATTGGAATCCCCGCACGCTCTCCCTGGCCCAGGGCGGCACCCTCCTCGAGACCGCCCCCAACGCCTTCGGCGTGCACACCCTTGAGAACGCCGTCTTCGAGCATCGCCCGCCCTTTGGACGTCCCCTCCTCATCGTCGCCCTCGAGTGGGGTCCGCGCAAGGCCGTGGTCGACTGGGCCCGCGAGGTGCTTGCCCGCCCCGCCTACGCCAACCACCTCGGCATTCTCCTCACGCACAGCTACATGAAGCCGAACAACGAGCGCTCGGGCCAGAACGAGCCCCGGCCGCGCGTCCCGGGCAATCCCCACAACTACGGCACGGGCAAGGGCGGCGACACCCATGACGGCGAGGACCTCTGGCAGGCGCTGGTCAAGGACGCCCCCCAGGTCGAGCTCGTCCTCAGCGGACATGAGATGGGCGCGCATGTCGGCTACCGGGTGGACAAAGCCAAGGCCGGCCACGACGTCCACCAGATGCTCTTCAACGCCCAGGGCCTCGGCGGCGGCTCCTTCGAGAAGGGCAACGGCGGCGACGGCTGGATCCGCCTCCTCACCTTCGAGCCCGACGGCCGCACCGTCTCCGTCCGCACCTTCTCCCCCCTGAAGCTCGACGAGGGAAAGTCCCCTTGGTGGGACCATCCCCGCTGGAATTTCACGCTGAAGCTGACGCGCTGAAGGCAGGCACGGGGGCACGGTGGCACAGGGGCACGGGAGGTTGAACTCGCTGTAGCTAGTTGATGCGTCGGGGCGGGGAGGTGCGGGGACTGCGGTGTTAGCGGTGACTGCGGGAACAGCGGTACGATTGCTGTGCGGTAACGGCGGGGAGCGGCGACTGCGGCAGAAGCGGCGGAGACTCGTGCGCTCGATCTCTTTGGACTGAGGTAACGAGCACGAGCGAGTTCTGGCCCGCGGATACCGCAGTCGCCGCATCCAGCTTCCCCGCTCAAGATCTCATCCCGCAGTCACCGCTAACCCCGCTAACCCGCTACTGAGCTATCTCCCGTGCCCCTGTGCCCCCGAGCCCCTGTGCCCCTTTGCCGGCGACTTTAGTCGCCGGCCCGGCGGCTCCGCCGCCGTGTGCCAACCTGTCCCGTCAACCGACCCTGTCCCACCCATCCAGGGGTTTTTGCCCCTGATTTAGCGATAATAAGTGGACCTTGCCCGGGTCCCCCCTTGGCACACGGCCTGCACCTAGGATGGCAAACCACAACCCAACCCAAGACCCAAAACCACCATGGCCAAGATTCTCGGCATCGACCTCGGCACGACCAACTCGTGCATGGCCGTTCGCGACGGCGCGGAAAACGTCGTCATCCCCAACAGCGAGGGCGGGCGCACCACGCCCTCCGTCGTCGCCTTCGCCAAGAACGGCGACGTCCTCGTCGGCCAGGCCGCCAAGCGCCAGGCCGTGACCAACCCGAAGAACACCATCTTCTCCGCCAAGCGGCTCATCGGCCGCAAGTTCTCCGAGCTCCGCTCCGTCGTCGCCAAGCTCCCCTACAAGGTCGTCGAGGGCAAGAACGGCGACGCCGCCATCGAGTGCGCCGTCGCCGGCGAGACCCGCAC
>JAURJZ010000080.1 GCA_030831965.1 Verrucomicrobiota bacterium
CGCGACGGCGGCGGCCCTGACGCGGCGCGGCTTCGCCCCCGGCAGCGTGGTGGTCTGCGACGGCGACAGCCGGCGGATGCGGCGCGCGGGTTTCCTCCCGCTGAACCCGCTTGAGCCCGCGCGACTCGGCGAGCTGCCCGTGAGGGCCTGGGACCTGGAATGCCAGGCCTGGGCGGCGGACGACCGCTACGCCTACGAGAACCCGGTGCCGCCCGCGCCCGGGGCCGAGCTGCCGGGATGGCACAGCCCGCGGCGCAGCCTGCTGCCCCGACCGCTGGCGGAGGAGTTCGACTTCTGGGTGCACCTGCCGGTGGCGACGGACTCGGCCGACCTGGGCGTGCATGGGGCGGTGGCCTGCGCCTCGCTGGGCAACGCGACGAACACGGCTCGCTTCGCGGGCAACCCGCGCAACGCGGCGATGGCGGCGATCGAGATGGCGGCTTGGCCGGCGGTCGACGCCCGCCGCGCGATCACGCTGATGTCCCTCGAGCGCTTCCAGATCCGGGGAGGTCCCGCCTTCGACGCTGGCTGGATGCGCTCGGAGCGCACGCTGCTGGGCAGCGCCAACCCGCTGATTCTCGACCAGGTCGCGCTGCTGCGGATCCGGGCGGCGCGGGGCGAGGGGCCGGACGCGGGCGGCGAGCCCGCGCTGTTCCAGGCGGCGGCGGGAGGGGGCGCGACGCTCGGCCCGGCGAGGCCGGCGGACGTGACGCTCGTGCGGCTGGGCGAGCGCTAAGGACGCCGGCGAGGGCGACCTCAGAGGGCGACGCCGAGCGCCTCGGCGGCGGTGGCGCGCTCCTCGAGCAGCTCCTGCTCGGTGAGGGCGACCTTCTCGCGGGCGAAGGCGTCGAGCTCGAGCCCTTGGACGATCTCCCAGGAGCCGTCGGCCTTGGTGCGGACGGGGTAGCCGAAGAGGATGCCGGGCTTCACGCCGTAGTCGCCCTTGGAGAGGACGGCGACGGAGTGCCAGTCGCCCTCGGGGGTGGGGAAGTGGAGGCTGCGCAGGGTGTCGAGCGCGGCGTTGGCGGCGGAGGCGGCGGAGGAGGCGCCCCGGGCCTTGATGACGGCGGCGCCGCGCTGCTGGACGGCGGGCACGAAGGTGTCGCGCAGCCAGGCATGGTCGGGGATGGCGGCGGTGGCGGGGCGGCCGCCGAGGGTGGCGTGGGCGAAGGCGGGGAACTGGGTGGAGGAGTGGTTGCCCCAGATGCCGACGCGGCGGACGGCGGAGACGTGGACGCCGGCCTTGGCGGCGAGCATGGCCTTGGCGCGGTTCTCGTCGAGCCGGGTCATGGCGAAGACGTTCTCGGGGCGGAGCTTGCCGGCGCGGAGCGCGATGAGGGCGTTGGTGTTGCAGGGATTGCCGACGACGAGGACGCGGACGCCGGGCTTGGCGCTGCGGCCGATGGCCTCGCCCTGGCCGACGAAGATCCTGCCGTTGATGCCGAGGAGGTCCTTGCGCTCCATGCCGGCCTTGCGGGGGACGGCGCCGATGAGGAGGCACCAGTCGGCGTCCCTGAAGCCGGCGTCGAGGTCGCCGGTGGCGACGACGTCGGCGAGGAGCGGGAAGGCGGCGTCCTCGAGCTCCATGACGACGCCCTTGAGGGCGTCGAGGCCGGGCCCGACCTCGATGAGGTTGAGGGCGACGGGCTGGTCGGGCCCGAAGACGGCGCCGGAGGCCAGGCGGAAGATGGCGGCGTAGCCGATGTTGCCGGCGGCGCCGGTGACGGCGACGCGGATGGGAGGTCGGGAGGTCGCGGAAGCCATGGGGCATCCAACCCTGCGGCGGGAACCGGGGGAAGGAAAAACCTCAGAGCGGAAGCTCGCCCTGGCCGAGGGAGGCGTCGGTGCCGGCGGCGGCGGAGTCGGCGAGAAGGCGGCCGAGGCGGTCGGAGGCGGAGGGAGCGAGGGCGAGGAGGACGAGGGCGGCGGCGAGGGCGTCGAAACCGGCGGCGTGGTAGCGGCGGCGGCCCGGAGGGCAGAGGCGCTCGGCCTCGGCGGCGAGGCGCGGCGCGAGGCCGAGGCGCTCGACGAGGGGCTCGAGCGAGTAATCGGCGAGGCCGGGCCGGCGGAGGCGGGCGAGCGCGAGGGTGTCGATCCATGGGCCCCACTCGGCGCGGGCCTCGGCGGTCTCGGCGACGGCGGGCACGGCGGAGGGGTGGGGCCAGGTGGCGGCGAGGAGGCGGGCCTCGACGGAGGCTTGGTGCGCGGCGAGGAGGCCGCTGGCGCGGAGGGACAGGAAGTCCTGCCAGCGGGACTCGAAGGGCCGCTCGCCGCGCAGGTCGGACTCGGCCAGCCCGTGGCAGCGGGTTTCCTCGGCGGGGATGCCGGCGCGGGGGGCGCATCGGCCGGTGAGGAGGCTGACGACGCGGCCGCCGAGGAGGGTGACGGCGCCGAACTCGACGACGCCGGTGCGGGGGCCGCCCTCGAAGTCGAGGACGTGCACCGGAACCTCGGTCCAGGGCTGGCGGGGATCGGCCAAGTCAGAGCGAGGCGTAGAGCTGGCCAAGCTCGGTCAGGGAGCCGTCGGCCTTGGTCAGGGCGCTGGTGCCGAGGGGAGCGGAGGTGGGCGAGGAGGGGAACCAGGCGTGGCGCTCGAGGCACTCGAGCGCCTCGAGCTTGGGGAAGACCTTGCGCATGAAGTCGGCGACCTGGGCCGGCTTGAACCGGTTCTGCTCGGCGGCCTTGGCGTTCCAGTCGCCGACGGCGTACTCGGTGATCCAGACGGGGCGGTTGCCGAACATCCCGGAGACGTTGCGGACGCGGCCGACGAGGCCGTCGGGGTCGGGTCCGCCGTAGGAGTGCATGCAGATGAAGTCGACGCGGAGCCTGCGCTCCTCGACGCCCCTCATGAAGGCCTTCATCCAATCGCGGTCGGGATGGACGCAGCCGGGGGAGCCGAGGCGGAGGCCGGTGCGCATGAGGACGGGCCAGACGTCGAGCACGCGCTCGACGCTGAGGTTGGACTGGTCGTGCTGGTCGGGCTCGTTGAAGCCGAGGAGGGTGCCGATGCCCTGGGCCTTGGCCTGGGCGGCGGCGGCGGCGATCTGGGCGTCCTGGCCCCAGTAGCCCCAGACCATCGGGGTGAAATCGATTTCCTTGGGCAGCAGCTCGGGTCGCTCGGCGCCCCAGGTGTAGATCCAGCGGGGCTTGAGGCGCTGGACGGACGGAAGCCACTTGCCGTCCTTTTTCGCGACGAGGCACAGCCCCTTCTTGCGGAGGGGCTTGGGGGCGGGCGGGGCGACCTGGGCGCCGACGGCGGCGGCGAGGGCGAGGGCGCCGGAGAGGGTGAGGAATTCCTTTCGGTCCATCCGCATGAGACAGCGGGCAAGGTCCCGGGTTGCGGCGGCTAGCGCCACTCGTGCCGGGGATAGCGGCCGCGGAGGTCCTTGCGGACCTGCTCGTAGGAGCCTTTCCAGAAGGCGTCGAGGTCGGTGGTCCTCTGGACGGTGCGGCGGGCGGGGGACTGGATGCAGACGACAAGGGGGACGCGTCCGCCGCAGACGCGGAGGCGGGAGCCGGGGACGTCGTAGAGTTCCTGGACGGTGGCCTCGATCTCGGCGGTGCCGTCGGGGTTGTAGGTGATGCGGGCGGGGTGCTTCCTGCGGGGGAGCTCGAGGCGCTCGGGGCACTGGGAGTCGAGGGCGAGGGCCTGCTCATGGGTGAGCCAGCCGCGGACGCTGGGCATGACGGGGCGGTCGCGGATGTCGCGGTGCGAGGTGGCGCCGGCGCAGACCTCCTCGATGACGAGGCGGCGGGCGGCGTCGTCGAAGGTCGGGATGGCGAGCTCGGGGGCGTGGCGGGCGAGGAAGTTGGCGCGGGCGATCCAGGCGTCGACGGCGGCGTCCCACCGGTCGAGGGCGAGGCGGCCGGCGACGACCTCGGCGGCGAGGAGGCGGCTGGCCTCGTCGGAGGGCGCGTCGTCGCGCTCCCTGGACTCGAGGACGAGGTCGCGGAAGCGGCGCTCGACGCGGGTGACGACGCGGCGGAGGGCCGGGTCGTAGCGGGGCGCGGCGACCTCGTGGAAGTCGCCGGGGAAGAGGTCGCGGAGCCAGGCCTCCTCGACCGCGGTGGCGAGGGCGAGGAGGGTGACGACCTGGCCGCGCACCTGCACCTCCTCCATCTCGGCGGCGACGAGGAGGCGGGCGTCGCGGACGCAGGTCTCGCGGCGCAGCTCGCCCTTGCGGCCGTGGGCGACGGCGCAGCGGAGGGTGCCGGCGTCGAGGCGGACGGCGATGCGGTCGGAATGGCCGAGGAGGAGGCAGCGGCGGACGGCGTCGGGGTCGGCCGGCGGCGTCTCGGTGGGCAGCCCCTGCCCGCGGGCGATGCGGAGGAACTGCTGGGCGGCGCGCTCGGCCTCGCGGGCGCCCTGGGCGTGGATGCCGAGGCGGTCGCAGGCGTCGGGATCGAAGCGGAGCTCGGCGGCGCGGGCGAGGAGGGCGAGGCGCAGGTGGAAGTCGGACCCCGGCGGGCAAGTCACGGCGTCGCGCGCGGCCTCCACCGAGGCGTCGACGTTGCGCAGGAGGATGTCCCTGCCCTGCTCGAGGCCGGCGATGCGGGCGACCTCGGGGACGCAGGCGAGCTCGCCGGCGGCGAGGAGCATGCGGGCGAGGCGGGGATGGGCGGGGAACGCGGCCATGCGCCGGCCGAGCGGGGTGATGTCGCCTTCCGCACCGAGGGCGCCGAGGTCGGCGAGGGTGGCCCGGGCGCGCTCGACGGCGCGGGGCTCGGGCGGCTCGAACCAGGGGAAGTCGGCGGCGTCGCCCCAGCCGCCGGCGCGGAGCAGGAGGAGGGTCTCGCAGAGGTCGACGCGGCGGATCTCGGGGGTTTGGCGGGCGGGTCGGGCCTCGTGCTCGGAGCGGGACCAGAGGCGGACGCAGCGGCCGGGCCCGGTGCGGCCGGCGCGGCCGGCGCGCTGCTCGGCGGAGGCCTGGGACACGGGCTCGGTCAGGAGGGTGTCGATGCCGCGGACAGGGTCGAAGCGGGCGACGCGGGCGAGGCCGGCGTCGACCACGGCGCGAATGCCGGGGAGGGTGAGGGAGGTCTCGGCGACGTTGGTGGCGACGACGACCTTGCGGGTGTCGCCGGCGCGGACGGCGCGGTCCTGCTCGTCGGCGGGCAGGTCGCCGTGGAGGGGGAGGAGGTCGACGCCGCGGCACTCGGGCGCGTTGCGGAGGAGGCCGAGGGTGCGGCTGATCTCGTGGGCGCCGGGCATGAAGACGAGGATGTCGCCCGCGGGTTCCTCGCGAAGGAGCCGGCGCACCTGCTCGGCGGCGGGTTCCCAGGGCCAGCGGCCGGCGACCTTGGGGGTGGCGACGTTCTCGATGGCGACGGGATGGGCGCGGCCGTCGGCGGCGAGGGTGACGGCGTCGCCGAGCCAAGCGGCGAGGGTGTCGGTGTCGAGCGTGGCGGACATGGCCACGAGGAGGAGGTCGGGCCGCTCGGCGGACTGGAGGCGGCGGGCGAGGGCCAGGGCGACGTCGGCGTGGAGGTTGCGCTCGTGGAACTCGTCGAAGACGACGGCGCCGACGCCGCGCAGGGCGGGGTCGGCGGCCATCTGGCGGAGGAGGAGGGCCTCGGTGACGAACTTGATGCGGGTGGCGGCGGACTCGACGCGGTCGAAGCGGATCTGATAGCCGACCTCGTCGCCAAGGCGGCCGCCGCGCTCGGCGGCGATGCGGGCGGCGAGGAGCCGGGCGGCGATGCGCCGGGGCTGGAGGACGACGACCTGGCCGTGGACGAGGCCGAGGTCGACGAGCATCTGGGGAACCTGGGTGGACTTGCCGGAGCCGGTGGGGGCGCGGAGGACGAGGCGGCGGGTGCGGGCGCAGGCCTCGCGGAGGGGCTCGCGGAGAGCCTCGATGGGGAGGCCGGAGCTCATCGGACGTCGAGTTCGACGATCTCGGCGGCGGGCTCGCCCGGACCGAGGGTGAGGATGGCCACCGTGACGGGGAGGCGGAAGCGGCGGGGGCCGGCGGAGCCGGGATTGACTCGGAGGGGGCCGGCGGCGTCGCGGCGGACGAGGGGTTGGTGGGTGTGGCCGGTGACGACGATGTCGGGCCGGTGGGCGGGCTCGTCGACGGCTCGGTGGCCGTGGTGGAGGAGGATGCGGAAATTGCCGGCGAGGTGGACGCGCTCGAGGGGGAGCGCGGGGAGGTCGTCGCAGTTGCCGGCGACGGCGACGGTCGGGGCGAGGTCGCCGAGGACGTCGAGCAGGTCGGCCTCGCCGATGTCGCCCGCGTGCAGGATGGCGTCGCACCCCTCGAGGGCGACGAGGGCCTGCGGGCGCAGGAGCCCGTGGGTGTCCGCGATCAGGCCGATGCGCGTCATGGCCTCGGGCTCAGCGCGGGCGGCGGAGGGCGCCGGGCTTGAGGGGACGCAGCTGGGAGAACTCCGCGCCGAGGGATTCCTTGAGGCGGGCGCGGACGCCGGGGGGGATGGCGCCGAGGGCTTGGTCGAACTCGGGTGTGCCGGGGCGGGCGGGCGGCGTCTCGGGAACGGCCTTGGGTGCGGACGCGGTCGACGGCTCGGGCCAGGCCTCGGCGGGAGGCGCGTCGAAGGCCTCCCCCGTGTCGAGCGCCTCGTCGGGCGGGCCGTCGGAGACGGGCTGGCTTGCCGCCTCGGCGCGGGGGGCGGGCGGCGTCGGGGCGGGCCTGGCGGGCGAGCCCGCGGGAGGCGGGGTCCCTATTTTTTTTTGGCCGGGCTCCCGGGGGAGTCCGTTGGCGGCGGCGCTGAGGTCGCGGATGAGCGCGTCGACGGATCGGTGTCGGGTCTGCTCGGCGGCCTTGAGGAGGGTGACCTCGAAGACGGCGCGGGGGGAGAGGCCGTGGCGGAGGGAGGCCTCGGCCTGCTGGAGGGTGTCGAGCATGCGCACGAGCGTGTCGGACCCGAGCTCGGCGCCGAGGCGGGCGCTGCGGCCGCCGGAGCGGGCGGCGTCGAGCATGGCGTCGCGGACGTGGGACTGGAGGTCGGCGTGGATGCGGAGAAGGTCGCGCCCGTCGGCGTGGAAGCGGTCGGCGAGGGCGAGGAGGGCGGGCGCGTCGGCCTTGGCGAGGGCGGCGGCGAGGTCCTGGAGCTCGCGCGCGGAGGCGAGGCCGTAGATGTCGAGCACGTCCTTCTCGGCGACCTTCTTGCCGGCGAAGGCGATGATCTGGTCGAGGATGGACTGGGAGTCGCGCATGCCGCCCTGGGCGAGGCGGGCGATGGCGAGGAGGGCCTCGCGGTCGGCCTGGATGCCGTCGGCCTTGACGATGGCCTCGAGGCGGTCGGCGATGAGCGCGTCGGGGATGGGCTGGAACTCGAGGCGCTGGCAGCGGGAGACAATGGTCTCGAGGACCTTGTCGGACTCGGTGGTGGCGAAGATGAACTTCACCCAGGGCGGGGGCTCCTCGATGGTCTTGAGGAGGGCGTTGAAGGCGTCCTTGCTCAGCTGGTGGACCTCGTCGATGATGAAGACCTTGAACCGGCCGGCGGGGCGGACCTGGCAGGCCTCGCGGATGGACTTGGCGTCTTCGATGCCGCGGTTGGAGGCGGCGTCGATCTCGACGACGTCGAGGTAGGACCCCTGCTCGATCTCGCGGCAGACGGGGTCGTCGGGGTCGAAGTCGGCCTTGGGGCCGCCCTCGCAGCAGAGCGCCTTGGCGAGGATGCGCGCGGTGGTGGTCTTGCCGGTGCCGCGGGGCCCGACGAAGAGGTAGGCGTGCGCGATGCGGCCGCCGCGGATGGCGTTGCCGAGGGTGCGGACGATGTGCTGCTGGCCGACGATCTCGCCGAAGGCGCGGGGGCGCCAGCGGCGGGCGATGACCTGGAAGGCGGGTTCGGGCACTGGCCGGAGCGTGGCGCGGGCGGGGGCGGGTGTCAACGGCCCCGGCTCACTCCCACTCGATGGTGGACGGCGGCTTGGAGGAGATGTCGTAGACGACGCGGTTGAAACCCTTGACCTCGTTGATGACGCGGGAGGAGACCTTGCGGAGGAAGTCGTGGGGGAGGTGGGCCCAGTCGGCCGTCATGGCGTCGGACGAGGTGACGGCGCGGAGGGCGCAGACGTGGTCGTAGGTGCGCTCGTCGCCCATCACGCCGACGGTGCGGACGGGGAGGAAGACGGCGAAGGCCTGCCAGACCTTGTCGTAGAGGCCGGAGGCGCGGAGCTCGTCGATGAAGATGGCGTCGGCCTGGCGGAGGACGTCGAGGCGCTCGCGGGTGATCTCGCCGCAGACGCGGACGGCGAGGCCGGGGCCGGGGAAGGGGTGGCGCCAGACCATCGGCTTGGGTAGGCCGAGGGCCTCGCCGAGGGCGCGGACCTCGTCCTTGAAGAGCTCGCGCAGGGGCTCGAGGAGGCGGAGCTTCATGCGCTTGGGCAGGCCGCCCACGTTGTGGTGGCTCTTGATGGTGGCGGCGGGGTTGCCGTCGATGGCGACGGACTCGATGATGTCGGGGTAGAGGGTGCCTTGGGCGAGGAACTCGACCTTGCCGCGGCGGCGGATCTTGGCGACCTCCGCGTCGAAGACGCGGATGAACTCGTGGCCGATGATCTTGCGCTTGCGCTCGGGGTCGGTGACGCCGCGGAGCTTGCGCAGGAAGCGGTCGGAGGCGTCGACCACGCGGAGGTCGACCTTGAAGCGGCCGCGGAACATGCGCTCGACCTGCTCGCGCTCGCCGAGGCGGAGCAGGCCGTTGTCGACGAAGACGCAGGTGAGCTGGCGGCCGACGGCCTTCTGGATGAGGGCGGCGGCGACGGAGGAGTCGACCCCGCCGGAGAGGCCGAGGATGACGTGGGACTTGCCGACCTGGGCGCGGATCTGGCGGATGGCGGCGCCGGCGTAGTCCTCCATCACCCAGTCGGGGCGGCAGCGGCAGATGCGGAAGAGGAAGTTGCGGAGGATGTCCATCCCGCGCTCGGAATGGGCGACCTCGGGGTGGAACTGGATGCCGTAGAAGCGCCGGGCGGCGTCCTGCACCACGGCGTGCTCGGAGTTCTCGGTGCTGGCGACGGCCCGGAAGCCCCGGGGCAGCCGCGCGACCTTGTCGCCGTGGGAGTTCCAGACGCGGAGGGGGCCGCGGAGGCCGTGGAGCAGGTCGGAGCCGGCGCGGAAGCGGAGGGTGCCGTGGCCGTACTCGCGGTGGGCGGACGGGGCGACCTTGCCGCCGAGCATCTCGCCCATCAGCTGGACGCCGTAGCAGATGCCGAGGACGGGCACGCCGAGGGCGAAGACGGCGGGATCGGGGCGGGGCGAGCCCTTGGCGCGGACGCTGGCGGGGCCGCCGGAGAGGATGACGCCGCGGACGCCGTCGGCGCGGAGCGTGGCGGCGTCGACGCCGAACGGGTAGATGCGGGAGTGGACGCGGCACTCGCGGATGCGCCGGGCGATGACCTGGGTGTACTGGGACCCGAAATCGAGGACGGCGATGGTCTGGTTGGCCATGGGGAGGAGGGGAGGATGGGGGCGTTCAGAAGCGGAGGCGAACATTGTTCGCCCCGCAGCCCGGGCAGGGGGCCTCCTCGCGGAGGCGGGGCCGGGAGTAGGTGCGCCCGCAGCGGGTGCAGGCGAAGGCGGAGCGGAGGCGGCGGGGGTCGGCGAGCAGGGCCTCGCGGCGGTCGTACCACACCCAGGCACCGAGGAGGAGGGCGCAGCCCAGGCCGGCGACGAGGGCGAGGAAGGTTCCGAGCTCAACGGGGATCATCGGGAAGACGGCGGCGGACGCGCCCGCGGGAGGCGGGCGCGTCCGGGAGGGCCGGGCGGGCGCCGCGACTCAGGCCTGGGCCGGGGCGGCCTCGGGGGCCTTGGCCTTGCGGGCGCGGGGCTTGGGCTTGGCGGGGGCGACGTCGTCCTTGCCCACCAGCTCGATCAGCGCGGTCTCGGCGGCGTCGCCGCGGCGGGCGTCGAGCTTGTAGATGCGGGTGTAGCCGCCCTTGCGGTTGGCGAAGGCCGCGGCGCGCTCCTTGAAGAGGAGCGAGACGGCGGTCTCGTCGCGGACGCGGGAAAGGGCGAGGCGGTAGTAGTGCAGGCGGACCGAGGGGGAGCCGGCGGCGACGCCCTTCTTCGCCAGGGTGATGATCTTCTCGACGAAGGGCCGGACGGCCCGGGCGCGCGACAGGGTGGTGCGGATGCGCGCGTGGGTGATGAGCTGGGCGGCGAGGTTGGCGACGAGCGAGAGGCGGTGCTCCTTCTTGACCCCGAGGGTGTGGCGGTGGCTGCGGTGGCGCATGGCGTGGGGGTTGTCGGGGGATCAGTTGGACGCGCCCTTGTCCATGAGGCGCTCGAGGCCGGTCATCCCGAGGGAGAGGCCGAGCTGCTCGAGCTTCTGCTTGATCTCGTTGAGGGACTTCTTGCCGAAGTTGCGGTACTTGAGCATCTCCTGCTCGGTCTTCATGGCGAGGGAGCCGACCGTGGTGATGTTGGCGTTGTTGAGGCAGTTGGCGGCGCGGACGGAGAGCTCAATCTCGTTGACCGACATGTTGAGCAGGTTGCGGAGGCGGTTCTGGTCGTCGGCCTCCTCGCGGGCCTTGGACTCGAACTCGATCTCGGTGCCGGCCACGCCGTTGAACACCTCGAGGTGCTTGCTCAGGATGGCGGAGGCCTCCTTGAGGGCCTCGTCGGGGGAGATGCGGCCGTCGGTGGTCACCTCGAGGACGAGGCGGTCGTAGTCGGTCTTCTGGCCCTCGCGGGAGTTCTCGACCGCGTAGCGGACGGAGGTGACGGGGGAGAAGAGGGCGTCGATGGGGATGACGCCGATGGTCTGCTCGGCCGACTTGTTCTCCTCGGCGGAGGACCAGCTGCGGCCGACCTTGATCTCGAGCTCCGCGGTGAAGCGGCGCTTGCGGTCGAGGGTGCAGAGGACGAGCTCGGGGTTGACCAGGGTGAGCCCGGCGGGGAGCTGGATGTCGGACGCCTTGATGGCGCCGGCCTTGTTGACGTCGATCGAGGCCTTGAAGTCCTCGCGGCGGTCGTGGCGGATGAGGACCTTCTTGAGGTTGAGGACGATCTCGGTCACGTCCTCGACCACGCCCTCGAGGGGCTGGAACTCGTGGGAGACGCCCTCGATCTTGACCGAGGCGATGGCCGCGCCCTCGACGGAGCCGAGGAGCACGCGGCGGAGGGAGTTGCCGATGGTGTGTCCGAAGCCCGTCTCGAAGGGCTCGGCGGTGTAGCGGGCGTGGTGGGCGGACGAGCCGGACTCGTCCTTGCGAAGCTTGTTGGGCAGCTGGAACTTTCCGAGGCGCTTGGGCATGGCGTTGGGTGGGTTTTGGGTTGGTTTCGGGTCAGCGGCTGTAGAACTCGACGATGACCTGGACATTGACCTCGGTGGGCAGCTCCTCCTTGGCGGGCTCGCGGACGACGGTGCCGCGGAGCTGGTCGGGGGAGGCCGCGAGCCAGCCGGGGACGGCGCGCGACTGGTTCTCCTCGGCGGCGCGGGTGGCGAGCTGCTTGGAGGAGGCGCGGTCGCGGACGGCGACCTCGTCGCCGGTCTGGACGGCGTAGCTGGAGATGTCGACCTTGTGGCCGTTGACGCGGACGTGGCCGTGGCCGACGAACTGGCGGGCGGCGGCGCGGCTGGAGGCGAAGCCGAGGCGGTAGATGACGTTGTCGAGACGGGTCTCGAGGATGCGGAGGAAATTCTCGCCGGCGACGCCGCCCAGGCGCTTGGCGCGGGCGAAGGCGAGCCGGAACTGGCGCTCGTTCAGGCCGTACATGAAGCGGAGCTGCTGCTTCTCGGCGAGGCCCTGGCCGTACTCGGAGACCTTGCGGCCGCGGGTCTGGCCGTGGACGCCCGGGGGGTAGGGCTTGCGCTCCTCGCCCTTGGAGGTGGGCAGGAGGGCCTTGTTGAACCGGCGGTTGATCTTGGTGGTGGGTCCGGTGTAGCGGGACATCGCGGTGGTTGCTTTGGGTGGTGTTGGGTGGCGTTGGATGCTCCCGTCCGGCTTGCCATCCCCGGACGGTCAGTTGGCGGCGCGACGCGCGGTCAGACGCGGCGGCGCTTCGGCGGACGGCACCCGTTGTGGGGGATGGGGGTCGTGTCGACGATGGAAAGGATGTTGAGGCCGAGGAGGGAGAGGGCGCGGATGGCGCTGTCGCGCCCCATGCCGGGACCGCGGACGCGGACGGCGACGTCCTTCAGGCCATGGGCCATGGCGGCCTTGGCGGCCTCCTGGCAGACGACCTGCGCGGCGTAGGCGGTGGACTTGCGGGAGCCGCGGAAGGCGTGGCGGCCGGCGCTGCCCCAGGAGACGACGTTGCCGTTGGGGTCGGTGAAGGTGACC
Source organism: Verrucomicrobiota bacterium (assembly GCA_030831965.1). Taxonomy (GTDB): domain Bacteria; phylum Verrucomicrobiota; class Verrucomicrobiia; order Opitutales; family UBA953; genus UBA8828. The sequence goes on from JAURJZ010000080.1 coordinate 12,257, forward strand.
TTGGTGTTGTTGAAGGTGGCGAGGATGTGGCAGACGCCGGAGACGATGTTCTTCGAGCCCTTGGCGCGGCGGACCTTGATCTCGCCGATCTCGTCGCCGAGGAGGGAGGCGGCGGTGACCTCCTGCTTCTCGCCGGCGGCGGCGGGGGCCGCGGCGTCGGCGGGAGCCGCGGGGGCGGCGGCCTCGGCGGCGGGGGCCGCGGCGGGCTTGGCCTTGCGGGCGGGCTTGTCGGTCTTGGGGGTCTCGTCGCTCATCGGGAAGGGATCGGTCGGGAATTACTTGGCCGCGGCGGGGGCGGCGGCGGAGGCCACGCCGACCGTCTTGCGCTTGCCCTTGCGGGTGCGGGCGTTGGTGCGGGTGCGCTGGCCCCGGACGGGCAGGCCGCGGAAATGGCGGAGGCCGCGGTAGGACTTGATGGCCTGGAGGCGCTTGAGGTCCTGGGCGATCTCGCGGCGGAGGTCGCCCTCGCAGCGCCAGCCCTCGCGGACGATCATGTCGACGATCTTGTTGAGCTGCTCCTCGGTGAGCTCGCTGGCGCGCATCTCGGGGCGGAAGCCGAGGGTCTGGCAGATGAGCGTGGCGCGCTGGGGACCCACGCCGTAGATGTAGCGGAGCGAGTACTCGACCTTCTTGTTGTTGGGGATGTCGACGCCGAGGATGCGGGGCATGAGGGTCTTCCGGAGGTGCGGGTGGGAGGTGGAGGAAAAGGGTCGAAAGTTGCTAACTTTGGGGGGCCAAGGGAAGCCTAAAATACCTAGGGGAGGGTGAGGATTTCGACCCCCCCTTCGGTGATGAGGACGGTGTGCTCGAAATGGGCGGCGGGCGAGCCGTCGCGGGTCCGGGCGGTCCAGCCGTCGGGGTCCATGGCGATCTTGGGGGAGCCGAGGGTGATCATGGGTTCGATGGCCAGGGCCATGCCGGGCAGGAGGCGGGGGCCGACCCCCTTTTTGCCCCAATTGGGCACCTGGGGCTCCTCATGCATGCGGCGGCCGACCCCGTGGCCGACGAATTCCCGCACGATGCCGAGGCCGAGGGGTTGGACGGTGCCCTGGATGGCGGCGGAGATGTCGCCGACGTTGCCGCCGGGGCGGGCGGCCTGGATGCCGGCGGCGAGGGCGGACTCGGTGGCGGCGCAGAGGCGGAGGAGGGGCTCGGGGACGGCGCCGACGGGGACGGTGGCGGCGTTGTCGCCGATGAAGCCGTCCTTGCGGACGACGACGTCGAGCGAGACCAGGTCGCCCTCCCGGAGGACGCGGCCGGGATGGCCGATGCCGTGGACGACCTCGTCGTTGACGGAGATGCAGACGCGGCCCGGGTAGGTGAGGCGGCCGACGACATAGCCGAGGCAGGCGCTCTCGCAGCCGTGAAGGGACATGAGGTCGCCGGCGGCGGCGTCGAGCTGGCCGGTGGTGACGCCGGGGGCGACGCGGCGGCGCAGGTCGGCGAGGACGCGGGCCGCGGCGCGGCCGGCGGCGCGCATGCCGTCGACGTCGCCCTGGCTGCGGAGGTCGATCATCGGCCGCGGGAGCGGCCTAGCCGAGGAGCTGGCCCCAGTGGCCGGCGGCCCAGGCGAGGAGGCCGAGGACGAAGAGCGCGAGGCAGGCGGCGCCGAGGGAGCCGGGGCCGGTGGCGTCGGGGGAGGCGGGGCGGCGGGGCGGCGGCGGCGTGGCGACGCCCCCCACCCTGCCCTTCTTGAGGAAGCCGTCGTAGTGGCTCTGGAGGAGGAAGGTCTCGACCTGGCGCATGGTGTCGAGCATGACGCCGACGGTGATGAGGCCGCCGGTGCCGCCGAGGAAGCTCGCGAGGCGCGCGGGGAAATCGAGCTTGTACATGAACAAGTCGGGCAGCAGCGCGATGATGAGGAGGAAGAGGGAGCCGGCGACGGTCAGCCGGGTCATGACGAAGTCGAGGAACATCGCGGTGGGCTCGCCCGGACGGACGCCGACCACGTAGCCGTTGTTCTTCTTGAGGTCGTCCGCGATCTGGACCGGCCGGAACATGATGGAGATCCAGAAGTAGCTGAAGCCGAAGATGAGGGCCGAGAGCAGCGCGTAGTGCAGGACGGTCGGGTACTGGATGACGTCGGCCCACTCGGCGAGGAAGCCGACGGTCGGGAAGTTGCTCGCCAGGGGGCGGAGCAGCATGGGCGGGAAGGCGATGATGGCGCCGGCGAAGATGACGGGCATGACCCCGGCGTAGTTGACCTTGAGGGGAAGGTAGGTGCTCTGCCCGCCGTAGACCTTGCGGCCGACCATGCGCTGGGCGTACTGGACGGGGATCTTCCGGACGGCCTGGTTGAGGGCGACCATCGCGGCGGTCACGAGGAGGAAGAGGACGGCCATGCCCACGGCCTTCTCGGGCCCGTGCTGGGTGGCGCCGCTGCCGACCGCGCCGCCGAAGGCGATGGCGGAGAAGGAGCGGAAGGCGCCGGGCAGGTCGGCGAGGATGCCGATGGTGATGAGGATCGAGGTGCCGTTGCCGATGCCGCGCTGGGTGATCTGCTCGCCCAGCCAGAGCATGATGATGGAGCCGGCGGTGAGCAGGGCGACGCCGAGGGCGACGAAGAGGGCCTGGTTCTCCATCACGACGATGACGCCGCGGAAGTCGGAGCCGAGCCCGAGGGCGGAGCCGACCGACTGGGGATTGCAGAAGGCGCCGAGCAGCAGCGAGGACTGGACGAGCGCGATGAGGATGGTGAGGTAGCGCGTGTACTGCGCGATCTTCTGGCGGCCGACCTCGCCCTCCTGCTGGAGGCGGGCGAGCGAGGGCACCACGGCGGTCATCAGCTGGAGGATGATGGAGGCGCTGATGTAGGGCATGATCCCCAGCGAGAAGATGGCGCCCTTGAGGAGCGCCCCGCCGGTGAACATGTTGTACATCGCCACGACCCCGCCGGCGGTGTTGTCCGCCATCTGCTGGTAGTACTGCAGGATGTCGCGCGGGTCGACGCCCGGCAGGGGGATGTTCGCCCCGATGCGGGCGACGAAGACGAGGGTGACGGTCGCGAGGATGCGGGCCCGGAGCTCCGGGATGCGCCAGCAGTTGGCGAGCGTCGCGAGCATCAGGGCCCGGTCGGGTTCACTCCGGCTTGGCCTCGCCGCCGAGGAGGACGACCTTGCCGCCGGCCTTCTCGATCTTGGCCTTGGCCGAGGCCGAGACCGCGTGGGCGGTCACGGTGACGGCGCGGGTGATCTCGCCGTTGCCGAGGACCTTGAGCAGGGCGTCGGCGGAGCGGACAAGGGACTGGGCGGCGAGCTCGGCGGGGCCGAGCTTGGCGCCCTCGGCGGCCTCGAGGTCGGCGACGTTGACCACGGCGAAGTCGACGCGGTTGATGTTGCGGAAGCCGCGGTGGGGCAGGCGCCGGTAGAGGGGCATCTGGCCGCCCTCGAAGCCGGGGCGGTGGCCGCCGCCGGAGCGGGCCTTCATGCCCTTGTGGCCGCGGCCGCTGGTCTTGCCGTGGCCGGAACCCCGGCCGCAGCCGAGGCGCTTGTGGCGGTGGGTGGCGCCCTTGATGTGGGGGAGAGCGTGGAGCTTCATGGTGTCATTGGGCCGCGCGGATGGCGCGGATGTTCTCGAGGGTGCGGAGCTTGGCCAGGCCGTCGAGGGTCGCCTTGACGACCGCGGCGGGGTTCTGGGAGCCGAGGGACTTGGAGAGGACGTCGCGGAGGCCGACGACCTCGAGGACGGCGCGGACGCCGCCGCCGGCGATCAGGCCGGTGCCGGGGGCGGCCGGGCGGAGGAGGACGACGCCGCCGTCGCAGCGGCCGATGACCTCGTGGGGAATGGTGTTGCCGCGGGTGTTGACGGGCTTGAGCGCGCGGTGGGCGCGGTCGGTGCCCTTGCGGATGGCGTCGGGGACCTCCTTGGCCTTGCCGTAGCCCACGCCGACGCGGCCCTTGCCGTCGCCGGCGACGACGAGCGCCGCGAAGTTGAAGCGGCGGCCGCCCTTGGTGGCCTTGCTGCAGCGGTTGATGTGGACGACCTTCTCGTTGTAGGGGGAGGCGGGGCGGTCGTCGCGGCGGGGAGGACGGGGCCCGCGGCGCTGGCCGCCGGGACCGGGACGGCCGCGGCCGTCGCCGCGGGGGCCGCGGGCGGCGTCAGGCGCCGCGGCAGTGGCGGCGGCGGGGGCGGCTTCGGGAGGGTTTTCGCTCATGAGAGGTGCGGGGGGCTTCAGAAGGCGAGGCCGGCCTGGCGGGCGGCGTCGGAGAACGCCTTGACGGTGCCGTGGTAGGCGCGGGAACCGCGGTCGAGGACGACGGCGGTGATGCCCTTCTTGCGCGCGCGCTCGCCGAACGCCTTGCCGAAGGCGGTGGCGCCGGCGGCGTTGGGCCGGAGCTTGGCGGCGCGGAACTCCTTCTCGGTGGTGCTGGCGGCGGCGAGGGTGGCGCCCTTGTCGTCGTCCACGGCCTGGGCGTGGATGTGCAGGTGGGTGAACTTGATCGCGAGGCGGGGGCGCTCGGCGGTGCCGCGGATGCGCTTGCGGAGGCGCAGCCGGCGCTTGGCGGCGAGGGCGTGCTTGCGGGAAACCTTGGTGGCGGGCTTGCTCATGGGAACGTGGCTTAGGCCGTCTTCTTGCCTTCCTTGCGGCGGATGAACTGGCCGACGATGCGGACGCCCTTGCCCTTGTAGGGCTCGACGGGATAGTAGCTGTAGATGTCGGCGGCGACCTGGCCAACGAGGTGGCGGTCGGGGCCGGTGATCTCGATCTTCACGTTCTCGGTCACGGTGACCTTCACGCCGGCGGGCAGCTTGTAGAGGATGGGGTGCGAGTAGCCGAGGACGAGGTCCAGGGTGTCGCCCTTGAGGAGGGCCTTGAAGCCGACGCCCTCGATCTCGAGGTTCTTCTTGTAGCCGGTGGCGCAGCCCTCGACCATGTTGCGGACGATGGCGCGGGCGGTGCCGTGGAGGGCGCCGGAGAGCCGGTCGTCGCCTTGGCGGACGACGCGGACCTGGTTGCCCTCGAGGGTGAACCCGACGCCGCGGAAGGAGCGGGCGAGCTTGCCCTTGGGGCCCTCGACGCTGACGTGGTCGCCGTTGACGGCGACCTTGACCCCGGCGGGGACGGTGATGGGTTGTTTGCCGATTCGGCTCATGGCGTGTTGGGCGTTGGGGGGCGGTTACCAGACCTTGGCGAGGAGCTCGCCGGAGACCTTCTGGCGGCGGCACTCGGCGTCGGTGAGGATGCCGCGGGAGGTGGTGACGATGGTGATGCCCATGCCCCCGATGACCTTGGGGACGTCGGCGACGCCGGCGTAGCGGCGGCGTCCGGGGGAGGACAGGCGCTCGATGCCGGTGATGGCGGGGGCGCCGGAGACGTACTTGAGGCTGACCTCGAGGACGGGGAGCTTGTCGCGCTCGGCCTTGCGGTAGCCGGCGATGTAGCCGGACTGGGCGAGGGTGCGGGCGACCTCCTCGCGGAGGCGGGACCACTGGACGGTCACGGCGGCGCGCTGGGCCTTGGAGCCGTTGCGGATGGCGGTCAGGAAATCGCCGAGGGTGTCGGAGGATGCGGACATGGGGAGGGTTACCAGGAGGCCTTGGTCACGCCGGGAATCTGGCCGGCGAGGGCGAGCTCGCGGAAGGTGAGGCGGGAGAGGCCGAACTTGCGCAGGTAGGCGCGGGGACGGCCGGAGATGCCGCAGCGGTTCTTGAGGCGGACCTTGGAGCCGTTGCGGGGGAGCTTGGCGAGCTTGCTCTGGGCGGCGTAGAAGGCCTCCTCGGTGACCTTGGGGTCGGCGAGGACCTTCTTGAGCTCGGCGCGCTTGGCGGCGTGCTTGGCGACGAGGCGCTCGCGCTTGAGCTGGCGTTGGATGACGGACTGCTTGGCCATGGGTAAGGTCAGGCTTGGGCGGGGGCGGCCTCGGCGGCCTTGGCCGCGACGGCGCGGAAGGGCATGCCGAGGAGGCGCAGGAGCTCGCGGGCCTCGTCGTCGGACGAGGCGGTGGTGACGATGGAGATGTCGAGGCCGATGTTGGCGCGCTGGGAGCCGTCGGCCTGGGTCTCGGGGAAGATGGTGTGGTCGGTGATGCCGAGGGAGTAGTTGCCCTGGCCGTCGAGGCGGTTGGAGACGCCGCGGAAGTCGCGGATCATCGGGAGGGCGATGAGCGTGAGGCGGGCGAGGAAGTCCCACATGCGGGCGCCGCGGAGGGTGACGGTGCAGCCGAGGGGCATGCCCTCGCGGACCTTGAAGTTGGAGACGCTCTTGCGGGCCTTGGTCACGACGGGCTTCTGGCCGGCGAGCTTGGTGATTTCCTTGACCACCTCGGCGGTGTGGGCCTTGTCGGCCTCGGCGTCGAAGGCGGAGTTGAGGACGATCTTGACCAGGGTGGGCACCTGGTGGGGATTGGCGTAGCCGCGCGACTTGCGCAGCTCGGGCACGACCTTCTCGAGGTAGCGCTGCTTGAGGTAGGGGACTTGGGCCTTGGCCATGGGAGTGAGGGTGGGGTCAGCGGGTCTTGGCGGCCGGGCGCTTGGCGCGGCGGGCGTCCCAGAGGGAGGCGAGCATGACGTTGGAGCGGGCGAGGGGGGCGGCCTTCTCGGTGATGCCGCCCGAGCCGTCCTCGGCGCGCTTGAGGTGGCGCTTGACGAGGTTGACGCCCTCGAGCGTGACGCGCTCGGCGCCGCGGTCGTAGGCGACGACCTTGGCGCGCTTGCCCTTGTGGGCGCCGGCGATGACGACGACCTCGTCGGTGATCTTGATGTCGGTCTTGGGCATGGCGTTCAGAGAACCTCGGGGGCGAGGGAGATGATCTTCATGAAGTTCTTGCCGCGGAGCTCGCGGGCGACGGGCCCGAAGATGCGGGTGCCGCGGGGGTTGCCGTTGGCGTCGAGGAGGACGACCGCGTTGCTGTCGAAGCGGAGGTAGCTCCCGTCCGCGCGGCGGATGGGGGCCTTGGTCCGGACGATGACGGCGCGGGAGACGGTGCCCTTCTTGGCGGTGGCGTCGGGGGTCGAGTCCTTGATGGAGCAGACGATGACGTCGCCGATGCCGGCGGTGTCGGTCAGCTGGCCGATGCGGCGGATCATGGCCACGGTCTTGGCGCCGGTGTTGTCGGCGACGTCGAGGCGGGTGAGGAGCTGGATCATGGCGGGGGCCGGTCAGGGGATGGCGGGGGTCACTCGGCCTGGCCGAGGGCGACCTTGGCGGACTCGACGACGCGGATGACGCGCCAGCGCTTCAGCTTGGAGAGGGGGCGGGTCTGGGTGATCTCCACGGCGTCGCCGGGCTTGCAGGCGTTGGCCTCGTCGTGGGCGTGCAGCATGGTGCGGCGCTTGACCTCCTGGCCGTAGAGCGGGTGGGGGGTCTTGTAGAGGTACGCGACCTTGATGGTCTTGTCGCCCGAGCGGGAGACGACGACGCCGGTGAGCGTCTTGCGGTGGGTGCGGTTGGCTTCGGACATCGGAAGGGTTCTCAGGCCTGCTTCTGGCGCAGGAGGGTGCGGCAGCGGGCGACCTCGCGCCGGAGGGCGCGGAGGCGGGCCGGGTTCTCGATCCCTCCGGTGGCCTTGCGCAGGCGGAGCTGGAGGAGCTCGTCGCCGGCCTCGCGGACGCGCTTCTCGAGCTCGGCCGGGGCGAGCGGGCGCAGGGCGGCCGCGGGGGAGGTCTTGCCAGGGGTGAACTTCGGCATGGAAAAGGGGTGGATAAGGGTCTCGGCGGGGCTTGTTATCAATACTTTTCGAGCTCCTCGCGGGCCACGAAGCGGCAGCGGACCTGGAGCTTGGTGTCGGCCAGGCGCATGGCCTCGCGGGCCGCGGCGACGGGGACGCCGCCGACCTCGAAGAGCATGGTGCCGGGCTTGACGACGGCGACGTAGTATTCCACACCGCCCTTGCCGGAACCCATGCGAACCTCGGCGGGCTTGCGGGTGACGGGGGTGTGGGGGAAGATGCGCATCCACATCTTGCCCTTGCGCTTGAGGGCGCGGGAGATGGCGATGCGGGCGGCCTCGATCTGGTTGGCGCGGATGCGGGCCCGGTCAAGGGACTGGATGCCGAAGTCGCCGAAAGCGAGGGTGTTGCACGCGGTGGCGTTGCCGCGGATGCGGCCCTTCTTGGCTTTGCGCCAGGCGGTGCGGGAGGGTTGGAGATTGGCCATGGGGGCTGCGAGGGTGGGCGGGGATCAGAACTCGGATTCCTTGGTGCAGATCCAGCACTTGATGCCGAGCTTGCCGTAGAGGGTGCGGGCCTCGGCGAATCCGTAGTCGATGTTCTCGCGGAGGGTGTGGAGGGGGACGCGGCCGACGCGGGCGGACTCGACGCGGGCGATCTCGGCGCCGCCGAGGCGGCCGCCGAGGCGGAGGCGGATGCCGTCGGCGCCCATCGACATCGTGGTCTGGACGGCCTTCTTCATGGCGCGCCGGAAGGAGATGCGGCGCTCAAGCTGGAGGGCGATGTTCTCGGCCACGAGCTGGGCGACGAGGTCGGGACGGCGGACCTCGTTGACCTCGAGGGCGATGTCGCCCTCCTTGCGGCCGGCGACCTGGGCGATCTCGACGCGGAGGTTCTTCAGGTCGTCGCCCTTGCGGCCGATGACCATGCCGGGGCGGGCGGTCCAGATGCGGACGCGGACCTTGGAGCCGGCGCGCTCGATGAAGATGCGGGGCACGGCGGCCTGGCGCAGGCGGTCCTTGAGGAACTCGCGGATGCGGTAGTCCTCGCGGAGGAGGCCCGGGAAGGTGCGCTTGTCGGCGAACCAGCGGGATTCCCAGTTGCGGCGGACCGCGAGGCGGAAGCCGGTCGGATTGACTTTCTGTCCCATGAGAGTGCGAGGGGTTGTTACTTGGCGGCGAGGACCACCTTGACGTGGCTCATCGAGCGGAGGATGGGGTGGGCGGAGCCGCGGGCGGCGGGGCGGAAGCGCTTGATGGCCGGCCCTTGGTTGACGGTGGCGGAGAGGACGACGAGGCCGGCCGAGCTCAGGTTGTGGTTGTTCTCGGCGTTGGCGATGGCGCTGGCCAGGGTCTTGGAGATGATGCGCGCGGACTTGCGCGGGATGAAGCGCAGGAGCTGCAGGGCCTCCTCGGCGGGCATGCCCTGGATCTGGCGGGCGACATCCCGGACCTTGCCGGGGGACATCCGGGCGTAGCGGGTGGTGGCTTGGACGTTCATGAGGGTGGGTTCAGATGCGGGGATTGGCCCGGGCCTCGGCGCGGTCGCCGGGGCGGAGCGCCTCGCCGGGAGCGAGGTCGAGGACGAGGGCGACGGCGCGGGTCTCGCGGGACTCGGCGACGATGAGCCGGGCGACGGCCCGGCCGGCGCGGGTCACGCCGCAGACCATGCCGGGCCGGATGCCCTGGGCGTGGCCGCCGGCGAGCACGACGAGGTCGGCCGCCTCGCCGGGCAGGACCGCGGCGACGTCGACCGCGCCGGTGGCGACCGCCGGGCCGGGCGCAGGCTCCGCCGCGCCGAGGGGGGCGAGGAGGAGGCAGAGGCTGGCGGCGAGGCGGTTCATCGGGGGATCACTCGACCTTCTTGGAAGGCTGGGTGTGCTGCTTGAAGGTGCGGGTCGGGGCGAACTCGCCGAGCTTGTGCCCGACCATGTTCTCCGTGACGTAGACGGGGACGAAGGTCTTGCCGTTGTGGACCTCGAGGTTCACGCCGACGAACACCGGGGTGACGGTGGAGCGGCGGGACCAGGTCTTGATCGGCTTGCGGTTGCCGGCCTTCTGCGCGGCCTCGACCTTCTCCATCAGGGGAGGGTCGACGAAGAAGCCTTTCTTGCGGGAGCGTGCCATGGTGCGGGTGCGGTTCTGAGGGGTCAGGCGGACTTCACCTTCCGGCCGTTGCGGCGGACGATGATCTGCGAGTTGGTGGTCTTCGACTTGGTGCGGGTCGGGAAGTGCTTGGCGAGCTGGCCCCACGGCGAGCGCGGGTGCTGGCGACCGCCGCCGCCCTTGGACTTGCCCTGGCCGCCGCCGTTGGGGTGGTCGACGGGGTTCATGACCATGCCGCGGACGCGGGGACGGCGCCCCTTCCAGCGGTTGCGGCCGGCCTTGCCGAGGGAGTTGTTGTGGTGGTCGACATTGCCGACCAGGCCGACGGTGGCGCGGCAGTCGGCGTTGAGGTAGCGCTGCTCGCCGGAAGGCATGCGCAGGATGGCGCGGTCGCCCTCGAGGCCGAGGAGCTGGGCGTAGGCGCCAGCGCCCCGGGCGAGCTGGGCGCCCTTGCCGGGCTGCATCTCGATGGCGTGGATGAAGGTGGCGGGGGCGATCAGGCGGAGGGGCAGCGACAGGCCGGGGACGAGGGTCTCCTGGGGGGTGTTGGTGCTGAGCACGGTGTCGCCGACCTTGAGGCCGTCGGGCGCGAGGATGTAGGCCTGCTCGCCGTCGGCGTAGGCGAGGAGGGCGAGGTGGGCGGTGCGGTTGGGATCGTACTCCAGGCGGACGACCTTGGCGGGCGCGTCGAGGCGGGCGCGGCGGAAGTCGACCTTGCGGAAGAGGCGCTTGTGGCCTCCGCCGCGTCGGCGGGAGGTGATGCGGCCGTAGCAGTTGCGGCCCTTGGCGCGGTGCACGCTCTCGACGAGCTCCTTGACGGGGCTGCCGTTGTGCAGGCCCTCGGTCCGGTTCCGGACGAGGAAGCGGGTGCCGGGGGTGATGGGGCGGTGGTTGATCAGGGCCATGGCGGTGCCGGTGTCAGGCGAAGGAGATGGTGTCGCCCTTCTTCAGGGTGACGATGGCGCGGCGGGTGTCGGTCTCGCGGTAGACGCTGCCGCCGGAGAGGCGGGAGCGGCGGACCTTGCCCTTGCGGACGAGGATGTTGACCTTGGTCACGGTGACCTTGAAGGCGGCCTCGACGGCGGCCTTGACTTGGCGGCGGTCGGCGCCGGGGACGAGGTCGAAGACGTAGCGGCCCTCGGTGGCGAGGCCGGTGGCCTTCTCCGTGAGCACGGGGCGGGCGAGGACCTGGGAAGCGGGTTTCATGGCGGGTTCAGTTGGCGGCGCGGGCGAGGACCAGCTCGAGGGCCTTCTCGGAGATGACCACGTTGCCGTGGCGCACCAGGTCGAGGGCGTTGAGGTTGGTCGAGTTGGCGAAGGCGGCGCGGGCGACGTTGCGGCTGGCGCGGCGGACGGGCTCGGCCCAGGCGGCGTCGACGAGGAGGACGCGGCGCTCGCCGGGGCTCACCTTGTCGAGCACGCGGACAAAGGACTTGGTCTTGGGCTGGGCGACCTCGAAGCGCTCGATGACGGAGAGGCCGCCGGCGGAGGCGAGGTCGAAGAGGGCGCGGCCGAGGGCCTTGCGGCGCTGGGTGGCGGGGATGGCCTTGGACCAGTCGCGGGGGCGGGGGCCGAAGACGACGCCGCCCTTGTAGAGCTGGGGGGCGCGCTTGTCGCCGTGGCGGGAGCCGCCGGAGCCCTTCTGGGGGAGCATCTTCTTGCCCGAACCGGCGACCTCGCCGTAGTTCTTGGCCTTGGCGTTGCCCTGGCGGCGGTTGGCTTGGTAGCCGATGACGGCCTGCTTGAGCAGGGCGACGGCGCTGTCGCCCTCGAAGGCGGGGATGGCGAAGTCGCGCTCCCCGGCGGGGGAGCCATCGGCCTTGTGGAACTTGAGCTTCATGTGCGTGCGTGCGGGTTCGGGTTCACTTCGCCTTCTTGGCCTGGCGGACGAGGACGATCTCGCCGTTGGCGCCGGGGAGGCTGCCCTTGATGAGGATGAGGTTCTTCTCCGCGAGGACCTGGACGACGCGCAGGTTCTGGGAGGTGCGGCGGACGTTGCCCATGTGGCCGGGCATGCGCTTGCCCTTGAAGACGTGGCCCGGGGTCTGGCGCATGCCGATGGAGCCGACGCGGCGGTGCATCATGTGGCCGTGGGTGTCGGGCTGGCCGGCCATGTTGTGGCGCTTCATCACGCCCTGGAAGCCGCGGCCCTTGACGGTGCCGATGACGTCGACCATCTGGCCGGGGGCGAAGGTCTCGACGGTGAGGACGTCGCCGACCTTGTGGGCGGACTCGCCGTCGAGGCGGATCTCGGAGAGGTGGGAGAGGGCGCCGGCGCCGGCCTTGCGGAGGTGGCCGAGCTCGGGCTGGGAGAGGCGGTGCTCCTTCTGGACGCCGAAGCCGATCTGGACGGCGTGGTAGCCGTCCTTGGCCGCGGTCTTGACCTGGGTGACGGGACAGGGGCCGGCCTGCACCACGGTCACGGGGACGAGGTTGTTCTCGCCGTCGTAGACCTGGGTCATGCCGATTTTCTTGCCGATGAGGTGGAGTTTCATGATCGCTAAGAGGCAGGTGGCGGGGGCGCCGTTGGTCGGGGGCCTGCGTTAGGCTTCGGATGTCCTTGCGGAACCTTGGGCTTGGCGCGGGCAGGGGGACCTGCGTTGGGGGTTGCGGTTGAGGGTTGGGGTTAGGCGGTGATGTTGACCTGGACGCCGGTCGGCAGGTTGAGCTTCTTCAGCTCGTCGACGGTCTGGGCGTTGGGCTCGTGGATCTCGATGAGCCGCTTGTGGGTGCGCAGCTCGAACTGGTCCATCGACTTCTTGTCGACGTGGGGCGAGCGGTTGACGGTCCAGACCTCGTGGGTGGTGGGCAGGGGCACGGGGCCGGCGACGGTGGCGCCGGTGCGCTTCGCGGTGTCGACGATCTCCGTGGCGGAGTGGTCGACGAGGCGGTAGTCGAAGCCTTGGAGCTTGATGCGGATCTTGGTGCGGGCCATCGGGAAGGGAGGGGTTAGGTGCGGGCGGGGGCGCGGGTGGAGGTCTCGACCACGTGCTTGAGCACCTGGGCGGGCACCTGCTCGTAGTTGGCGGGCTCCATCGTGTAGGAGGCGCGGCCCTTGGAGAGGGAGCGGACGTCGGTGGCGTAGCCGAACATCTCGGCGAGCGGGACGCGGGCGTCGATGGTGCAGAGGTTGTTCTTGGTCTCCATGCCCTGGATCTGGCCGCGGCGGCGGTTGAGGTCGCCCATGATGTCGCCCTGGTACTCCTCGGGGGTGACGACCTCGACCTTCATGATCGGCTCGAGCAGGATGGGCTTGGCCTCCTTCATCGCCTCCTTGAAGGCGAAGATGCCGGCCATCTTGAAGGCGAGCTCGTTGGAGTCGACCTCGTGGAAGGAGCCGAAGACAATGCGGGCGCGGAAGTTGATCACCGGGTAGCCGGCGATGGTGCCGTTGTTGGAGGCCTCGAGGATGCCCTCGGTGGCGGGCTTGATGAACTCCTTGGGGATGACGCCGCCGACGATCTCGTTGATGACCTCCTCGCCCTTGGCGCCCTCCTCGCGGCCGGCGACGGGGTTGGGCTCGAGCTTGATCTCGACGTGGCCGTACTGGCCGCGCCCGCCGGACTGGCGGATGAACTTGCCCACGCCCTCGGCGGGGGTGTTGATGGTCTCGCGGTAGGAGATCTGGGGCTTGCCCGACTTGGCTTCGACCTTGAACTCGCGCTTCAGGCGGTCGACGATGATCTCGAGGTGGAGCTCGCCCATGCCGGAGATGAGTGTCTGGCCGGTCTCGGGGTTGGAGGTGACGCGGAAGGTGGGGTCCTCCTGGGCGAGGCGCTGGAGGCCGATGGAGAGCCGCTCGGAGTCGCCCTTCGAGTTGGGCTCGATGGACATCGAGATGACGGGGTCGGCGAAGGTGGTCTTCTCGAGGATGAGGTCGTCCTCGGCGGTGAGGGTGTCGCCGGTGGCGATGTCCTTCGGCCCGATGATGGCGCAGATGTCGCCCGAGTAGGCGACGTCGATCTCCTCGCGGTCCATGGCGCGCAGGAGGACGATGCGCGAGATGCGCTCGTTCTTGCGGGTGCGGGGATTGTAGAGGGCCTCGCCCTTCTTAAGCTGGCCGCGGTAGACGCGGTAGAAGACGAGCTGGCCGACGTGGGGGTCGGACCAGAGCTTGAAGCAGAGGCCGGTGACCTTGGCCTTGTCGTCGGGGCCGATGGCGATCTCCTTGTCGCCGTCGTCGACGAAGGCGCGCTGCGGGCGCATGTCGACGGGCGAGGGCAGGAAGTCGACGACGCAGTCGAGGAGCATCTGCACGCCCTTGTTCTTGAAGGCGGAGCCGGGGATGACGCCGATGAACTTGAGGGAGAGGGTGGCCTTGCGGATGCCGGTGCGCATCTCGTCGATGGTCACGTCCTGGCCGTCGAGGTACTTGGCCGCGAGGGTGTCGTCGAAGTCGGCGAGGGCCTCGATGAGCTTGGTGCGCCACTGCTTGGCCTCGGCCTTCTGCCCCTCGGGGATGTCGACCGTGTGGTACTTCATCCCCTTGGGATCGGTCTCGTCGTAGACGTAGGCGACGTTCTTGACCAGGTCGATCATGCCCTTGAACTCCTCGCCCTGGCCGATGGGGATGAAGAGGGGGTGGGCGTTGCCCTTGAGCTTCTCGCGGATGTCGTCGACCGCGCCGAAGAAGTCGGCGCCGGTGCGGTCCATCTTGTTGACGAAGGCGACGCGGGGGACGCCGTACTTGTTCATCTGGCGCCAGACCGTCTCGGACTGGGGCTGGACGCCGGCCACGGCGCAGAAGACGGCGACCGCGCCGTCGAGCACGCGGAGCGAGCGCTCCACCTCGGCGGTGAAGTCGACGTGGCCCGGGGTGTCGATGATGTTGATCCGGTGGTCGATGTTGGCGAAGTGGCCCTCCTTCGTCTTCCAGCCGGCGGAGATGGCGGCGGCGGTGATGGTGATGCCGCGCTCGCGCTCCTGCTCCTTCCAGTCGGTGGTGGCGGTGCCGTCGTGGACCTCGCCCATCTTGTGGACGACGCCGGTGTAGAAGAGGATGCGCTCGGTCGTGGTGGTCTTGCCCGCGTCGATGTGGGCGGCGATGCCAATGTTGCGGGTGTGCTCCAGCGGGAACTTGCGGCCGGCGGCGTTGAGCTGGGAAAGGGCGGTGGACATGGCGGCGGGCGCGGGGACGGGGACGGGACGGGGGGCTTACCAGCGGAGGTGCGCGAAGGCCTTGTTGGCCTGGGCCATCTTGTGGGTCTCCTCGCGCTTCTTCACCACGTTGCCGGTGTTGTTGTAGGCGTCGACGAGCTCGGCGGCGAGGGCGGCCTCCATCGTGGTGCCCTTGCGGCCCTGGGCGGCGGCGACCAGCCAGCGGAGGGCCATAGAGTTCTGGCGCTCAAGGGAGATCTCGACGGGGACCTGGTAGGTGGCGCCGCCGACGCGGCGGCTCTTGACCTCGAGCTTGGGCCGGCAGTTCTCGAGGGCGCCGAGCAGCAGCTCGACCGCGTTGCCCTTCTCGAGCTTCTCGCTGACCTTGGAGATGGCGCCGTAGACGAGGCGCTCGGCGAGCGAGCGCTTGCCGCTCTTCATGACGACGTTGATCAGCTGGCTGACCAGGGGGCTCCCGTAGAGGGCGTCCGGCTGGTGGGCTCGCTTGGTGGCTCGGCGGCGACGGGACATGGTGCGAAGGGGGCGGGGTCAGGCGGCCTTGGCGGCCTTGGGGCGCTTCACGCCGTACTTGGAGCGGGAGCGGCGGCGCTTCTCGACGCCGGAGCAGTCGAGCGGGCCGCGCACGATGTGGTAGCGCACGCCAGGAAGGTCCTTCACGCGGCCGCCGCGGACGAGGACGACGGAGTGCTCCTGGAGCTTGTGGCCCTCGTCGGGAATGTAGCAGATGACCTCCATGCCGTTGGTCAGGCGAACCTTGGCGACCTTGCGCTGGGCCGAGTTGGGCTTCTTGGGCGTGCGCGTCATCACCTGCGTGCAGACGCCGCGCTTGAAGGGGCCGCCGGCGAGCGCGGGCGACTTCGACTTGCCCTTGGGCTGGACGCGGGGCTGGCGGATGAGCTGGTTGATGGTGGGCATGGTGCCGTGTTTTGCGGAGAAAAGAGCGTTGGGGCATAGGACTCCCAACCCCTCGTGCAAGCGGAAAATAGCGGGATTTTAACATTTTGCGCGAGGGCCTCGGGAAGCCTCCCAGCCGCAGGCGCTTTTTCTAGCGACATCGTCGATCGAAACCGCAAGGTGACGCCTCCGATGCGACGCCTCGTCTGCCTCCTGCTCCTCGGCTTGGCATTGCCCTCCGACGCCCAGACTTCCGCAGGAACCTCACCCACCCCCTCCCCCGCGCCCGCGGCTCCGTCCAAAAGGGAAATCGACCCCGAGCCGATTCTTCTGCTGGGCATGCCTGTAACCCAGGGGAAGGCAGCCACGCTCGATTATGTCGCCAAAATAAGCGAAAAAACCGCGTTAATTGAGGATCCTGTCCTACGCTCCGGGGTCCGTCTGACCTTGGCAGCCATCCAGGCGGAGCCTGAAAACGCCGCAGCCATCCGACAGCGCCACCTGGCCTCAATTGCCGGTTACTTCGTGGAAGTGGGCAAAAAGCACCTCGACGACGGCGACACCCCGACGGCGCTTCAAGCGGCCCAGCTAGCCCTCAAATGTAATCCAACAAATGTACGGGTTAAGCTCTTTTATGCCGACCTTTTGCATAGGCGATTGGGGCAAACTGAAGAAGCTATCTCATTGCTCAAGAACGGGATAAGGTTTTCGACGCCTTTTGATGTGGCCGACCGGGCGCTCCTGGAGCGCTACGGCCAGCTTCTTCAGGCACGGCATGAGGACGCAACAGTGGTCGATGTTTTCTCTAAAATATTATCAATCAACGATTTAGATTCTGAAACCCGGTCTGCTGCCGCCGGGCAACTTGCCACTTCTCTCTACTGGACGGGTCGATACCCCGAGGCGGTGGCGACGATTGAACAGTACCGCATCGACCGGACGGCCAACGGTGTCATGCTCCATGCCTTGGCCCTCTTCGACGGTGGTCGCATCCAGCAGGCCTTCAGCCTACTGGAGAACCGGGTGGCCGACTTCAAGGGTCCGGAGCGGGATGCCATCCTCGGCCAGCACGGCCGCCTGCTGCTGCTGGCGAAGCAACCGCGGCAGGCCCTCTCCATCCTGAACGACCGGATCTCGCTCGACGCCTCGAACGGGTTCCTTCGCGTGCAGCGGCTGGCGGTGCTGTCGAAGCTCGGCCAGGCGGAGGACTTCGACCGCGAGCTCCAGTCGATCCTCCAGCGGCACGCCGACAACGACGCCGTGATGCTCGCCCTCGCCAACTTCGCCTCCCAGCGGGGGGCGAGCGCCATCTGCGAGACCCTGGCCAACCTCGCGATCGCCAAGGGCTACGACACCGCCACCTTCAGCGCGCTGCACCTGGAGTCGCTCATCCGCGCGGGCCGACCCGACCTCGCCATCCGCACCTACCAGAACATCAACCGCGCCCAGCCGACGCACTTCCGCTCCAACCAGGCGATGGTGCAGGCCCTGCTCGGCATCGCCCATCACCTGCGGCCCAAGGCGAACGCCGCGGCGGAGACGGCCGACCGCAGCATCGCCGACAAGCACCTTGAGGCCTTCCTGGCGGAACTGCCCGGGCCCGAGGCCTACCGCTCGGTCGCGCGCCATCTCGCGGAGGGCGGGGCGGCCGAGCCCGCCGCCAGGGTCCTGGCCCAGGGAGTCCGGCTCAATCCCTGGCACTCCCAGCTGAGGGCGGATTGGATCTCGGCCCGCATCCTCGCCGGGCAGGCGGACGCGCGGGGCACGCGCCGGTCGCTGGCGGACGAGGCGGAGAGCCTGCTGGCGGGTCGCCGCCCCATCCCGACGGTCTGGGGCGACCTGCTGGCCTGGCTGCGCAGCGAGGCGGGGGACATCGCGCCCGAGCGACGGCGCAGGCTGGAGGCGGCGCTCACCCCGCTTGTCCGCCCCGACCTTGACAAGGACGCCTTCCTCGGGCGCTGATGCCCCCGATGACGCTCGCGGAAAAGCGCGCCGCCCTGGTCGCCGAGCTGGCGCCCTTCGAGGATCCGCACGAGCGGTTCCAGTACATCATCGACCGGGCCAAGGGGGCCCCGGGCCTGCCCGCGGAGTTCAAGGTGCCGAGCCTCCTCATCGAGGGGTGCACCTCGAACCTCTGGCTTCACCCGACGGTCGAGGCGGGAGCCTGCCGCTTCCGCTGCGACGCCGACTCGCTCATCACCAAGGGCGTGGCGACCTTGGTCTGCGAGCTCTACGACGGGGCGAGCCCCGCGGAGGTCGCGGCGACCGACGCTGATTTCCTCTCCGAGGTCGGCGTGACCCAGCACCTCTCGCCCAACCGCCGCAACGGCCTGTCCAACCTCGTCGCGCGGATCCGGGCCTTCGGCCGGCACGCGACGGGGGCCTGAGGGGACTCGGCTTGCCCCGGGCCGACAAACCCTTCCACTCCCGCCCATGGAGAACGCAGCGCGCCATGACCGCGGACCGGACCGGTTCCTGCTCGGCCTCTGCGCCCTCGCCCTCGCCTGGGCCATCGTGGTCTTCCAGGCCGGCGGCTTCACCACCTCGATCGGCGCCGGCATGGCCTTCCTCGACTGGCCCCTCTCCAACGGCTCGGTCAACCCGCCGGGCTGGCTGACCGACCTCGACATGTTCGCCGAGCATTCCCACCGGCTCGCGGCCGCGAAATTCGGCCTGATCCTCGCCGGCGTGGCCTTGGCGCACCGCCTGCGCGAGCCGCGCGCCCCCGTCCGCCTCGCGGCCTACGCCCTCGCCGGCCTGGTGGTGGTCCAGGGCATGCTGGGCGGGCTGCGCGTGCTCCTCGACCAACAGAACACCGGGGCGGAGCACAACCTCGGGGGCGTCGGCTTCGGCATCGCCCATGCCGTGACCGCGCAGCTGACCGTGGCGCTTCTCGCCTGCCTCACCCTCGCCCACACGCGTTCCTGGCGGGCGGACCGGGCGCCGGCGCCGCGGCCGCTGCGCCTCGCCGCCGCCGCCGCGCCGGCGCTCCTGCTTGCGGTGATGATCGCCGGCGCGGCGATGCGCCAGAACCGCGTCACGCTCTGGGCCGCGGACGGCGGCGCGCTTTTCCTCCCCGACCAAGGCGAGGGCTGGGTCTGGGCGGTCAACGCGGCTCACCGCGCCGGCGCGTGGGCGGCCGCCGCCGGCGTGGCCTGGCTCGTGGTCGCCGCCTGGCGGGCCGGCGCGCCGAGGCTGCTCCCCTCCGTGGTCGCCGGGGCGCTCGCGCTGCAGCTGGCGCTCGGCATCCTCGCCATCGGCCTGCCCGCCAACCCGCATGTGCGCACCGTGCACGTGATCATCGGGGCGGTCCTCTTCTCCGGCACCTGCGCGCTCGCCTTGCCGCACCTGCGCCGCGCGGCGCCCGCACCGGCATGAGCGGGAGGGCCTACTGGGAGCTGACCAAGCCCCGCCTCTCCCTCCTCGCGGTCCTGACCGCGGTGGCGGGCTACCTCGCGGCCGTGCCGGGAGGAGGCGCCTCCTGGACCGCGCTCGGCTGGCTGACGCTTGGCACGGCGCTGGCCGCGGGCGCCTGCGGGGCGCTCAACCAATGGATGGAGCGCGGCCCGGACGCGCGGATGCGCCGAACCGCGGGCCGCCCCCTCCCCTCCGGCGCGCTTCGCCCCCGCCAGGCGCTTGTCTTCGGCTCGGTCCTGCTCGCCGCCGGACTGGCCGCGGTCGGCCACGGCGCGAACTTCGCCGCGATGGCCATGACCGCGGCGACGGCGGTCACCTACCTGTTCCTTTACACGCCGCTGAAGTGCCGCACACCTTGGTGCACGGTGGCAGGCTCGCTGCCCGGCGCGCTTCCCGTGCTCATCGGTTCGGCGGCCCGGACCGGCACGGTGGGGGCCTTCGATCTGGCGATCTTCTCCCTCCTGTTCTGCTGGCAGGTCCCGCATTTCATGGGCCTGGCCGTTCTCTGGCGCGACGACTACGCGGCCGGGGGATTCCGCGTGGCGACGGTGGACGACCCGAGCGGCGGGTCGGCCGCGCGGCAATCCTCGCTCTTCCTCGCGGGGACCCTGGCCGCCTCGGCCGCGCCCGTCCTGCTCGACCCCTCGCTCGTCGCCTACGCGGCGGTGGCCGTGCTGGCCGGAATCGGCTTCGCCCGGCTGGGCCTGCGCTTCCACCAAGGGGGCACCCGGGCCGGGGCCGCGCGGCCGTTCTTCCTCTACTCGCTCCTCTACCTGCCGCTGGTGCTGCTCGCGCTGGTGCTCGACCGGATGTTCTGACGATGGACAAGGCCGCCCTGCGCTCCGCCATGCGCGCCCGCCGCCGGGCGCTTGGCGAGGCCGCGCTGCGCGAGGCGGAGGCGCGCGCGGCCGCGGCGTTGATCGCCCACGCGTGCTGGCGGTCGGCCCGCACGGTCGGGCTCCACGCGGCGACGCGCGGCGAGCTGCCGACAGACCTGCTGCTCGCCGCCGCCCTCGCCGCCGGCAAGCGGGTCGCCCTGCCCCGCCAGTCGCCCGGCGGCATGGAGTTTCGGCTGGCGTCGAGCCCGGCGGAGCTGGCGACCGGTCCCCACGGCATACCGGAGCCGTCGGCCCAGGCGAGCGCGGTCGCCCCGGCCGACCTCGACCTTGTCCTCGCGCCCGGGCTGGCCTTCGACCGGCTCGGCAACCGGCTCGGCCAAGGCGGCGGGGATTACGACCGCCTGTTGGCGATGCTGCCCGCCGGAACGGCGACCGTGGGCTGGTGCCACGACTTCCAGCTGGTCGAGCGGGTGCCGACCGAGCCGCACGACCGGAGGGTGGGCTGGCTTGGCGCGCCCTCGGGCCTGCTGCGGGCGGGCTGAGCGGGCTGCTTGCCAAGCCGGCCGATTCCCCTCCGTTGGCGGGTTTCCATGTCGCGCCGCACCCCCGAGAGCATCCGCCTGCGCGGCGTGCGCCAGAACAACCTGAAGGGCCTGGACGTCGACATCCCCGTGGGGAAGCTGGTCGTCGTCACCGGCCTGAGCGGGGCGGGCAAGTCCTCACTGGTCTTCGACACGCTGCACGCCGAGGGGCAGCGGCGCTACGTCGAGACCTTCTCGCCCTACGTGCGCCAGTTCCTCGAGCTGCTGCCGGCGCCCGCGCTCGACTCGGCGGAGAACATCCGCCCCTCGGTCGCCATCCGGCAGGGCAACGCCGTGCGCACCTCGCGCTCGACCGTCGGGACGATGACCGAGCTCTGCGACTGGTTCAAGGTGTGGTTCGCGCACCGCGCGGAGCTCGTCGACCCCGCGGACGGCCGGGTCATCCGCCCCGGGGGCGCCGAGGCGGCATGGGAGCGGGGGCGGGCGGCGGTGGGCGACGGCGAGTGCGTGGTCGGCTTCGCGGTGGCCAAGCCGGAGGGCCTGGACTGGCGGGCGGTGGCGGGGGAATTCGCGCGCGCCGGCTTCACGCGCGCCTGGGCGGGCGACCGCTGGGTGCGGCTGGGGGAGGAGGCGCTGCCGGAGGACCTGGCCGAGATCACCGTGGCGCAGGACCGCCTGCGCCTGTCGAACGGGGAGCGCGGGCGCTTCGACGAGGCGGCGCGCGCGGCCTTCCGGCTCGGCGGCGGACGCATCCGGCTGCTCGGGCCCGAGGGCGGGGAGCGGCTGCGGGTCTCCGAGCACCTGGAGTCGCCGGCGGACGGCCGACGCTTCCGCCCGGCGACCCCGGGCCTCTTCTCCTTCAACTCCCCGCTCGGGGCGTGCCCCGCCTGCCGCGGGTTCGGGCGCGTGATCGGCCTCGACTGGTCGAAGATCATCCCCGATCCCTCGCTGTCGATCGCCGCGGGCGCGGTCGCCCCGTTCCAAGGCTCGGTCTACGGGGAGAGCCAGCGCGACCTGGTGCGCGCCTGCCGCGCCAGGGGAATCCCGACCGACCGACCTTGGTCGGCGCTGACCGAGGCCCAGCGCGACCTTGTGCGCGACGGGCAGCCGGACTACCAGCCGGGCGAGTGGTCGAGCAAGTGGTACGGCATCCGCGGGTTCTTCCGCTGGCTGGAGTCGACCACCTACAAGATGCACGTGCGCGTCTTCCTCTCGCGCTACCGGGCCTATGAGACGTGCCCGGAGTGCGCCGGGGCCCGCTTCCAGCCGGAGTCGCTCTGCTGGCGCTGGGAGGGGGCGACGCTGCCCGAGCTCTATCGCCTGACGGTGGCCGAGCTGCGGGCCCGCCTGGAGCCGGGACGTCCGGCCAAGGCGCGCCACCCGGCGGAGCACGCGCACGAGGCGATCCTCGCCAGGCTGGGATACCTCGAGACGGTCGGGCTTGGGTATCTCACGCTCGACCGGCTCTCCCGCACGCTGTCCGGAGGCGAGGTCCAGCGGGTCAACCTCACCTCGTGCCTGGGCGCGGCGCTGGCCGACACGGTCTTCATCCTCGACGAGCCGAGCGTGGGCATGCACGCCCGGGACATCGGCCGCATGGTCGGGATCCTCCGCAGCCTGGTCGACCAAGGCAACACGGTGGTCGTGGTCGAGCACGACGAGTCGGTCATGCGGGCGGCGGATTGGCTGATCGAGATCGGACCCCGCCCCGGCGCCGAGGGCGGCAGGCTCGTCTACGAGGGGCCGCCGGCGGGGGTGGCCAGGGCCAAGGGATCGGCCACGGGCGAGTGGCTCTCGGGAAGGCGGCGGCCGGCCGCCTCGGCGGGACGCCCGGTCACGCCCGCCACGCCGCGCATCGAGGTGCGCGGCGCGACCGCGAACAACCTGCGCGATCTCCGCCTGTCGCTCCCGATGGGCCGGCTGGTCGGGCTCTGCGGCGTCTCCGGCTCGGGCAAGTCGACGCTCCTCCACCAGGTGCTGGGGGGGAGGGACCCGGAGACGGGCGAGCCGCGCGGCGAGGACCCGGGCTGGGTTCGTCTCGGCCAGCCGGTGGCGGAGGTCGCGCTGGTCGACCAATCGCCGGTGACGCGGACGCCGCGCTCGAACCCGGCGCTCTACACCGGGGCGTGGGACGCGGTCCGCAACTGGCTGGGCAACAGCGAGGCGGCGAAGGCGGAGGGCCTCACGCCCTCGCACTTCTCCTTCAACGCGGGCGAGGGCCGCTGCGAGCGCTGCGGCGGCGCGGGATGGGAGACGGTCGAGATGCAGTTCCTGTCGGACGTGGCCGTGCCCTGCCCCGCCTGCGACGGCAAGCGGTTCCGGGACGAGATCCTGCGGCTCAAGGTGGACGGGCAATCCGTCGCCGACCTGCTCGGCATGACGGTGACGGAGGCGCGGGCCTTCCTCGGCGCGCGCACGCCCGCGACCGGGCAGCTCGCCGTGCTCGAGGAGGTCGGCCTCGGCTACCTGCGCCTGGGCCAGCCGCTGACCACGCTCTCGGGCGGCGAGGCGCAGCGCCTCAAGCTGGTCCGCTTCCTCGGCGAGCTCGACCGCGAGCCCGCCGGCAGGGGCCGGGGCGGGAAGGCGCGCGGCAAGCGGCCGGAGGGCGCCCTGCTGCTGCTCGACGAGCCCACGACCGGGTTGCACCGGGAGGATGTCGACCGGCTGCTCGGCCTCCTGCAGCGGCTCGCGGGCCGCGGCCACTCCCTGGTCGTGGTCGAGCACCACCGCGATGTGCTGGCCGCCTGCGACTGGCTGGCCGAGCTCGGCCCCGAGGCCGGCCCCGGGGGCGGGCGCCTCGTCGCGGAGGGAACGCCCGCCGACCTGGCGCAGGGGCGGACCCCGACCGGGCGCCTGCTGGCCTCGGAATCCGCCGCCTTCGCGGCGGAGGCGGCGGCGCCGGGGCCCGCCCGAAGCCGGGCCATCGAGCTGCGGGGCGGGCGCGAGCACAACCTGAGGGACGTCTCCCTCGACCTTCCGCACGGCCAGCTCACCGTCCTGACCGGCGTCTCCGGCTCGGGCAAGTCGACCCTGGCCTTCGACATCCTCTTCGCGGAGGGCCAGCGGCGCTACCTCGAGTGCGTCTCGGCCTATGCGCGCCAGTTCGTGGAGCAGTTGCCGAAGCCCGACCTGGACGCGCTCCGCGGCCTCCCGCCGGCGGTCGCGATCGAGCAGCGCGTCACCCGCGGCTCCTCGAAGTCCACCGTGGCGACCGTCACGGAGGTGGCCCAGTACCTCCGGGTGCTCTTCGCGCGGGCGGGAACCCCGCACAGCCCCTCGACGGGCAAGCCGCTGGTGAGCCTGACCGAGGACGCGGTGGTGCGGCGGCTGGCGAAGCTCGCGGCGGGCGCAAGGGGAACGCTCCACCTCGCCGCCCCGCTCGTGCGCGGGCGGAAGGGCCACCACCGCCCGCTGGCCGAATGGGCGCTGGACCACGGGATCTCGCGGCTGAGGTGCGACGGCCAGCTGGTCGACGCCGTCGGCTTCAAGGGCCTGGACCGCTACCGCGAGCACGACGTCGACGCCGTGGTGGCCGACCTCGGCCCGCGCGGCGCCGTCACCCGGCCCGGCGCCGGCCCGGGGAAAGGCGAGCGGGCGCTACGGGCGGCGGCGCGCGAGGCCCTGCGCATCGGCAAGGGCGTCGTCGTCCTGGCCGACGCGCGCGGCCGCGAGGTCGCGCTCCTCTCCACCGCGCGGGTCGACGCGGCCACGGGCGAGGCCTACCCCGAGGTCGACCCGAAGCACCTCTCCTGGAACTCGCCCCGCGGCTGGTGTCCCGCCTGCCGGGGCCACGGCCGCGTCATCGAGCGCTTCGCGGCCGACGAGGCGGAGACGCTCAACGAGGACGCGCTGGCGGACCGCGTCGGCGACGCCGTCTGCCCGGACTGCTCGGGGGCCCGGCTCGCCCCCCTGGGCAGGAACATCCGGCTCGGCGAAGGCGCGCGCTCCCTCTCGCTGCCCGGGCTCCTCGCCCTGCCGCCATCGGAGGGGCTCGCCTTCCTGCGCGGGCTCCGGCTCGCCGGCCGCGAGCGGGCGGTGGCCGATGCGCTCCTGCCGGAAATCGCGGCCCGTCTCGACTTCCTCTCGGGAGTGGGCCTGGGCTACCTCGCGCTCGACCGCCCGGCCGACACGCTCTCCGGCGGGGAAGCCCAGCGCATCCGGCTCGCCTCGCAGCTCGGCTCCACGCTCTCCGGCGCGCTCTACGTGCTCGACGAGCCGAGCATCGGGTTGCACCCGAGGGACAACGACCGGCTGATCGCCTCGCTCAAGGCGCTCCGCGACCGCGGCAACACCGTGCTGGTGGTGGAGCACGACGAGGACACCATGCGCGCGGCCGACCGGGTGGTGGACATGGGGCCGGGCGCCGGGCGCGACGGCGGCCGGATCCTCGCCCAGGGCACGGTGCGCGAGGTGATGGCGGCCGAGGGCTCGCTCACCGGCGCGGCGCTGCGGGAGCCGATGGCGCACCCGATGAGGGGCTCCCGCCGACCGGTGGCCTTGCGCGGCAAGGGGGCTCCGGAGGGTTGGATCGAGCTGGACGGGGCCGCGCTGCGCAACCTGCGCGGCTTCGACCTGCGCCTGCCGCGCGGGCGGCTCTGCGTGGTGGCGGGCGTCTCGGGCGCGGGCAAGTCGACCCTGCTCTCGGACCTGCTCGCGCCGGTGGCCCGGCAGGCCATCCAGCGCGGGAAGGACGGCGCCAGGGGGCCCGAGGGAGCGGCCCTCGGCCTCGGCGACCGGGCCTTCCGCGAGCTGCGCGGCCTGCGCGGCCTGAGGCAGCTGGTGGTCGTCGACCAGGACCCCATCGGCAAGACGCCGCGCTCGACGCCCGCCACCTACATCGGCGCCTGGGACCTTGTGCGCGAGCGCCTGGCCAAGCTGCCCGAGGCGGCTCTCCGCGGCCTCGGGCCGGGCTTCTTCTCGTTCAACACCGCGGGCGGCCGCTGCGAGGCGTGCGCCGGCGCGGGGCGCGCCCGCCTCGAGATGAGCTTCCTGCCCGAGACCTACGTCCCCTGCGAGGCCTGCGGCGGGAGCCGCTTCGGGCCCGTGGCGAGCTCGCTCCGCTGGAACGGCAAGTCGGCGGCCGACATCCTCGCGCTGACCTTCTCCGAGGCGGCGGAGTTCCTCGGGAGCGACATCCGCCTGCGCGAGATGTGCGGCCTGATGGCCCGGACGGGCCTCGGCTACCTGGCCCTCGGGCAAAGCAGCCCGACCCTCTCGGGCGGCGAGGCGCAGCGGCTCAAGCTGGTGAGCGAGCTGATCCGCGGCCTGCCCACCTTCGCGGAGCGGGCGCGGGGCAGGATCCAACCCAACCTCTACCTGCTCGAGGAGCCCAGCATCGGCCTGCACCCGGCCGACATCCGCAAGCTCCTCGTCCTGCTCCACGAGCTGGTCGACCAAGGCCACACCGTGGTCGTCATCGAGCACCATCCCGACATCCTCGCCGAAGCCGACTGGCTGGTGGAAATCGGCCCCGAGGGCGGGGCGGGGGGCGGGCGCCTGCTGCACCAAGGCCCGCCCGAGGGGTTGGTCGGAAAAAAGGGCTCCCCCACGGCGCCCGCGCTCGCCGCCGCCCTCCGAATCGGATTGGAACCAAGGACCAGGCGTCTACGATAGGACGCCTGGCAATCGCCACCCGCCGCCTCGCCCGGAGGAAAGCCCAACCTCGCCCGCCATGTCCACCCCCCGCCGCATCCCGCCGCGCCGACCGCAGCCCTACCGGCCGCCGCAGGTCCCGAAGGGGGACGGCTCCGCCGACGGCTACGCCTCGCTGCTGCTCATACCCCTGGTCGCGGTCGTCGGCTTCCTTGCCTGGGATGAGTATCAGGAGCGCGTCGACAAGGCCAGGACCGAGGGTCGCGCCTACAGCCTGATCGACGACCTGCTTGGCAAGGAGCCCGGGCCGGTCGCGCCCGTCGCCGTCGCCCCGGAGCCGGCCAAGCCGGTGGCGCCCGAGGCCGGGCCTGTCGTCGTGGCCGAGGCCAAGCCCAAGGACCAGGGACCGGTCCACACCGAGACCTCGGAGGACGACACCGCCTACTCGTTCATCGGCCCCGCCCTGACCGACCGGGCGACGCGGGAAAAGCTCCTCGCCGACACGGCCGCGCGCGTCGCCGACGGCCGCTGGGAAGTCCATGCCTCCCGCCTTGAGCGGGGGCTGGTGCCCGCCCTCAAGGCGACCACCCGGTCGGGCGGCGCCAAGCGCTACGACCGGCTTTGGCAGAGCCCCCACTTCACGCTCGGCGCGATGCAGGCCGCGTTCATCCGCCGCGCCGGGCCGGACAGGCTCCGCGCGCTGACCCGCGACAACGAGCCCGCGGCCGACTTCCTCCGCGAGCTGACCGCGCGTCCCGAGGCGCTCGAGGCCTGGCTCGCCACGGTGAAGCCCGAGGACGATGTCGTCGCCGGCCTCCGCACCTGGGCCAAGCTCTGGGAGGACGACCGGCCCGAGCTCCGCTGGCGAAACCTCAACCTGCAGGTCGCCATGGCCGTGGTCTACGACCGGCCGATGCACTGGCGGCGCCTCGTCCGCGAGGCCAACCCCATCGATCCGCTCCGGCGCTACCGCTGGTACCGCGACCATGACCAGGCCAACCGGCTCGAGACGCGGCTCACCCAGCTCTCGCCGGAGGAGCTCGTCTGGGTCGTCGCCGCCGACGTCTCCGAGGAGGAGATGGACTGGACGCTGCGGGAGCTCCGCCGGCTGAAGCAGGAGGGCTGGGGCTCGACCTACGGGATGATCAAGTACCGGATGGACTTCGTCACCGGGGGCAAGCCGACGGGTCCCGACTACACCGACGGCTCGCTGGCGGACATCCTCAAGTGCGGCGGCATCTGCATGCACCAGGGCCACTTCGCCACCAGCACCGCCCGCGCCATGGGCATCCCGGCGGCGTACGTGACGGGCGAGGGGAACCGCGGCGGCCACGCCTGGTTCGCCTACCTCTCCGACCGCGGCGAGTGGAACATGGACACCGGACGCTACGGCGACGGCTACTCCTGCGGCATGACCGGCGACCCCCAGACGGGCAAGGCCGTGCCGGAGTTCATGGTCGAGCTCCTGGGCGACAAGCAGCGCCGCTCGGGCGCCGCCGCCGCCGCGCGCCGCCTGCTCCTCATCTCCGGCTTCTACGGGCAGCGCGCCGAGGATGAGCTGCGCCGCGAGACCCTCGCCCAGGCGGTGGAGACGGCCGACCGGTTCCTGCCCGCCTGGGAAGCCTACGCGGACGCCCTCGGGGAGAAGGACGCCAAGACCCCCCTCGCCACGTGGAAGTCGGTGGTGAAGGGCATCCGCTCCGCCTTCGACAAGTGGCCCGACCTGCGTCTCCTGGCCGATGAGCTGGAGGCGCGCCACATCGCCCCGACCTGGACGGACAACGAGGCGATCACCGCCCTCCGCGGCCAGTACTATCGCCTCGCCAAGGAGCACCCCGACCGGATGGACCTGATCCTGAAGGCGGTCCACCGGCAGGCGGCCCACTGGACGTCGAAGGGCCCGCAGCACGCCGACCGCGTGCGCAACCTGTACCGCGACGTGATGCGCGACCACGCCGAGCACCTGCCGACCTTCAAGGCGGCCCTCGAGGGCTACTACCTGTCGGTCAAGGGCGACAAGGAGCGCGAGATCTTCTTCCTCAACGACCTCGAGCGCACCTACAAGCGCAAGCTCGAGGGCGAGGGCGACGTCTTCCGGATGAAGACCGTCGCCAGCCTGCTCGGCGCGATGAGGGAGTACTACGAGCGCATCGGCCAGACCGAGCGCTTCCGCCGGCTCGAGCGCGATCAGGAGGAGATCGCCCGCAAGCTCGAGAAACTGAAGAAGCAATGAGCCGCGTCCGGCTGGGGGTCAACGTGGACCACGCCGCCACGGTCCGGCAGGCCCGCTACCGCGGGGAGCACCTCTCGCCCCACGCCGAGCCGGACCTCGCCGCGTTCGCCGCCGAGGCGATGGCCGGCGGGGCCGACGGCATCACCGTGCACCTCCGGGAGGATCGCCGCCACCTCCAGGACTCGGACCTTCCGGCCCTGATGGCCCTGCCCGGGTGCCGGCTCAACCTGGAGATGGCGTGCACCGGCGAGATGGCGGAGCTGGCCGCGCGGCTGCGCCCGGCGGCCGCCTGCCTCGTCCCGGAGTCGCGCGCGGAGGTGACGACGGAGGGCGGGCTGGACGCGTCCGGCCAGCTGGCGCGGGTCCGCGCGACCACGGCGGCGCTGGCCGCCGCGGGCATCGAGGTCTCGCTCTTCATCGACCCCGTGCCGGCGCAGGTCGAGGCGGCCAGGGCCGCGGGCGCGCCCGTCATCGAGCTCCACACCGGCCGCTGGGCGCGCGCCTTCGGCGTCGACGCCGCGACCGCGGCGGCCGAGCTCGCCCGGCTGGAGTCGGCCGCGCGGCAGGCGAGCGCCCTCGGGCTGGTCGTCAACGCGGGGCACGGGGTCAATTACCGCAACGCGCGCGTCATCCGCGGCCTGCCTTTCCTCAACGAGCTCAACATCGGCCACAGCATCGTGGCCCGCTCGCTCCTGGTCGGCGCGCGCGCGGCCGTCGGCGAGATGCGCGCGGCCCTCGGCTGAGATGGAAAGCGCGGCCGCCAACCTCCTCGGCATCGGGGCCGACCTGTGCGCGGTGGCGCGCCTGGCCGCCGCGCGGGCGCGGCACGGCCAGGCCTTCCTCGACAAGGTGTTCACCGCCGCCGAGCAGGCGGACTGCCTCGGGCGGGGCGACCCCGACGCCTCCCTCGCCGCGCGCTGGGCGGCCAAGGAGGCCGTCAGCAAGGCCTTGGGCTGCGGCATCGGGCCCGAGCTCGGGCTGACCTCGGTCGAGGTCGTGACCGATCCCGCGACGGGCGCGCCCTCCGTCCGGCTCGACGCGCTGGGCAAGCGGACGCTCCGGTCGCGCGGGGGCCGCCGCATCCTCATCTCGCTCTCCCACGACGGCGGGATGGCCCTCGCGACCGCCGCCGTCCTCTCCTGAGCATGGCCGGCCTGCTTCCCGTGATGAGCTACGCCGAGCTGGCGGCGGCGGAGCGCTCCTGGTTGCGCCGCCATCCCGGCCGGGACTGGGCGCTCATGCGGCGGGCGGCCGCCGCGGTCGCCGCGGAGGCGCGCCGCGCCCTCGACCGCGAGCCGAGGACGGTGCTGGTCCTCGCGGGCAAGGGGCGCAACGGGGCCGACGCGGTGCTGGCCGGCCTCATCCTGGCCGGACGCTCCGGCAAGCTCACCGTGGCCCTGGCGGAGGCGGGCGTGGCAGCCGGGCTTCCGACCCGCGCGCTCGGCCTTGCCAAGCGACGACGGGGCGCCCGGGTCATGGGCTGGCGGGAGGCCCTGCGACTCGCGCCGGGGGCCGACATCGTGCTGGACGGCATCCTCGGCTCGGGCTTCCGCGCCCCCCTCGCCCCCGAGCTGCGCGCGCTCATCCGGGCGGCCGCGCGACTGCGAGGGTTGCGGGTCGCGGTCGACGTGCCGAGCGGGTGCGGGGACGGCACCGACGGCCCCTGCCTCGGGGCGGACCTCACCGTGTCGCTCGGCTGCCTCAAGCGACCCCTTCTCCGCGCGCGCGTGGCGGCGAAGGCCGGAAGAATCCGCGTGGCGGACCTCGGGCTCCCGCTGCCAGCCGCGGCGGAATGCTCCGCCACATCCGAGGTCCTCGCGCCGCTGGCCGCCGCGCGCGACGCGCGCAGCGAGAAGCGCCGCCAGGGCAGGATCCTCATCGTCGGCGGCTCCCGGGGCATGCCGGGCGCGGTCGTGATGAACACGCGCGCCTGCCTCGAGGCCGGGGCCGGGCTGGTGAGCGTCGTGGCGCCCGCGGCGCTGCAGGCGGCGGCGACGCTGGCGCTGCCCGAGGCCATGTGGATGGCGCAGGGCGACCGCGCGACGGCGCGCCGGATGCGCGAGCTGGCCGCCACCGCCGACGTCACGCTCGTCGGCAGCGGGCTCGGCCCATCCGGGCTGAGCCTGGCCCGAGCCGCCGCCCGGACCATCCGGGGCGTCGCCATCCTCGACGCCGACGCGCTCCGCCCGGGGATCGTCCGGGCCGCCGGCAAGGCCGCGGCCCGCGTGCTCCTGCCGCACGCCGGCGAGTTCCTCCGCCTGGGAGGCGCCGCGGCCACGCCGGGCGAGGCCTTGCGCCTGGCCCGGCGGCTTCGCTCCCTGGTCGTGCTCAAGGGCCCGCTGACCTGCGTGACCGACGGGACAAGGCTCGTCCACATCCCGCACGGCGGACCCGTGCTCGCCCGCGGCGGCAGCGGCGACCTGCTGGCGGGAATGGCGGCCGCCGTCGTCGCCGCGCGCGCGGCGCTCGGCCTCGACCTGCTCGGCGCGGTGACGGCCGCCGCGACCTGGCATGGCGCCGCGGCCGACGAGGTGGCGGGCGAGCGGGGGGAAACCGTGGTGCGAACCACCCAGCTGCTCGGTGGGCTTTTGCCTGCCTTGCGCCGGGCGGGCGGCCCGGGGTCGGCTCCGGCATGAGCCTGCCCGAGCACCCCGACGACCAACGCCTCCTCCTCAACGCCCTGCCCGGGATAGGGCCGGTGGCGGCCCGTCGCCTGGCCGAGGCCTTTGGCGGCGACCTCGGTCGCGCGCTGCGCGCCACGCGCGAGGAGCTGCTCGCGGTGAGGGGAATCGGACCGGCGGCCGCGGACACCCTCGGCGCGGCCCGCTTTGACTGGCGGGGCGAGCGCGAGCGAGCCGCGCGGCTCGGCCTGCGCATCCTCACGGCCGGGCAGCCAGGGTGGCCCGAGGCGCTGGACGAGCTGTGGGACCCTCCCTTGGCCCTCTATGCGGAGGGGCCCGCGGCGCCCTGCCGGCGCGCCGTGGCCATGGTCGGCACCCGGCGTTGCACACCCTACGGCGAGGGCATGGCGCGGGCGATGGCGGCGGACCTGGCGCGGGCGGGCTGGTGGGTGGTGAGCGGCTTGGCGCTCGGCATCGACCGCGCGGCGCACGAGGGCGCGCTGGAGGGCGGCGGGCGCACCGCCGCGGTCCTGGGCCACGGGCTCGACCAGACGCACCCGCGGGAGGCGCGGGCATTGAGGCGCCGCATCGCGGAGACGGGCGCGGTGCTGTCGGAATTCCCGCTGGGACGCCAGCCCGACCGGCAAAGCTTCCCCCAGCGCAACCGGCTGGTCGCCGCCCTGAGCCGCGCGGTCGTGGTCGTGGAGACGGACCTGGGGGGCGGAAGCCAGATAACCGCTCGCTTCGCGGGCGAGCTGGGTCGCGCGCTCTGCGCGGTGCCGGGGCGCGCGGACAGCCCCGCGAGCCGGGGCTGCCACGCCTTGATCCGCGACGGCGCGACGCTTGTCACCGGCGCGGACCAGATTCTCGAGGAGCTGGGCGAGGCTCCCGTGGGGACGGGCGGCGCGCCCGGGGGCGAGCGCGGGGACCCCGAGCCGGAGCTGATGCGCCACTTCGCCGGCGGCTGTGTCCATGACGCGGAGACGCTGGCGGCGGCGGCGGGATGCAGGGCCGACGAGGCGGCGGCCTGGCTAACGCTGATGGAGATCGAGGGACGGCTGCGCCGCCGGCTCGACGGCAGGCACGAGAAGGCCTGAGCTCAGCGATTGCCCGAGTCCGGGGGGACGTCGGTCGACAGCCGAAAGCCGCCCATCCAGTCGATCACCGCCTTGGCCTTGGCGAGCACATCGCGAGCCGGGCCGCCCACCCGGGCGCGCAGGCCCTCGCCCTCGGAGGCGGCGAACCCCAGGGAGGGACGGCCCATGCGCTCCGCCTGCCAAAGCGCCCGCCTCACGTGCCATTCCTGCGAGACGAAGATGAGCGGCTGCCGGGGAATATGGGCCGCGGCCCGCGCGACCGAGTCGAGGGTGCGCAGGCCGTGGGGATCGCGGTGAATGGGAAGGGTGACGCCGCGGCGCAGGAGCTCGGCGCGCATGGCCTCGGCCTGCTCCGGTGTGCCCGAGACGACCAGGGCCGACACGCGGCCGCCCGAGGCCAGGCGGGCCGCCGCATCGAGACGCGGGTGATAAAGCCGGGTAGGCTGTCCGTCCTCGGGATAGAACTCGGAGATGCCGAGCACGACGCCAACCGCGCCCTCGGGGGCTTGTCCGGGCTCAACCAGAAACCTGCCCTCGCCCGCGGCATTGACCCAGAGGTTTGAGGCGAAAAGGAAGAGACCAACCGCGCCCAATCCCGCCAAAGCCAAGCGCAGCAATGTTCGCTTAAAATTGGACATTTCTTTGAGTTAATCCCTTTTCTTTATCATAGACAATCCTTCCCAAGGGCTGTTTTTGTCTAATTTTAGCCAAAATCTGGATTGTCCTCCTTTAGGCATCCGAAATGCTGACTATCAGGCATGAAGACGCCCAACCCAGGCGAGGACGCCGCGAAAATCCTCATCGTCGACGATGACAAGGACCTGCGCTATTCGCTGAAGCGCGCCTTGGGCGGGCAAGGTTGGACCGTGCTCGAGGCCGACAGCGGCGAGCGCGGGGTGGAGGTTGCCAAGCGGGAGCAGCCGCAAGTGGTGCTGCTGGACAACCGGATGGGCGGCATGAGCGGCATCGAGACCTTGCAGCTGCTGCGCGGCGCCGCGCCGCGCGCGATGGCGATCCTGATGACCGCCTATGGCACAACCCAGACGGCGATCGAGGCGATGAAGTTCGGCGCCTTCGACTACGTGATGAAACCCTTCGACCAGGCCAAGCTCGTCGCGCTGGTCGGAAAGGCGCTCCAGGCGGGACGCGACCTGGCCAGCGCGGGAACGGGCAAGTCCTCCCGCATCGACCCGGCCGACCTCGCGGAGGGCATCGTGGGCAACTCGGAGCCCATGCAGGCCGTCCTTAAGTCCATCGGCCAGGTGGCCGCCTCGGAGGCGACGGTCCTCGTGACCGGCGAGTCGGGCACGGGCAAGGAGCTGGTCGCGCGCAGCATCCACCGGCACTCCCTGCGGGCCAAGGGGCCCTTCGTGGCGGTCAACTGCGCCGCCATCCCGGAGAATCTCATCGAGTCGGAGCTCTTCGGCCACGAGAAGGGCGCCTTCACCGGCGCCACCGCCCAGAAGCCGGGCAAGTTCGAGCTGTGCGACGGGGGGACGATCTTCCTCGACGAGATCGGCGACATGTCGCTGCCCACCCAGACCAAGGTCCTGCGCGCCATCCAGGAGGGCGAGATCCAGCGCGTCGGCGGCACGGCGACGATCAAGGTCAGCGTGCGCCTGCTCGCCGCGACCAACAAGGACCTCGAGGCCATGGTGGCCGAGCGCAAGTTCCGCGAGGACCTCTTCTACCGCCTCAACGTCTTCCGCATCCGCCTGCCCGCCCTGCGCGACCGCAGGGAGGACATCCCCCTGCTGGTCGACTACATGCTCCAGCGGCTCGCCGCCGGACGCAAGCTGCGCGCCCGCCGGCTCTCGCCCGAGGCGCTCGACCTGCTGATGCGCCACGACTGGCCGGGCAACGTGCGCGAGCTGGAGAACGTCATCCACCGCGCGGGCGTGCTCGCCAAGGGCGAGGCCATCCTCGCCAAGGACCTCCCGGCGGACCTCCTCGCCCCGCGCCGCCCGAGCGCGCCGGTCGGATCCCCTGCGGCCGAGCCGGGCCCCGTCACGGCCGCGCCGCCGGCCGCGGCGCCCGTTGCGGCTCCCGCCGAGCCGGATCTCCGCGCCCTGCTCGACGGCGTCTATCGCGAGCTGCGGCGGGGCGACGGTCAGGACATCCTCACGGTCATCGAGCGGGCCATGATCGACCGGGCCCTATCTGAGACCCGCGACAACCACCTCCGCTCCTCGCGCATCCTCGGCATCAACCGGTCGACGCTGAAGAAGCGCTTGCAGGGCGGCCCGGCCGCGCAAAAGTGACCGGATGCTGCGCCCCACAGCCCTCCTCGTCCTCCTCGCCGCCCCGTTGCTCGCCGCCGAGGAGCCGGAACCCCAGGTGATCTTCGACGGCAAGTCGCTTGCCGGATGGAAGGCCTCGGGCGACGACAAGGGGTCGTTCCGCGCGGCCGACGGCGTGCTCGAGGTGCGCGGCGGCCGCGGCCACCTCTTCTACGTGGGACCCGACGGCAAGGCGGAGTTCCGCAACTTCGAGCTGACCGCCCAGGTCCGGACCCACCCCAAGGGCAACTCGGGCATCTACTTCCACACCCGCTACCAGGAAAGCGGCTGGCCCGCCGCCGGCTACGAGGCGCAGGTCAACGCCAGCCACCAGGACCGGCGCAAGACCGGGGGCCTCTACGCGGTGGCCGACGTGATGGACACGCCGCCCGCGCCGGACGGCGAGTGGTTCGAGTACCGCATCCGGGTCGAGGGGAGGCGCATTCGCGTGTGGATCAACGGCAAGCCCACCACGGACTTCACCGAACCCGAGGGATGGAAGCCTCCGGCGGGCATGGATGGCCGGCGGCTCGGTTCCGGCACGTTCGCGCTGCAGGCGCACGACCCGGGGTGCAAGATCGACTATCGCGACATCCGGGTGCGGCGCCTGCCCTGAGCGGGCTCAAGGCCCCAGGATGAGGTCGCACGCCGCGATCAACCGCGCGCGGATCGGCGCGGCGGCCTCGGCCAGCGCGCGCTGGGCGGCCTCGTAGTCGGCGCGGCCCTCGGGGGTCTCGACGCGGATGGGCTCGAGGCCGAGGGCGCGCAGGTCGTAGGGGCTCGCCCGCATGTCGGTCTCGCGCGCCCGAAGGGCGAGGTCGAAGGCGTCGGCGGCCAGCTCGGAGGGGACCAGCTGCCTCAGCTTCATGGCCCACTTGTAGAGGTCCATGTTCACGTGGATGCAGCCCGGCTGCTCGTTGGCAAGCCGGCCGGCGAGGTCGGGCTGGAGGCGGTTGAGCGGGCGCGCCTCCGGGGTGAAGAACCGGAAGGCGTCGAAGTGGCCGCAGCGCACCGGCATCGACGCCACCACGGCGTCGGTCCCCTCGGCGCCGAGGCGCAGGGGCCAGGCGGCGTGGCGGCGGGCCTCGGCCGATCGGTAGACCATCGCCCACTCGTGGAGGCCGAAGCAGCCGTGGAAGGCGGGGCGGGCGGCGACGGCGGCGCAGAGGTCGCGGATGAAGCGGGCGAGGCGGAGCGCGGTCGCGTCGCGCTCCGCCTCGGCCACGCGCAGGACGGCGCCATCGCACGACCACCAGCCCTCGCCCTCGGGCGCGGCCGCGCCCTCGAGCGCGGCGCCCCAGCCCGGCGACCAGCGGCGGAGGGCGCCGATGCGGAAGGGGTAGTAGGTGAAGAGGAAGTCCTCGACGGGATGGGCGAGGCAGGCCGCGGCGCGCGCGCGGCGGGCGGCGGTGAGACGGTCGACGCGGGCATGGTGGTCGGCGCGCCGCGACTCCCACCGCAGCCGGGGCTCGGCGCTCGCGGTCGTCGGCGGCATCAGTGCCAGCGCGCGTGGTGGGAGGCCACGACGATGTACTTCTCCGCCCAGCCGGGGAGGGCGGCCTGCTCCTCGGCGGACAGGGCGCGGACGACCTTGGCCGGCGACCCAAGGACGAGCGAGCCGGGCGGGATGACGGTGCCCTTGGTGACCAGGGCGCCGGCGCCCACGATCGAGCGGGCGCCCACCTTGCAGCCGTCGAGCAGGGTGGCGTGCATGCCGATGAGGCACTCGTCACCCACCTCGCAGGCGTGGATCATGGCCAGGTGCCCGACCGTCACACGGTCGCCGATGCGGGCGGGCAGCCCGTCGGCAACATGGACGACGGCGCCGTCCTGGATGTTGGAGCCTTGCCCGACCGAGATCAGCTCGATGTCCCCCCGCAGGACCGCGCAGGGCCAGATGCTGGACTTCGCCCCGACGGTCACCGCCCCCTCCACCACGGCGCGGGGGTGAACGAAGGCCGAGGGATGCAGCTCGGGCCCCTTGGACAGGTTGCGGTCCAGGCGCGCCCGGAGGTCGTCCGGAGGGGTCGGGGGGGCCTGGAAGGGGTTCATGGGGCTAGGGTGAAGCCCGCAACGGGCTCTCCAAGGCGAAAACCTCGGCAAAAAACCCCTTGCCAAGCCAGCCCGGGTTCCTTTGCTCCGACCTTCCGCCCGCCATGAAGGCCACGATTCTAACCTCCGGTCGCCAGTTCACCGTCAAGCAAGGCGACATCCTCACCATCAACCTCCTCCCGGAGTCGAAGGAGGGCGACACCATCACCTTCGACCAGGTGGTCTTCCTCGGCGAGGGCGCGGGCGCCAAGGTCGGCACCCCCACCGTCGCGGGCGCCAAGGTCACGGCCAAGCTCCTGGAGAACAAGCGCGGCGAGAAGATCCGCATCTTCAAGCATCGCCGCCGCAAGAACTACTACCGCCGACGCGGCCATCGCCAGGAGCTCTCGGTCGTCAAGATCGAGTCCATCCAGGGCTGAACCTTCCCAATCCCTCACTGAACTGCCATGGCAACGAAGAAAGGCGGCGGCACCTCCTCCAACGGCCGCGACTCCACCTCCAAGCGCCTGGGCGTGAAGCTCTACGGCGGCGAGTTCGCCTCCGCGGGCTCCATCCTTCTTCGCCAGCGCGGCACCAAGATGCGCGCGGGCCGCAATGTCGGCATGGGCCGCGACCACACCCTGTTCGCGCTCAAGGACGGCATCGTGAAGTGGGACCGCGAGCACCGCTCGGTGCAGGTCGTCCCCACGGCCAACGCCAGCTGCGGCATCTGAACGCCTCCCTGGCGCTCGACAAACCCCGCCCTCGGCGGGGTTTTTTGTCGTCCAGGGCGCACTCCGGGGCTGGCGAAGCGGCGGCAAAGGCGTCAGTCTCGCTCGCATGAGCCCCCTCGCCCTGCCCCCCTCCGCCGACCGCAATCACCACCTGGCCCGCGTCATCGGGGGCGTCGGCTCCGTGCTGCTCGGGCTCGGCGCGACGGGCCCCTTGGTCAGCGTCGGCGTCGGCCCGCTGGCGAAGACCATCACCTTCAGCCTGGTCTCCGAGCCGCGGGTGTACGTGCTGGTCGCCATCGCCGCGGCCACCTTGGCGCTGGCGGTGCGAGGCCTCACCCGCTGGTTCGCCTGGGGCGCCGCGGCCATCCTCGCGACCTTTCTCTCCATGGTCTCCCTGGGCGGGAAGAGCAGCGTCGAGATGCCGGGGTGGGTGAGCGACGCGCTGTCCGGCATCGCAAAGGGAGCGATGAACCTGGTCACCTTCCATTACGGGGCGCCCTGTCTCGCCCTGGGCATCCTGCTGATTCTGGGCGTGGGCGCCTGGCGCTGCCGGTCGGCCAACTGAGCCTCAGTCGAAGTCGTAGATCAGGACCTTCGTCCAGAACTCCTTGCAGTTGTCGACGAAGGCCTGGTGGGTCGGGTGCACCTGGTAGGCGTCGTGCGCGGCCATGTCGGGGAACACGAGGTTGAGGCCGAAGGAGTAGGTGCGCTCGATGACCGGGCGGTCGGTCGAGGCAGGGGTGCCGACATGGAACTTGGCCAGGCCGGGGATGGAGCCGAGGGCGCGGAGACGCGTCTCGAACTCGGCGCGCTGGGCCGCGGTGAGGTCGGGCTTGAGCCAGAAGAGGACGACGTGGGAGAGCATGGTGGGCGAGGTCGGGGAGCGGGGTGCGAGACAGGGAGACAGATGGATGAAAGGGGGAAGGGATGAAAGGATGAAACGACAGGGGGATGGCTCGCGGATTCGCGCAGACGCCTTGGCCACATCCAGGAGCCGGCGAACGAGCCCCCCTTCCGGTTCCGGCCGCCCGCCGCCTCCCTTCATCCTTTCATCTTTTCATCCCTTCATCCATTAATTCCCGGCCTCGCCCCCTCGCTCCTCGCACCCCGTTCCCCGCTCCTCGCTCCTCCCTCATGGACCGCCTGATTCCCATCTTCCCCGAGGTGCCTGCCGAGGCCTGGGACAAGCTGCGGGCGATGGCCGCCCTGCACCGGGAATGGAACGAGAAGGTCAACCTGGTCTCGCGCAAGGACATCGAGAATCTCGAGTGGCACCACTATGCGCCGTGCGTGGCGGCGATCCGCTTCCTCAAGCTGATGAACGGCGCCCGGGTGATCGACGTCGGCACGGGCGGCGGCTTCCCCGGGCTGATCCTCGCCGTGCTCTACCCCCAGGCGCACCTCACGCTGGTGGACTCCGTGGGCAAGAAGGCGGCGTGCGTGGAGGACATCGCCAAGCGGCTCGGTCTCGGGAATGTCGAGGTGCGCAACGCCCGCGCCGAGACGCTCCGCCACGAGCACGACTTCGTCACCGGCCGCGCCGTGGCGAGCATGCCCGAGTTCGTCGCCCACACCCGCCAGCTCGTGCGGCCGGGGGCCAAGCACTCCCTGCCCAACGGCATCCTCTACTGGCAGGGCGGCGACCCCGAGTCGGAGCTCGCCGGCCTCGGCATCAGGCCCAGCCACACGCTGGAGCTGCAGCCCCTGCTCGGCGGCGACGAGAAGTTCTTCCAGAAGCGCCTCGTGCTCTACCGCGCCCAGGACCTCGTGCGCGCGAAGAAGCCGCCGGCGCCCTGAGCGCGCCACCCGTCCCGAAGCCGCCCGCCGGGACGAGGGGCTTCATCTATCGGCGAAGAGGGCCGGCCAAAGGCGCGATTTTTCGTGGTTTTTTCGCAGGGTCCCATCCCGAATGCGCCTCGGGCGCAGCATCTAACATTTGACCCGAAGGCAGGAAAGACGCGATAAATCCCCATGCGATTCGCCCTGCCCCTCCTGATCGCCGCGGCCTCGGCCTCCGCCCAGTTCGCCGCCAACGAGCTGTCCTACATCGACCGCATCGGACTGACCAGCGCCGACTACACCGGCACCGGCGGGCTCCAGAAGGTCACGAGCAACTTCCCGAACGTCATCACCTCGACGGGCTTCACCACCTACGGCTTGGTCACCGGCACCTCGGCCCAGTACAACGGCGGCGGCACCCAGATCGGCAACGGGGCCTGGGTCGCCGACACCCTCACCGCCACCACCCGGCAGATCGGCTTCTTCAGCGGCACGGAGTTCACCGACAACAACGGGGGGAGGACCTCGTCGCACGATTCCTTCGCCTCGAGCAGCATGGTCGTCGCCGGACAGGCCCCGCGCTATCTCCTGGGCACCTCGACTCGCTACAACGGCGGCCCAACGGGCAAGGGAGGCGTCGCCTGGATTTACGATTGGCAGGCCAACACCCAGACGCGCCTGGGGCTCACGACGCCGGACATGACCAACGGCGATGGCTTCTACAGCTCCTATCTCAGCCAAAACAGCCCCGGCGCCGTCATCGGCGGCTCGACCTACCTCCTGGGCCGCAACTCAATCTCCGTCCTCGTCGGTGGCAGCAACTACATGGGCGAGGCGGTCTGGCTGCACAACCTCGGCACCGGGACGACCACCCGGCTCGGCTTCACGACGGGGGAATTCGCCCAGTCGGGCGGCGACTTCGGACCCAACTCCGTCGAGTTCGGGATCGAGTCAGGCAGGGTGCTGGGCCAATCGGGCCTGCTGAACGCCGGGAAAAGCTTCGGGGGGACGGACAGCTGGGTGCACGACATCGCGACTGGCACGACCACGCTGATCGGCCTGCGCGGCGGCATCTACGAGGCCGCGCCCACAACCTCGCTGCGCAACTACGGCCGCCACCGGCTCGCCGGCAAGATCGGCGGGACCACCGACTTCTACGACAACGGCGCCTATGGATCCCACACCTGGGTTTACGACATCGCCACCGACACCACGACGAAGATCGGGCTGATGGGCGCCGCCTACGAGGGCTGGGGCACCAGCTCAAGCAACGGGCAGAAGATCATGGGCACCCGCATCGTCCGCAACGCCGCCGGGGACACCTTCAACTACCTCCACGGCACAGCCGGCACCAGCTTCACGACCGGGGACGCCTGGCTGCACAACGTGGACACCGGCGCCAACCTCGCGCTGGTTCCGACCGGGGACATCTACACGCTCTCGAGCGGGCTGCGCACCAGCAACTACGTCAGCTCCACCGGCTGGAATTCCGTGGGCGGCATCAGCACCGCCAGCTTCGGCCTGGCCACCTCCTACACCCTGGTGAACGACGCGCGCACGGCGGCCGCCTTCGACCGCGTGGCCATCCTGGCCTGGACTCCCGACCTCGGCGTGTTCCGGGTCGGGCTGTTCACCGGCTCGGAATTCGTCTCCAGCTCCGGGGCGATGAGCTCATCCATTCCCCCTTCGAGCGGCGCCTCCTTCGGTCTCGTCGAGGCCGAGGCGGGCTGGATGGCGGGGACATCGGCCCGCTACAACGGCGGGGCGGGCCAGGTTGGCCAGGCCGCCTGGCTGGCGAGCCTCATCTCCGGCCAGACCTACCGCGTCGGCCTCTGGAACGGGGCGGACGGCCTGACCGGCAACGAATTCGCCAGTTCGGGCGGCATCCAGCATTCCGAGTTCTCCAACCAATCCCAGACCCGCGGCATCTCCCGTCGCTACAACGGCGGCGCCTCCCAGGTCGGCCAGGCCGCCTGGGTGAAGGTCGGCGGGACCGGCACCCTTGCCGCCGCCCACGCGGCCGCTCCCGTCACCGCGCGGGTCGGCCTCTGGAACGGAACCGGCGGCCTGTCGGGCAATGAGTTCACGCATGCCGACGGCACCCAGCACTCCGAGTTCGGGTTCCTCTTCGGGGACGGATCAGTCGTGCACGGCCTCTCCCGTCGCTACAATGGCGGATCGGCCCAACTGGGACAGGCCGCGTGGGTGGCGGATCGACGCGTCGGCTCCACGCTGCGGGTCGGACTCACCGACGACCTGCACACGGCCGACAACGGCACCCAAAGCAGCGCCGTGTCGGTGAGCGGCCTGGCCTCGGCGGCCAGCGGCATCATCTCCTGGGGCACCTCGGCGCGCTACAACGGCGACTCGGCGGTCGGCCAGACGGCCTGGTACCTGGACACGCTGACGAACTTCTCCAAGGAGATCGCCATCGATGTCCGCGCGGGCGACGGCTACTCGTTCAACACCATCGGGGGCACGGCGACCCGCGGTACCGAGTTCATGATCTACGGGACCTACGAGCGCCTCGACAACGCCGGCGCGTCGCTGGGCACCTACGTGTACCTCTGGTCGCAGGCCGGAGGCGTGGTCGAGCTTGACATCGACCTGGGCGGCTTCGCCGCCGATGACATCACGGCGGCGGCTGTCTCCCGCTACCTGAACACCCTCGACACACCGGTGTTCGTCGGCACGGGCCTCGTCGACGGCGTCACCGGCTCCACCTCCAACTGGATCGTGGCCGTCGGCGCCACCCCCGTCCCCGAACCCTCCACCTACGGCCTGATCCTCGGCGGCCTCGCCCTGGCCGGCGCGGCGGCGCGGCGGAGGACGCGGAAGGCGGCCTAGCACAGGGGCACGGCTGCACAGGGGCACAGGGGCACGGGAGGTTGAAGCGTTTTCGGAGAAACCGCCGTGCCCAAACGGGTGTCGGGGCGCGGCAGGATATGATTTCGCGAACCGACAGGACCCACTAGCCGGCCGAAGGTCCTCCGCGGACAGCGCCGGCCCGCTTGCCCGCCAAACCCTATGACCCAACCCCCTCCTTGACGGTGGCGGGGGGCTGGGCAGGGTGGAGGGATGTCCGCCCAGCTGCCGCTCAATCCGGCCGGGAGGCGCCTCGAGGCGCTCCTGCGGGAGCGCATCGTCTACCTGGACGGCGCCATGGGCACGATGCTCCAGCGGCTGAAGCTGTCGGAGGCCGACTACCGGGGCTCCCTCCTCAAGGACCACCCCCGGGACCTCAAGGGCAACAACGACCTCCTCGTCCTGACCCAGCCCGAGGCGGTCGAGGCCGTCCACCGCGCCTACTTCGACGCCGGCTCCGACCTGGTCGAGACCAACACCTTCAACGGCACCTCCATCGCCCAGGAGGAGTACGGCTTGGCCCATTTGGTGAAGGAGATCAACGCGGCGGCGGTGGCGGTGGCCCGCCGGGCGGCCAAGGCCGCCGAGGCCGCGTCGCCCGGGCGCGTCTGCCTGGTCGCCGGCGCCATCGGCCCGACGAACAAGACATTGTCAATGGGCCGGGACGTGTCGGATCCCGCGAGGCGCGACGTGACGTTCGACCAGGTGCGCGACGCCTACCGCGAGCAGGTCGACGCCCTGCTCGACGCCGGGGCGGACTGCCTGCTCTGCGAGACCGTCTTCGACGCGCTCGTCCTCAAGGCCGCGCTCGTCGCGATCGACGAGGCCTTCGAGGCCCGCGGCAGCCGCGTGCCCCTGCTCATCTCGGGCACCATCACCGACGCCTCCGGCCGCACCCTGACCGGCCAGACCGTCGAGGCGTTCTGGAACACCGTCCGGCACGCCAAGCCGCTGACCATCGGACTCAACTGCGCGCTCGGCGGCGAGCAGATGCGCCCGCACATCGAGGAGCTGGCGCGCAAGGCCGACACCTTCGTCTCCTGCTACCCCAACGCCGGCCTGCCCAATCCCCTCTCGCCCACCGGCTTCCCCGAGGGCCCGGAGGACACCGCGGCCATCCTCGAGACCTTCGCGCGCGACGGGCTGGTCAACCTCGTCGGCGGCTGCTGCGGCACCACGCCCGAGCACATCGCGGCCATCCGCCGCCGGACGGAGCGCTTCCCCGCCCGCGCCGTGCCGGCGGCCCCGCCCGCCCTGCGCCTGGCCGGCCTCGAGGCGCTCAACCTCGAGGGCGGCGCGGCGGCCTTCGTCAACGTGGGCGAGCGGACCAACGTGGCGGGGTCGAGGAAGTTCCGCGACCTGGTCAAGGCGGGCCGCTTCGGCGAGGCGCTCGAGATCGCCAAGCAGCAGGTGGAGAACGGGGCGGCGGTGATCGACGTC
This sequence comes from Verrucomicrobiota bacterium, assembly GCA_030831965.1. Taxonomy (GTDB): domain Bacteria; phylum Verrucomicrobiota; class Verrucomicrobiia; order Opitutales; family UBA953; genus UBA8828. The sequence goes on from JAURJZ010000080.1 coordinate 55,450, forward strand.
AATTTCGACGACGGGATGATCGACGGGGTCCCGGCCATGACCCGCTTCCTCAGCCTGGCCGCGGTCGAGCCCGACATCGCCCGCGTGCCGATCATGGTCGACTCCTCCAAGTGGGAGATCCTCGAGGCCGGCCTGCGCTGCGTGCAGGGCAAGCCCATCGTCAACTCGCTCTCGCTCAAGGAGGGCCCGGAGGAGCTCGTGCGCAAGGCCCGCGTCTGCCGCCGGTTCGGGGCCGCCGCGGTGGTCATGGCGTTCGACGAGCGCGGCCAGGCGGCGACGCTGGCGGACAAGGTCCGGATCTGCGAGCGGGCCTACCGCGTGCTGACCGAGGAGGCGGGGATGGACCCGCAGGACATCATCTTCGACGCCAACATCCTCACCGTCGCGACGGGGATCCGGGAGCACGACAACTACGCGGTCGACTTCATCGAGGCGGTGCGGGAGATCAAGCGGCGCTGCCCCGGCGTGCGCGCCTCGGGCGGCCTCTCGAACGTGAGCTTCGCCTTCCAGGGCAACAACCGGGTGCGCGAGGCGATGCACGCCGTCTTCCTCTACCACGCCATCCGGGCCGGGCTGGACATGGCGATCGTCAACGCCGGCATGATCGAGGTGGTCGAGGAGATCGACCCCGAGCTGCGCGAGCATGTCGAGGACGTCATCCTCAACCGCCGGCCCGACGCCACCGAGCGCCTCCTCGCCCTCGCGCCGCGCTTCGCCAAGGACAAGGGGGCGTCCGCCCAGGCGGCCGAGAACCCGGCCTGGCGCGAGCTGCCCGTGGCCGAGCGCCTCCGCCACGCCCTGGTCAAGGGCGACGCCTCGCACATCGAGGCCGACACGCTCGAGGCGCTGCGCGGGCTCGGCAAGCCCCTCGAGGTCATCGAGGGCCCGCTGATGGCGGGGATGCGCGTGGTGGGCGACCTCTTCGGGGCGGGCAAGATGTTCCTGCCCCAGGTGGTCAAGTCCGCCCGGGTGATGAAGGCCGCCGTGGCCGCGCTCGAGCCGGCGCTCCTCGCCGAGAAATCCTCGGGCTCGAAACGCGGCACCTTCCTCATCGCCACGGTGAAGGGCGACGTGCACGACATCGGCAAGAACATCGTCGGGGTCGTCCTGGCCTGCAACAACTGGGAGGTGGTCGACCTCGGGGTGATGGTGCCGACCGACCGCATCGTCGAGCAGGCCAAGGCGACGGGGGCCGACTTCATCGGCCTCTCGGGCCTGATCACGCCGTCGCTCGACGAGATGATGGCGGTGGCCGACGCCCTCAAGCGCGCCGGGGTCGACAAGCCCCTGCTCATCGGCGGCGCCACGACCTCCCGCGAGCACACCGCGATCAAGATCGCCCAGCGCCACGGCGGGCCCGTCGTGCACGTGGCCGACGCCTCGCTCGTCACCACCGTCTGCTCCGACCTGAGCTCGTCCGAGAAGCGCGCCGCCTATGTCGCCGACCTGTCGGCCCGCCAATCGAGGATCCGCGAGGACTACGAGTCGCGCGGCCCCGCGGCGTCGGTGCCCCTCGCGGCTGCCCGCTCCCGCCCCTTGGCGCCCGAGGGCAAGGCCCCCCGCGCCCCGGCCAAGCCCGGCGCGACCGCCTTCGACCGGATCGACCCCGCGGCGGTGGCCGAGATCATCGACTGGACCCCCTTCTTCGTCACCTGGTCGCTCAAGGGCGCCTTCCCGAAGATCCTCGCCTCGGAGAAATACGGGGCCGAGGCGCGCAAGCTCCTCGACGACGCCCGCCGCGAGCTCGACGACCTCATCCGCCATCAGCGCGTCCACCTGAGGGCCGTCGCCGGTATCTGGCCCGCGCGCCGGGTCGGCGACGATGTGCGCGTCTTCGCCGACGCCGCCCAGGCCAGGGCGCTGGGCGATTTCCATTTCCTGCGCGACCAGGCGGTCCGCCCCGCCACCGACCGCTGCCGGTCCCTCGCCGACCTTGTCTCGGACCAACCCGGGGACCACCTCGGCGCCTTCGTGGTCAGCGCCGGCCACGAGCTCGACGCCTACGCGAAGTCCTTCAAGGAGAAGGACCCCTACCGCGAGATCCTCATCCAGGCCCTGGCCGACCGCCTCGCCGAGGGCACGGCGGAATGGCTCCACCGCGAGGTGCGGACCCGGCTCTGGGGTTACGCGCCCGAGGAGCGGCTCAGCGTGCGGGAGCTCATCGACGAGGCCTACGCGGGGCGACGTCCCGCCGCCGGCTACCCGGCCTGCCCGGAGCACACCGAGAAGGCGCTCATCTGGGAGCTGCTCGATGCCGAAAAGGCGACGGGGTGCTCCCTCACCGAGTCCTACGCGATGAACCCCGCCGCCTCCGTCTCGGGACTCTACTTCGGCCACCCCGGCTCGGTCTACTTCGACGTCGACTGCGTCCAGAGGGACCAGGTCGAGGACTACGCGCGCCGCAAGGGCTGGACCGTGGCCGAGGCCGAGAGGTGGCTGGCCCCCGTGCTCGGCTACCGGACATGAGCGACCGGGCCAAGCTGGTTGGCGCCGTCGGCGAGACCGACGCCGACGCCGTCCTGCGCCTGCTCGACGGCCTCCCCCTCTGCGCGCTGGTCGAGGCGGCGGACGCCTCGGGCCAGGATTGGCCCGAGTGGGCGCGCGCCGCCGCCATCCTCCAGCGCTGGACCGAGGCCCGCGGCGTCGACGCGGGCTGCCGCCGCAAGCTCGGCTACCTGAGCTGCGCCGCCGAGGGGACCAAGTCCGTCCCGGCCGCCATGCGCCCGACGCTCCGCCGGGCGGTGGAGGATTTCCTGGCCACCCACGGCCTGGACCCGTCGGCATGACGCCTCGCCTCGCCGCCGCGCTGCTCGCCGCCTGGGCCGCCCAACTCGGCGCAACCGACGTGCTCCTGCACGCCACGCGCGCCGAGCCCGCGCGGGGCCTCAGGGTTTTCCAACCCGCCGAGCTGACCGCCCTGCACGTCACGGCGGAGCTGGGAGAGCCGCCGACCCTTCGCTGGCAAGCCGATGTGCCGCGCGACGGGGAGTACCGGATCCGGCTGCTGGCGAGATGCCGGACCGCGGGAGTCGTTCCCGTGATCCGCGTCGGCTCCTCCGCCGAGGTCCGGGCGGGAGGGGCGCTGCCGCGGGACTGGGACCGGATCGAGATGGGGACGTTGCGCCTGACCGCGGGCAGGCGCGAGGTCGCGCTTCGGCTTGAGCCGACGGGGTCCGCGAGGGGCGAGGCCGAGCTGCAGGCCGTCGAGCTCGACGAGGCGGGCCGCGCGGCGGCGGATGCCGCCCGCGCCGCCGCCGCGCGAGCCGACACCTCCTGGCTGCGCAAGGCCGGCTTCGGCGTGATGCTCCACTGGACACGCGAGGCCGCCCCCGCGCAGGGACCCCGCAAGCCGTACGCGGACGCGGTGAGGGACCTCGACGCGACGGCCCTGGCCGCGAGGCTCGCCGCCACCGGGGCGGGCTTCGCGGTGTTCGCGACGTCGCACACCCACCAGGACTTCCCCGCGCCCCTGGCGTCGCTGGAAAGGGCGCTGCCCGGCCGCGCCGCCCCGCGGGACTTGGTGGCGGACTTGGCGGGCGCGCTTGGCCAAAGGGGGATGCGCCTGATGCTCTACCATCACCCGGGGTCGCCGGCGGACCGGGATTGGGTCCGGGTATCCGGCCTGCTCGAGCGCGACAAGGGGAGGCATTTCGCCCTTTGGCAGGCGATTATCGCGGAGGCCGGCGAGCGCTACGGCGAGCGGCTCGCAGGCTGGTGGTTCGACGACGGCGCGAGCGGGTTCCACGCCCGACAGGCGCCCTGGGAGGCTCTTCACCGCGCGGCCCGCGCCGGCAATCCCGCGAGGCTGGTGGGCTTCAATTCCTGGGAGCTGCCCTCGGCGACGGATTGGCAGGATTTCGACTGCGGCGAGGGGCTCCGGGACCCCCGAGGGCGCGAGGGAAGGCTGCGCGACAACGACGACGGGATCTACCGTTCCTCCTCCCGACGCGGCCAGCAGGCGACGGCCTGCGTGATGCTGGAGAACGACTGGCTGCACCGGGAAAGGGGTCGGATGCCCTCGCCGCCGACGTGGTCCGAGGCGGGGTTGCGCAACTTCCTCGCAAGGTCGCGCCAAACCGGCCTGGTGCCCATTCTCAACCTGGAGGTCACCCAGGAAGGCCTGCTCGGACCGGAGTCGGTGGAGCTGGTTCGCCGCGCCTCGCGCGACCCCGCCCGCTAGGCGGAGGGATTGCGATTTGACCAGGGATGCGTCCGGGCTAGCCTGTGGGCGATGAAAACCCCCATCCTCGCCCTCGCCGCCCTCGTCGCCGCCTCCGTCCATGCCGCTCCCGAGGAGGCGCGGAAGGACCTCGGCATCCTCGTCTACGCGGTCGGCGGCACGGGCGGCATCGGCGCCGGCGTCGGCTACCACATCAACGACTTCCTCTCCATCCGGGGCGAGATCGCGAACTACAGCTACGACGACACTGTCAGCGAGTCGGGCGTCGACTGGAACGGCGAGCTCGAGCTCGCCACCAAGGGTGTCTACCTCGACATCAAGCCCTTCGCCGGCAGCTTCCGCATCACCGCGGGCTTCAACGCCTCCAGCCACACCCTGGCCCAGGTCACCGCCGTTCCCGCGCCCGGCAGCACCATCGAGCTGAACGGCACCAGCTACACCGTGCAAGGCGGGGAGAGCGTGAGCGGCGCCATCGCCTACGACTCGCGCCCCTACCTGGGCGTCGGCTGGGGCCTGGCCCGCGACGGCTTCACGGTGGGGCTCGACGTCGGGGTGGAAATCGGGCGCCCCTCGGTCAACCTCTCGGCAACCACCAACGTCGGGAGCCCCCTGGACGCCGCGGTCCTCGCCGGCGAGCTCGCCGCCGAGACCGAGCAGATCCGGGACGACCTCGAGCTCTACCCGGTCGTCAAGATCTCGGTCGGCTACAGTTTCTGACGCCGGGGACGGCGAAACCCGCGGCGCGCCTGGCTGTCTAGCAGGCGTGCCCCGGATCACCCCAGCCAGGACCGGCGTCGCGGCCACCCTTGCCGGGCTGGCCGTCGCCGGCCTGTCGTCGTGCGGCGAGGCGAAGCTGCCGGTTGACTTCAACGCGGAGGTGCGGCCCATCCTCTCGGAGAACTGCCTTTACTGCCACGGCCCCGACGCGGCGAAGCGGGAGGGCGACCTCCGGCTCGACCTGCGGGCCGACGCCGTGGCGGCCAAGGCCATCGTGCCGGGCGACCCCGGCGCCAGCGAGCTCATCCGGCGCCTCGAGACCACGGACCCCGACGACATCATGCCCCCGCCGGACTCCCACCGGAAGGTGACGGCCGCGCAACGGGACACCCTGCGGCGCTGGATCGCCGAGGGCGCCGTCTACCGCGACCACTGGGCGTACGTCGCCCCGGTCCGCCCCAAGCCCCCCGAGATCGGGGAGGCGAACCCCATCGACGCCTTCGTCGGCGCGCGCCTGCGCAAGGCCGGCCTCGGCTGGTCGCCCGAGGCCTCGCGCGAGACCCTGCTCCGCCGCCTGTCGCTGGACCTGACCGGTTTGCCGCCGACACCGGAGGAGACCGCCGCGTTCGTGGCGGACACCGACCCGGGCGCCTACGAGCGCCAGGTCGACCGGCTCCTCGCCTCGCCGCATTACGGCGAGCGCATGGCCCTGCCCTGGCTGGACGCCGCGCGCTACGCGGACAGCAACGGCTTCCAGCAGGACGGGGACACCCACCAATGGATCTGGCGCGATTGGCTGGTGCGCCAGCTCAACGCGGACAAGCCCTTCGACCGGCTGAGCACGGAGATGCTGGCAGGCGACCTGCTTCCCGGGGCGACGCGCGAGCAGATCCTCGCCACGGCCTTCAACCGCAACCACATCCTCAACGGCGAGGGCGGCAACATCGAGGAGGAGCAGCGGTTCGTCAGCCTCTTCGACCGGGTCGACGCCACGGCCACGACCTGGCTCGGGCTGACCGTGTCGTGCGCCCAGTGCCACGACCACAAGTACGACCCCATCACGATGCGGGACTACTACGGGTTCCTCGCCGCCTTCAACCAGGTGCCCGAGAGGGGCGTGCCGCACGTCAACAACGGCCGCTTCCGCCTGGACACGCCGGTGCTCGACGTGCCCACGGCGGCCGAGGAGGCCGAGATCGCCAAGCTTGAGCCGCTCGCCAAGGCGGACGACAAGGACGCCAGGGGCCGGCTGGAGGCCCTCCGCAGGTCCGTCGCCAAGGTCATGGTCATGAGCGACGGCAAGCGCCGCGACACCCACATCCTCAGCCGGGGCGACTACAGCTCGCCCAAGGACAAGGTGGCCTTCGGCACCCCCGGCTTCCTGCCCCCGCTTCCCGCCGGCGCCCCGGGCAACCGCCTCGGCCTGGCGCGCTGGATGTTCGACGCCTCGAACCCGCTGGTCGCCCGGGTGCAGGTCAACCGGCAGTGGCAGCACTTCTTCGGCCAAGGCATCGTCCGGACGTCGGAGGACCTCGGGGTGCAGGCCGAGCCGCCCACCCATCCCGAGCTGCTCGACTGGCTGGCGGTGGAGTTCCGCGAGTCCGGCTGGAGGACCAAGGCGCTGCAGCGCCTGATCGTGACCAGCCGCACCTACCGGCAGTCGAGCAAGGTGACGCGCGAGCACCTGGCCAGGGACCCCGAGAACCGGCTGCTCGGCCGGGCGCCGCGCCACCGGCTGCCCTCGCCCGTCCTGCGCGACCTGGCGCTGGCCTCCTCCGGATTGCTCAACCGCGAGCTGGGTGGCGCGCCGGTCTACCCCTACATGCCGCCCAATCCCTGGGCCAGCCTCGCCATCACCAAGGAGCGCGACTTCACCTACCCGGCGTCCAAGGGCCGCGACCTCCACCGCCGGAGCCTCTACACCTTCTGGCGCCGGACCATCGCGCCGGTGAACCTGTTCGACACCTCGACCCGCCAGGCCTGCCGCGTGCGGCTGACCCCCACCGCCTCGCCGCTCCACGCGCTGACCATGATGAACGACCCCACCTGGGTGGAGGCGTCGCGGGCGCTCGCGGAACGGGCGTGGAAGGCGGGGAGCGACGACGCCACCCGGCTCGCCCACGCGTTCCGGCTCGCCCTGGGCCGAGCGCCCGATGCCGACGAGGCCGCGCTGCTCGCGCGCATGCTGGCCGGCCAGCGCGCGGTCTACGCGGCCGACGCCAAGGCGGCGGCCGACCTCCTGGCCGTGGGCACGGTGGGGCGCGACGCCTCCCTGCCCGCCGCCGAGCACGCCGCGCTGACCGCGACCTGCCTCGGCATCCTCAACCTCGACGCCGCCCAGACCCGCGACTGACATGGACCCCTCGCTCCTCTCGCCCTCCGAATGGCGCGCCGCCCTGACACGCCGGAGCTTCCTCAGCGCCTCCATCCAGGGCATCGGCACGGTGGCCCTTTCCTCGCTGCTGGCGAGGGACCTGCTCGCGGGGGACCCGAAAGCCGCCGGCGACCCGATCGGCGCCCTGCCCGGCCTGCCGCACCTCGCGCCGAAGGCCAAGCGTGTCATCTGCCTTTGGCAGGGAGGGGGCCCCTCGCATGTCGACCTCTTCGACGAGAAGCCGGCGCTCCTCGCGCACGCGGGGAAGGACATCCCGGCGAGCGTCCGCGGCGAGACGCGGCTCTCCACGATGTCGAGCGGCTACAAGAGCTTCCCGGCGGTGCCGGCGCTGAAGCCCTTCCGCAGGCGCGGACAAGGCGGGATCGGCCTGAGCGAGCTCATTCCCCACATCGGGGAGATCGCCGACGAGATCTGCGTGGTGCGCTCGCTCCACACCGAGGCGGTCAACCACGCGCCCGGCGTGACCTTCTTCATGACCGGGTCGCAGATACCCGGCCGGCCCGCCATGGGCGCCTGGCTGGCCTACGGCCTGGGCACGATGAACGCCGACCTGCCGGCGTTCGTGGTCATGACGTCCTCGGATCGGGCGAAATCGTGCGGCCAGCTGTTCTTCGAGCACTACTGGGGCAACGGCTTCCTGCCCGGCAAGCACCAGGGCGTGCGCTTCAGCGGCGCCGGCGACCCGGTGCCCTACGTGCGCAATCCCGCCGGGGTGAGCCGCGAGGCCCGCGGCCGGCTGCTCGAGGACATGCAGGCGCTCAACCGGGCGCATTTCGGGGCGGTCGGCGACCCGGCCATCGAGACCCGCATCTCGCAGTACGAGATGGCGTTCCGCATGCAGGCGTCGGTGCCGGACCTGCTCGACTTCCGCAACGAGCCCAAGTCGGTGCTGGAGATGTACGGGCCGGACGTGCTCGTGCCGGGCTCCTTCGCCAACAACTGCCTGATCGCGCGCCGGCTGGCCGAGCGCGGGGTGCGGTTCACCCAGCTGATGCACGCGGGCTGGGACCAGCACAACAACCTCTTCTCCCAGCTCGAGGTGCAGTGCCGGGACACCGACCAGCCGAGCGCCGCGCTGGTCAAGGACCTGAGGCAGCGGGGGATGCTGGACGACACCCTGGTCGTCTGGGGCGGGGAGTTCGGCCGCACGCCCTTCGGCCAGGGCCCCGCCGCCAAGCCCAACGGCCGCGACCACTTCGGGCGCGCCTACAGCTGGTGGCTGGCCGGCGGAGGCGTCCGCAAGGGTCATGTGCACGGGGCGACGGACGACTTCGGCTGGAACATCGCCAAGGACCCGGTGCATGTGCACGACATGCAGGCGACCCTGCTCCACCTCTGCGGCATCAACCACGAGGCGCTGACCTACCGCTACCAGGGGCGCCAGTTCCGCCTGACCGACGTGCACGGCAAGCTGGTCAAGGGGCTGCTGGCCTAGGCGCGCCGGATTCAGCCGACGGGCAAGGGCGGGGGCCCGGGGCGCGCCGGGGGGCGGCGTCCCGTGACCGCGCGGAGCACGTGCTCAAGCGGACCAGCCCCGAGGAGTCGCTCACAGGCTGCCGCAAAGAGGCAGCTGGCGAGCCAGACCGCGAGGGCGAGTCCGAGCAAGGCGGCGAAGCCGAGCTGGCCGAAGAGGCCGAGTCCGTAGGATCCGAAGACCCAGCCGGCCGCGACGCCCTGGAAGACATAGGCGCTGAGGGAGTTGCGACCCGCGGCCATCAGCCAGGCGGGGGCGTCCCAGCGCGCGGCGAGGCGGAGGAGCAGAAGAAGCCAAAGGGCGGCGAGAAGGGGCGAGCCGACCCCCACGGCGCCGAAGGCCGGAAAGGCGGCCGGGCTCTCCGCGCCCGCGAAGGCCATGGTTGCGCCATAAAGGAGGTTGGCGGCGAGGCCGATTGCGAGAACCCACCCGAGGGGGAGGGGAAGGAGGGCGCGGACTCTCGCGAGGGGATCGGGGGCTTCCAGCAAACGGGACTTGGCGGCGGCCGCGCCGGCGAGAAGGGCTCCGAGGGCGATGGGGCCGTTGAAGAGCATCGCGGAGACGAAGTCGGTCGGCAAGTCCTCCAGGCGCTGCCGGGTGGCCTCGTCGAAGGTGCCGCCCAGGCGGCTGAGGAGGAGAGGGTCGTCGGCGAAGCCGGCGAAGAACCGGAGCGTGAATCCCAGGAGGAGCAGGAAGAGCACGCCGAGCGCGAGCATGGCGAGGGCGACGCGCAGGAGGGTGCGGGGACTGGCCGACAGGAGGGGCCAGGCGAGGAGGGAAAGGATGGCGTAGGGCAGGAGGATGTCGCCGGTGTAAACCAGGGCGCCATGCAGGAGGCCGAGGACGGCGAGGGCGGCGCAGCGCCGGAGGTGGCGCGGGGCGAAACCCTCGAAGCGGCCCCGCTCCCATTGTCCGGACAATCCCCAGCCGAGGAGGAAGGCGAAGACGGGGAAGGACTTGGCCTCGAGGAAGGTCGCCACGAAAAGCCGGGCGGCTTGGTTGGCGGCGCCGACCGGCGCGGTGAGCGAGTCGCCGGCTTCCATCCCCATCTGGGGTAGGTTGACCGCGCAGATGCCGAGAAGCGCGAAGGCGCGGATGAGGTCGACGGCCGGAAGGCGCGGGGTCACTTGACGCGCGAGTAATCGGTCGGGACCAGGTACTCGCCCTTGACCCCGTCCGGGACGGTCAGCGAGCCCCCGGCGGCGGCCTCCGATTCGGCCTTGGCCCGGACCCAGGCGGGGTCGGCGCGGAAGGCGGCGAAGGAGGCGCAGGCGGCGGCCTCGTCGCGGTGCGCGAGGAGATAGACCAGGGTGCGGCCGGGCAGGAGGTTGGAGCGGGCGCCGCGCGGGTCGGCGTCCATCACCCAGTAGGGAAGGTTGGCCATGCCGTGCTTCTCGAAGAGGGCGCAGGTGTGGTCGCGGAAGCGCGACAGCAGGTTGGGCAGGCGGCCGGGCTCGGTGGTGTAGGTGCGGAGCTCGAGGAGAGGGCGCCCCACCGCCCCGGGCTCGGCGCGCGGCGAGAAGTCCGTGGCGCGGAGGAAGGCGTTGTCGATGCGCGCCACGAGCTTGCCCTCGGCCTCGCTGGCGGCCACGGCGCGCTTCCAGGCGGGGTCGGCGGAGAAGGCGGCGAAGGCCTTGTCACGGGCGGCGCGGTCGGGGAAGGCGAGGAAGTAGACCAGCTTGCGCTCGGGATTGTCGCCGGCGGGCACGAAATAGCCGAGATTGGTCATGCCGTGCTTCTCGAAGAGGGCGCAGGTGTGGTCGCGGAAGCGCGCATGGAGCGCGTCGAGCTTGCCGGGCGCGGCGTAGTAGACGCGCATCTCGAAGAGGCGGGGGTCGGGCTCGGCGACGGAACGGGAGGCGCAGCCGGCGAGGAGCAGGGCGGCGAGGGCGATCAAGGGGCGCATGGTCGGGGTGGCATTCCCCAGCCTGCACAGGATGCGCGGGGCGGAAACCGGAAAATCAGCCGAGGGCGGCTCGCAGGGCAAGTCCGGCGAGGACGAGCCAGAGGATGCCGGTGACGCGGTCGATGCCCCGGGCGAAGGCGGGGTCGGCCAGGCGGGGGCGGAGCTTGCCGGCCAGTCCGGCGTAGCCGGACATGACGAGGGCCTCGGCGCCGACGGTGCAGAGGAGGAAAAGGGCGATGGCGCCGGGGGTGAGGTTGTCGACCGGCACCCGGGCGGTCTGGATGACAAGCAGCATCCAGGGGATGGTCTTGGGATTGGTGAGGTTGACAATCAAGCCGCGCAGGAAGAGGGCGAGCCGGCCGTCGATCCCGGCGTCCTCCTCGCGCAGGGAGTCGCGGGGATAGAGCAGGAGCGTGACGCCCAGGTGGCCGAACCAGGCGACGCCCGCCCAGGCGAGGGCGGTCAGCATCCACGGCCACTGGCTGAGGCCGGAGGCGACGGCGAGGGCGAGCAGCGAGACGGGAATCTCGGCGACGGCGAGCCCGAGGGTGTGCCACTGGGCGCGGGCGGAGCCCGACCTCAGGGCGGTGCCGAGGGTGGAGAGGCTGGCGGGCCCCGGCGACAGGCTGGCCAGAAGGCAAGCCGCGGCGAGGTAACCGAGGTCCATCGGGCCTTAGCCGAGGGCGCGCTGCCAGCGCCTGAGCTGGGCGGCGACCTGGCGGGGTCCGGGCATGCCGGTGTTCTCCCGGGCGCGCAGGGCGCGACCGAGGTCGAACACCTTGCGCCAGTCGCCGCGGAAGGCGGGGTCGGCGTCGCGCGCGGCGGCGTCGGGCACCCGGTCGAGGGGCGCGCCGAGCCGCTCCGCGACGGCGACGAGCCGGCCGACGGCGTGATGGGCGTGGCGGAAGGGCATGCCCCTGCGGACGAGCCAGTCGGCGAGGTCGGTGGCGAGCAGGGCGGGGTCGGCCACCGCGGCGGCGCAGCGGCGGCGGTCGAGGGTCATGCCGGCGACGGTGCCGGCCATGACCTGGAGGCCGAGGAGGATCTGGTCGTGGGCGTCGAAGACCGGCGGCTTGTCGTCCTGCAGGTCGCGGTTGTAGGTGAGGGGCAGGCCCTTGGCCAGGACGAGGAGGTGGGTGAGCGAGGCCTGTGTCCGGGCGGCCTTGCCCCGCAGCAGCTCGAGCGAGTCGGGGTTGCGCTTCTGCGGCATGAGCGAGGAGCCGGTGGAGAAGGCGTCGGGCATGCGCGCGAAGCCGAACTCGGCGGTGGACCAGAGGATGAGGTCCTCGGCCATGCGGGAGAGGTGGGTGGCGCAGAGGGCGGCGGCGAAGGCGAACTCGGTGGCGGCGTCGCGGTCGGCGACGGCGTCCATCGAGTTGGGGGTGACGCGCGGGCGGCCCTTGGCGTCGACAAAGCCGAGCAGCCGGGCGGTGAGCTCGCGGTCGATGGGCAGGGTGGTCCCGGCGATGGCGCCGGAGCCGAGGGGGCACCAGTTGGCGGCGTCGGCCACGGCGGCGAAGCGAGCCCGGTCGCGGCCGAGCATCTCGCAGTAGGCGAGCAGGTGGTGGGCGACGGAGACGGGCTGGGCGCGCTGGAGGTGGGTGTAACCGGGGATGAGGATGTCGGCCTGGCGGGCGGCCTGGCGGACGAGGGCGCGGAGGAGGCCGGCGAGGGCGGCGTCGACCTCGGCGCAGGCGGCCTTGAGATAGAGCCGCATGTCGGTGGCGACCTGGTCGTTGCGGGACCGGGCGGTGTGGAGCTTGGCGGCGGCGGGCACGCGCGCGGTCAGGGCCTGCTCGAGGTTCATGTGCACGTCCTCGAGCTCCTCCTTCCAGCGGAACTTGCCGGCGGCGACCTCGCGGCCGAGCCGGGCCAGCCCGGCCAGGATCTGGTCGCGCTCGCGACGGCTCAGGATGCCGACCTTGGCGAGCATGGTCGCATGGGCGACCGATCCTTGGATGTCGAAGGGCGCCAGGCGCCGGTCGAAGGAGACCGACTCGCTGAAACGCCGCATGAGGGCGCCGGGACCGGTCGAGAACCGGCCGCCCCAGGTGACCTGCTTTTTCTTGGCCATCAGGGAGATTACGCGGCGAGCGGCGCGCCGTGGCAAACGCAAAGGGGCTCCGGCCTCACTCCGCGGCGGGAAGATTGACGAAGGAGGGGGCGGGGCGCGCCGAATTGGAGGAAGGGACGGCGGCCCCGGGCTCGAGGCGGATGACCAGCTCGTCGGGCGCGGCCACGCCGAGGCGCTCCCGGGCTTGGTCGCGGACAAACTCGGGGTTGTCGCTGAAGAGGCTGAGGGTCCGGGTGCCTTGGGCGAGGCTGCGCTCGATGGCGGCGCGCTCGGCGCGACGGTCGGCCTCGAGTTTCTGGAGGCCGGCGAGGCGAAGCTCCTCCTCGCGGAGCGAGGCATACATGAAGAAACCGGCGGCGAGCAGGAAGAGGAGGGCGCCCCAGAAGATGAATCGATCCGTCTGAGGGCTGGGGGGCGAGGACTGGTGCTCGGCTTCCATCGGTGACGGAAATGTGGAGACAGCGGGAAGGAAGGTCGAGTCGGAATCGGAAGGGAAAGTGCGCAGGGGTGCAGGGGCTCGGGGGCTCGGGAGAAAGCGTGGGAAATGCCGGTGGCCGGTGACCGGTAGGTTGAGCGATGTCTGCGGTAACTGCGGTGTCTGCGGAGGGAGCTGCGCTCCCCGTAGTCGCGCCTGCGGCGCGATTTTCTCGTCTGCAGATCTCGCAGGGCCGGAGGCCCTCCGGGGAACCGCTAACACCGCTAAACGGGCGTCCGCGGACGGGTCGTCGACCCAGCCCTGCCTCCCGTGCCCCTGTGCAGCTGTACCTCCCGAGCCCCCGTGCCCCTGTGCAGCTGTGCATCTTTCCGGGGCCCCTTAGGCCCCGGCGCCCCTGCGCACCCCTCAGCCGCCAAGCGGCCCAACCTTGGCCAGGGAGCCGCTGAACTCCATGAACACCCAGACAAGGATTCCGGTCACCGAGACATAGAGCCAGACCGGGAAGACCCAGCGGGTGAGGCGCTTGTGCTCCTCGAAGCGTCCCTTGGTCGCGAGCCAGACCGCGCGGATGACAAAGGGAGTGACCACGATGGCGAGAATGACGTGGGGGATGAGAATCAGGTAATAGAGCCAGCCGAGCGACGCCCAGGCCGAGCCGGCCTCGGGGGCGTAGGCGACATTCTGCCGGTCGTGGCGCAGGATGAGGTTGGCCTTTGAGGCGAGATAGACGGCGAGGAAGAGGGCGGAGAGGACGAAGGCGACGCCCATGGCCTTGCCGTGGCCCTGACGGTCGCCGGCCCGGATGCGCGCATAGCCCACGAGAAGGGCCAGGGTGGCGGCGGCGTTGAAGGCCGCCACGGCGCGGGAGAACAGTTCGACGTCGGATGCCATGGCAGCCAACGAAGCGGCCCGCCGCCGGAACTCAAGCGCGATAGCCCGTCGAATCCTCAGGCACCCTCGCGGGGGTCGATGGGCTTGCGGGGCTTGGGAGCGGGGGCGGAGCCGGGCTTGGCCTTCTCGACGCCGGGGGCAGGAGCGGGGGGAGGGGCGGCCTCGGCGCCGCGGAAACTGGGCAGCTTGCCGGGGCCGTCGACCAAGGCGATGCGGGCCCGGGCGGCCTCGGGGACCGCCTTGAGCTGCTCGGGCGTGGTGATCTCGTCGTCGAAGACGACCTCGCCGGCGGCGTCCTTGACGGTGGCGAACTTCCTGCCGTTCTCATTGCGAACCTTAACCGAGCCCTGCTCGTCGGTGTAGCTTGAGGATCCGCTGACGCCGACTCCGGTCCCGAGGCTGAAGCTGCGGGAGAAGGTGGTGGCGCCGGCTCGGCCGGCGGCGGGCGGGATGGCTCCGGCGGGGGGAGCCGGGGGGGCGAGGTCGAGCTGGGGCACGGGCAGGCCGCGCTGGCGCATGGCCTCGAGTTGCTCGCGAATCTCGGGGGGAAGGTTGGAGGATCCGGGACCGACAATGACCACCTGGCCGCCCGGCGCGCCGGGGGCGCCGAAGGTGACGGCACCGCCGCCGATCATCTGGCTGGGATCGATTTCCTGGCCGTTGATGGTGATGCGGACGCCGCCGTGGGCGGAAGGATCGGGGGAAACGGCGGGACGAGGGGCGGCCGCGATCGGCTGCGAGACCGGACGTCCGGCGAGGGCGACCTCGACGGTCTCGACATCGGGGCCGCGGACGCGCACGAGCTTGACGGGCTGGCCGGGCTTGCGGGTGCGAACGAGGGTGCGGAACTGCTCGGCGTTGACCAGCACCTGGTCGTCGAGACGCGTGAGGACGTCCTTCTCCTGGAGAACGGCGGCGGCGGGACCCTTGGGGTCGACGAAGCCGACGACGATGCCCACGCCCTCGGGCAGGTCGGCGGCGAGATCCTGCTCGCGGAAGCGCGGGGTCAGGGGGAGGACGTTGACGCCGACGTAGGGCTGGAGGGGGCCGGCGGGCTGGACGGCGGAAGGCGGGGGAGCGCACTCGGCGACCTGCGGCTTGGCTTGGGCGGCGGGCGACTTTGCGGCAGGGGGCTTGGGCGAAGTCTCCTGTCCGGAGCCGGAGGCGGCGAGACCGGCGAGAAGCAGGACATGGAGGGGAATGTGGCGGAGCGGGCTCATGGTCTTGGGAGGTGAAGGGGAGGGGGAAATTGCCGTCAGTCGGTCTCGAACGGAACGAGGCCGATGACCTCGTCGTGGGGAGCGTGGCGGATCAGCTCGGCGCCGCTCCGGGTGTCGCGGAAATGGGCCGTGTTGTGCCAGCGCACGCGGACAGGTCGGGCGAAGAGGCCGTCGGAAAGGCGAACAGGCTCAAGGAGCGTGGCCTCCGGCGCGGATTGCTCGGCCCGGACCAGGCGCAGCTCGGGCTCGGCGGCGGCGGCCGCGGCGGACTTGGCCGCCCGGGCGGCGGCGAGCGGCGGCGTGGCGGACCTCAGCATGGGCGGAGGAGAGTCGGCCTGGGCGGCCATGATCATCGGCTCGGCCCCGGTGGGCGCGACGGCATCGTCCGGCAAGGCCAGCATGACGGCGAAGCAGGCGGCGGCGGCGAGCCCGCCCCAGGCGAGGAAGGGAATGACGCGCGGGCGGCGGGCGGGCTCGGGTGTCTCGAGGGCGGCGGTGAGGCGCGCCTCCAGGCCGGCGGGGAGGCGCCGGGGGCGGAGGGAGCCGAGGGCGGCTTCGATCTCGCGGGTGTCTTCGCTCATGAAAGGACGGGGCCGAGGGTTTTCTTGAGGTTCTGCAAGGCATAGCGCCACCGGGAGGCGGCGGTGTTTGGAGAAATGCCGATTTGTTCGCCGACCTGCTCGAAGGTCAGGCCGCCCCACTGGTGGAGGACGACAACCTCGCGTTGCTCCGGAGGCAGCTCCTGCACGGCCTTGGCAAGGAAGGCATGGCGCTCGTCGGCCGGAGGCTCGAACCAGCCGACGAGGTCGGCGTCAGCCGCGACGGCCTGCTCGCGGCGAAGGCGGCGGTCGGATTGGCGGCCGAGGTCGAGGGCCGCGCGCCGGATGGAGGTGACCACGAGGGCGTTGGGCTCGCCGGGCAGATGGCGCTGGTGACGCCAGTAGCGGATGAGCGCCTCCTGCAGGATGTCGTCGGCATCGGCGTCGGAACGGGCCCAATGGCGCGCGATGAGCCTCAGCCGTGGGCCGTTCTCGGACAGCCAGGCCTGCCAGTCGCCGGGTGCGCTCGGTGCCTCGGACATGCAATTGTTTCAATCCGAGCGCCGCCCGGGGCGCAAGTTGTCTGCGACAACCGGGCTATTCAGTTGCGGAAGCCCCGTTTGCGCCCAAGGCTGTGGCTCGCATGCACGCGCCTCAAAAGGAGCCCAAAACGGGCCTGGGCACCGCCCTGATCCGGTGGTTTGACGCCGACTACCATCCCGGCGGCGTGGAAGCCATGCTCACCGCGCCCAACAAGGTGGACTGGCCGCGCTGCATCCCCTTCGTGGTCCTCCACCTTGGGTGCCTGGCGGTCTTCTGGGTGGGCTGGAGCCCGGCCGCGGCCTGGACAGCCGTCGCCCTCTACTGGGGGCGCATGCTGGCGGTGACCGGGGTGCTCCACCGGTATTTCTCGCACAAGACGTACAGCACCTCGCGGCCGATGCAGTTCCTGCTCGCGCTCTGGGCGGCGACCTCGGTCCAGCGCGGGGCGCTCTGGTGGGCCTACACGCACCGGCACCACCACCGGCACTCGGACGAGCCGGACGACAAGCACTCGCCGGTGCAGGACGGCTTCTGGTGGTCGCACATCGGCTGGATCACCAGCAAGCGCAACTTCCCGACCGACTACTCGAAGGTGAGCGACCTGGCCAGGTACCCCGAGCTCGTCTTCCTCAACCGCTTCGACGTGCTGGTGCCCATCCTCTTCGGCGCCGCTTGCTACGGCTTCGGGGCGTGGCTGGCCTCGGCGGGAATCGAGACCAGCGGGGCCCAGATGCTGGTCTGGGGCTTCTTCATCTCCACCACGGCCCTCTTCCATGGCACGGCCTGCATCAACTCGATGGCCCACGTCTGGGGGAAGCGCCGCTTCGCCACGCCGGATGACTCGCGCAACTCGTGGATCCTGACCCTCATCACGCTCGGGGAGGGCTGGCACAACAATCACCACCGTTACCAGGCCACCACCCGCCAGGGCTTCTACTGGTGGGAGTTCGACCCGACCTACTACTTCCTCAAGGCGCTCTCGTGGACCGGCCTGATCTGGGGCCTGAAGCCCGTGCCCGCCTCGGTCTACGAGGAGGCGTCCGGCTCCGGCAAGCACGGCTAAGGCCATGGAGCGCGAGCGGATCGCCGTCGTCGGCTCAGGCATCTCGGGGCTGGGCTGCGCCCGGTTCCTCGACCCCTGGCACGAGGTGACGCTGATCGACGGCGACGCGCGCGCCGGCGGCCACGCCCACACCATCGAGGTGACGGAGCCCGGCACGGGCGAGCGCAAGCCGATGGACGTCGGCTTCATGGTCTACAACGAGGCGACCTACCCCCTGCTCTGCCGGCTCTTCCGCGAGCTCGGCGTGGCGCCGCGGCCGACGTCGATGTCCTTCTCCGTCCGCCACGACCCGACGGGGCTCGAGTGGTCGGGCTCCTCCCTGAACCACCTCTTCGCCCAGCGGCGCAACCTGCTCAGCCCGCGCTTCTGGTCGCTGCTGCTGCAGATCAACCGCTTCAACAAGGCAGCCGCCGAGGGATGGAAGTCGGCCGAGGCCGAGAGCACCCCGCTCGGGACCTGGTGCGAGCGCCACGGCCTGGGCCGGGACTTCCTCGACCTTTACCTCGTGCCGATGAGCTCGGCGGTGTGGTCGACGCCGCCGGAGCTCATGCTCGGCTTCCCCGCGGCCAAGCTCCTGCGCTTCTTCCACAACCACGGCTTCCTCGGCCTGCACACCCAGCATCCCTGGCTGACGCCGTCCGGCGGCTCGCGCACCTATGTCGCCGCCCTGCTCGGGCGCCTGCGCGGCAAGGTGCGCCTCGGGGCGCCCGCCGAGGCCGTGCGGCGCGCCGGAGCGGGCGCCGAGGTGCGGGTGGGCGGCGAGTGGCAGGCCTTCGACCGGGTGATCCTCGCGACGCACGCCCCGACCTCGCTCCGCCTGCTCCAGGACGCCGACGAGCAGGAGCGGCGGGTGCTCGGCGCCTTCGCGGTCAACGCCAACGTCGCGACCGTCCACACCGACATGTCCGTGCTGCCGCGCACACCGCTCGCGCGCGCCTCGTGGAACGTCCGGACGTGGGACGAGGGAGGGCGGCGGCCGACCTCGACACACTACTGGATGAACTCGCTGCAGGGCGTCTCCGACCGCGAGAACTACCTCGTGACCATCAACCACCCCGGCCAGGTCGACCCGGCCCGCGTGCTCCGGTCCATCCCCTGCGACCACCCGCTCTTCTCGCTCGACGCGCTCCGCGCCCAGGGCGAGATCGCCGCCCTCAACGCCCGGCCCGGGGCGCGCATCCACTTCGCCGGCGCCTGGCAGCGCTACGGCTTCCACGAGGACGGCCTGTGGTCGGCCCATCGCCTCTGCGGCCAGCTCCTCGGAGGGGAGCCCTGGTGAGCAAGCCCGACCCCGAGATCCCCTCGCTCTCCCTGCGTCCGATTGGCCACGTGCGCACGGGCAAGCACCTGAAGCACGCCGCGCGTCACCAGCCCGACGAGACGGCCGAGGAGCGCAACGTCATCGAGCTCCTGCCCGTGCCCGGTTACCAGGAGGCGCTCCACGACCTCGCCGGCTTCGAGCGCATCTGGCTCGTCTGGTGGTTTCACCTCAACACACGCTGGCGCTCGAAGGTGCTCCCGCCCTACGGGCCCGACCGTCGGCTCGGCCTCTTCGCGACCCGCACTCCTCACCGTCCGAATCCCCTCGGCATCACGCCCGTCCGGCTGTTCGGCGTGACCAAGAACCGGATCGAGATCGGCCCCTGCGACCTCGTGGACGGTACGCCGATCCTCGACATCAAGCCCTACCTGCCAGCCTACGACAGTTTCCCCAACGCAGCGACGGGCTGGTGGGGGGATTTCATGGCCGCCGAGGCGGCGCGCGGGCCGACGAAGGTCGTCGTCGCCCCGCTCGCGCGCGAGCAGCTGACCTGGCTCGAAAAGGAATTCGGTGTCGAGTTCGAGGGGCGGATGACGGAGATCCTCACCCGCGATCCCTCGCCTCATCGGACGCGCCGCATCCGCAAGCGGCGCGGCGGGGGCTTCGACATCGCCTGCGGGGCCTGGCGCGCGGTCTTCGATTTAGCGGATGGCGTCGCGACCGTGACCTCGGTCGAGCCGGCCTTCCCACCGACCTTCCTCAAGGATACGGGGCGAACGAGGATACCGGATCGCGAGGCGCAAGTGAGCTTCCTTCGGAAGTGGGGGAGTTAGCGGTGTCCGCGGTGTTAGCGGGTCTGCGGAGGGAGCTGTGCTCCCCGTAGTCGCGCCTGCGGCGCGGGTAGGGGTATGGCTACGCCCATGCCCTAGGTCACGGACGTAGCCGCGACCCTACGGAACGGATTTCAGAAGCACAGGGGCACAGCGGCACGGGAGAAACACGGCTGCAAATCTCGCAGGGCTGGAGGCCCTCCGCTGACCCGCAGAGACCGCTGACACCGCTAAACGATTGTCCGCCGGCTGGCTCGATGAGCCGGCCCTACCCATGGCGTCCCTACCCAGCCGCCCTTGCCTTCGGGACACTTCGCGTCACCGTCAAAAGTGGTGACCGCCCGACTCTACGACTGCGAGGTGATGCATGCCCGGCTCGCGCCGAAGGGGCATCGTTTCACGCATTCAGTCTTCGCTCTGGCCGCCGAGATCGACGGACTGGCTGATCTCGGAGAGGGGCTTCGGTTGCTGGGCCCGGAGGGGAGCCGGGCGCCCTACCAGCTGCGCGACGGCGATTTCCTGCCGCGCCGCCCGATCTTCCACCCTGGAAACCAGCGCGAGGAGCACTTCGGCAAAGCCAGCGACAATCTTCCTGCGCGCGTGCGGGCCTTCGCCGCCGCCCACGGCTGCGTGATCCCGGCCGAGGCCCGCATCACCCTCGTCGCCCTGCCCCGCGCCTTCGGCCGGTCGTATAATCCGGCATCCTTCCACCTGATCGAGTGGCACGGCGAACTGCGGGCGGCGGTGGCCGAGGTCCACAACACCTTCGGCGAGCGCAAGGCCTGGTTTCTCGGGCCGGAGTGCCGGCAGCCGGACGGCGGACTGCGGCTGCGCACGCCGAAGCGCTTCTATGTGTCGCCCTTCTCGGGGCTGGAGACGGAGTTCGAGTTCATCCTGAGGGCGCCGGACGACCGCCTGCTCCTGAAGGTCGACCACTGGGAGGGCGGGATCCGGACGCTTATCAGCGCCTGGACGGGAAGGCGGGTGCCGCTGACGGACGGGCGCCTGGCCTGGCTGACCCTGCGGATGCCCTTCCTGGTCCTGAAGGTCATTGCCCTGATCCACCTCCACGCGGGCTGGCTTTGGCTTGTCAAACGGCTTCCCTTCCGCCGGAAGAAGGACGACCCTGCATCGCAGATCGACCTGCGCGACCCCCACCCCGACACCCCTGATGCCTGAGTCCACCGCCCCCGCCCTCTCGCTCGAGCAAGCCGCCCGAGGCGGCGGCATGATGCGCCGGCTGGTGCTGCGCGAGCTGGCGCTGCTCGACCAGGGCCGGCTGCGCCTCTTCCTCCCCGAGGGCGGGCATATCGCCTTCGGCAGCCCGGCCGCAGGGGGCCCGGGGGCGATGATCCAAGTCAAGGACGAGAACGCCTTTCGGCGGATTGTGCTGTCGGCCGACATCGGCCTGACCGAGGGCTACATCGAGGGCGAGTGGGACTCGCCCGACCTCACCGCGGTGATTGGCTTCTTCCTCGAGAACATCGAGCGTACCCCGAATGTCTCGGGCAGCGGCCGCAAGGCCTTGGCCCTCGGCGCGCTGCGCATCGCCGACCGCATCGGCCACCTCCTGAGGTCGAACGACCGCGCAACCGCCCGGCGCAACATCGCCGAGCACTACGACCTCTCGAACGACTTCTTCCGGCTCTTCCTCGACCCGTCGATGATGTACTCCTCGGCGCGCTGGAACGGGCACACGGCGACGCTCGAGGAGGCCCAGCGCGAGAAGAACGAGGCGCTCTGCCGCCACCTGCGCCTCGGGCCCTCGGACCACCTGCTGGAGATCGGCACGGGCTGGGGCGGCTTCGCCCTGCACGCGGTGTCGACCCGCGGCTGCCGCGTGACCTCGCTGACCATCTCGCCCGCGCAGCGCGACCTGGCGGTGGAGCGGATCCGCGCCGCCGGCCTCTCCGACCGCATTGCGGTGCGCCTGGAGGACTTCCGCGACCACCGCGGGAGCTACGACAAATGCGTGTCCATCGAGATGATGGAGGCCCTCGGCCACCGCTACCTGCCGGCGTTCTGCTCGGCGGTCGGACGCCTGCTCAAGCCAAACGGCCTGGCCGCCTTCCAGTACATCACCTGCCCGGACGCGCGCTACGAGCAGTTCCGGAAGGGCGTGGACTTCATCCAAAAGCATATCTTCCCGGGCTCGCTCCTGCTCTCGGTCAACCGGGTCAACGCCCTGATGACGGAGAAGGGCGGCTTCCAGCTGCACGCGCTGGACGACTTCGGTCCGGACTACGCGCGGACGCTCGACGCCTGGGCGCAGGCCTTCGAGGCGAACCTAGCCGGGGTGCGGGCGCTCGGCTTTGACGAGCGCTTCATCCGCAAGTGGCGGCTCTACCTCCGATACTGTGAGGCGGCCTTCGCCCACCGCAACATCGGCGTCGTCCAAGCCCTCTATACCCGACCCAACAACCCCGCCCTCAACCCGCCATGCTCGCCCGCCGCCTGATCGCCCTGTACGCCCTCGCCGTCCTCGTCGCCATGACCTGGGTCTCGTGGTATGCCTCCACCGAGCCCTCCGTGTCCGGCATCAACCTGGTCAACGCGCCCGCCAACAGCCTGACCTTCCACGGCCGCGACCTGAACGTGCTCGAGGGTTTCGTCACCGTCTGCTCCGAGCCCTGGGGGCTGGCGACGATGTTCGACGCCTATTTCGGCTTCCTCGCCTTCTTCCTCTACGTCGCCTGGCGCGAGGCGACCGTCGCCGCCCGTCTCGGCTGGTTCGTGGCGCTGATGCTCCTGGGCAACTTCGCCATCGCGGCCTACCTGCTGCTCGCCCTGCGCGCCGCGCCGGACGAGACCGACCTGGGCAAGGTCTTCTTCGCCCGCAAGGCGGCCTGAGATGGGGCGGGTCGGCGACTGGCTGCGGCGCCGGGTCCGCGACCCGCTGGTCGCCGAGATCCGACAAGGGGCCACGCCGGAAGGCATAGGGACGTCCATCTCCGTCGGCGCGGCCATCGGGCTGCTGCCCTTCCTCGGCACGACCACCCTGCTCTGCGCCCTCGCCGGGCGGCTCTTCCGGCTGAACCACGTGGCGCTGCAGGTGACGAATTACCTGCTCTACCCGGCGCAGATCGCCCTCATCGTCCCCTTCGTGCGGCTGGGCGAGTCCTTGCTGGGGGCGGAGGCGATGCCGATCGACCCGGCCACAGTGGTGTCTGAGTTCAGCTCCTCGCCCACCGCCTTCCTCGCCAAGTTCGGGATGGCCGGCGTCCATGCCTTCCTCGCCTGGGCCTTGGTGGTACCCGCGGCGGCCCTCCTCCTGCGCCGACTCCTGTTGCCGAGCATGAGAAAGCTGGCTAGTCTGGCCCGATGAACTCGCCCCTGCTCAACCTGCTCTGGGAAACCCTGCAGTGGGGCTTCCTGCCGTCCCTCGTCCTCTTCGCGCTGACCTGGGTCGCGGCCAAGGTCCTGGATAACTGGTCGATCGTGGACACGGTGTGGTCCTACGGCTTCGCGATTCTCATCGCCCTGCCCTTCGCGGTCGGCGCGGCCGCCTCGGGCTGGGCCTCGCTGCCCGACCGATGGATGGACGAACCCCTGCTCTGGCTGTCGGTCGCGATGGGGCTCTGGAGCCTGCGGCTGGGCACCCACCTGGCCATCCGCACCTTCCGCCACCTCGGCGAGGAGGACGGGCGCTACCTGAAGATGCGCGAGGTGCACGGCGCGCGCATGCCCTGGAAGATGGCGGTTTTCTATTTCCAGCAGGCGATCGCGCTGACGGTGCTGATGCTGCCCTTCTACGCCGCGGGCACCGACGCCGAGGGCCAGCGCGCGGGCGCGGTCCACGTGGCGGGACTCGTCCTCTTCCTCGCCGGACTGGCCTTCGAGGCGACCGGCGACGCCCAGCTGGCGCGCTTCAAGGCCGACCCGGCGAACCGCAGCAAGGTCTGCGATGTCGGCCTCTGGGCCTGGACCCGGCACCCGAACTACTTCGGCGAGTTCCTCATCTGGCTGGGCTTCGCCCTGCTCAGCTTCACGCCCAACCTGATGGGCGTGCCGGGGCTGCTTTGCGCGGGGACCATCCTTTACCTGGTGACGAACGTGACGGGCATCCCGCTGACCGAGCAGCAGCTGCTGACCTCCAAGGGCGACGCCTACCGCGATTACCAGCGCCGTGTCGCGGCGTTCTGGCCGCGCCCGCCCCGCGGCTGACCCGCCGGGCCCGGGTTGTCGCGGCCGGCGCGAACGAGTCCGAGGCCCGACCTCAGGCGAGGGCGACCTCGCAGGACCAGGCGGCGGTCGCGCGGGGCTCGACCCAGCGGAGCCCCTTGCCGTGGGTGGGGCTGTTGGGCGCGCCCATCCAGGGCTCGACGCAGAAGAAGGGCGACTCGGGGGCCTCGGTCCAGGTGACGACCATGGCCCACTCGTCGGGGATGGGCTCCTCGCCGACGCGGATGAGGATGTCCTCCTCGCCGGACCTGGGCCCGAAGCGGAGCTCGGAGGAGCGGAGGCCGGCGAAGAGGCAGTCGAGCAGGCGGGGGTCGTCGAACGTCGCCTCGGTGACGCCCTTCATCTCGGCGAAGGGCACGAGCTTGCCGTCGGCCGCGTGGCGCCAGGCCTTGCGGGCGGGGATGGCGAGGCGGTAGTCGCCGCGGCGGAGGCCCTTGTGCCAGGGCAGCGTGAAGTAGAAATGGTGGCCGGGGCACCAGGGAATGCGGACGGCCTCGCGGTTCTCGAGCTCGAGCGTGACGCGGAGGCGGAGCTCGTGGAAGTCGTAGCGCACGCGAAAGGCGTGGGCGTAGGGATAGGCGGCGCGGTCGGCCTCGGTCGGGCGGAGCTCGGCGACAAAGCCGGCGCCGGAAGCCTCGATGAGGTCGAAGGCGCCGTCGCGGGCGAAGCCGTGGTGGGGCATGGGACGCCGCGCGCCCTCGGGGTCCTTCCAGGCGAACTTCTCGCCGTCGGCGTAGGTTCGACCCATGAAGGGGAAGAGGATGGGGTTGCCGCCGCGGACAGTGGCGAGGGCCGCGGGATCGAGCTCGGACGGCCAGTGGAGCACCTCGCGGCGGCCGGACGGCAGGTCGAGCCTCCAGCGCATCAGGCGCGCGCCGCGGGTGGGGCAGGCCTCGAAGGTCGAGGCGCCCGCGCGCCAGCGCAGGCAGGGCAGCCCGTGTTCCTCGAACCGCTCCATGGTCAGCGCACGAGGCGGTAGTGGCAGACCATCCACTCGCCGGTCCGGTAGTTCCAAAGCTCGGCGCAGGCCATGAAGAAGATGCGCCAGTAGGCGAGCCACTTGCGCTCGTCGCCCGCCGGGTAGGTGCGGCGGAAGATCTCGAGGACGCGCTCCCGGTGGCGGTCGGCGGCCTCGAGCCAATGCTCGGAGGTCTGGCCGTAGTGGCGGCCGGGCACCTCCCAGCGGGCCTCGAGGCGGAGGTCGTCCTGGAATCGGCCGAGCAGGCAGTTGGAGGGCATGATGCCGCCGGTGAAGAAGTGGCGCGACATCCAGTCGGAGCCGTCCTTGCTCTCGAAGTGGTAGGGGGCGTCGCGGTGGGTGAAGACGTGGATGAAGCACTTGCCGCCGGGCCGGAGCCAGGCGGAGACGCGGCGGAGGAGCTCGGCCCAGTTCTTCATGTGCTCGAACATCTCGACGGAGACGACGCGGTCGTAGCCGGGCTCGGCGGGGGCGAAGCGGTTCATGTCGCAGGTGACGACCTCGACGTTGCGGAAGCCCTTGGCCCGGCAGACGCCCTCGATGTGGGCGCGCTGCGTGGCGGAGTTGGAGACGGCGGTGATGCGGGCGGACGGGTATTTCTCCGCCATCCAGAGGGTGAGCGAGCCCCAGCCGCAGCCGAGCTCGAGGATGCGCTGGCCGTCGGCCAGCTCGGCGCGGCGGCAGGAGAGGGCGAGCATGGCCTCCTCGGCCTCGGCGAGGGTCTCCTTGCCGGTCTCGTACCAGGCGCAGGAGTACTTGAGGCGGGGGCCGAGGCAGAGCTGGTAGAACTCGGTGGGCACCTCGTAGTGCTGGGCGTTGGCCGCCTTGGTCTCGATGGCGACGGGGAGGGTGCGGAGCTCGGCCGCGAACGCGGCGGCGCGCGCCTCGCGGGCCCCGGGGGAGGCGGCGCGCTCGTCGCGGATCCTCCGGCGGAGGAGGCGGCGGATACCCCAGCGGAGAACGGAGTCCGGGAGGATGTCCCAGCCGAGGAGTCGGTCCATGAAGGCCATGGGAGGACGGTGGGGGCTGGGGAGGGATTAGGCAACCCGGCGCGGGACAAAAAAAGACCCGCCCGAAGGCGGGTCCGGGGGCGCCGCGCCGAGCGGCTTACTTGCGGCGAACCTCGCCGAGGGGCAGCTTGCCCTTGGCGGGAACGGACGCGGGCGCGGCGGGCGCGGCCGGGGTGGCGGGAACGGTGGGGGTCGCGGGAACGACCGCGGGGGCGTTCAGATCCTCGACGCCGCTCGAGCTGGGGGGCTCGGTGGGGGAGGTGCAGCCGGCGAGGGTGATGAGGCCGGCGAGGAGGAACAGGTTGCGTGCCATGGGATGCGGGTTCAGGTTGGAGCCCCCTTGATAGCCATGCCCGAGCCGCGCACAAGCGCAGATTCGCCGCCGCTGGTGCTGTTTATCTGCACGGGCAACTACTACCGGAGCCGCCACGCCGAGGCCGTGCTGAACTGGCGGGCCCGGGGGCTGGGCCGGGCCGTCCGGGCCTTCTCCCGGGGCCTGCTGACCTCCCTGGTGGCGGACGAGCCCACCCCCCTCTCGCCCCACACGGCCGCACGGCTAGGCGAGCTGGGCATCCCGGCGGACCTCACGGCGCCGTCGCCCCGGCAGCTGGCGGAGGAGGACCTGCGGCGGGCGCACCTCACGGTGGCGCTCCGGCGGGGCGAGCATCGCAAGCTGATGCTGAGGGAGCACCCGGAGTGGGCGGACCGGATCGAGTACTGGGACGTGGAGGACATCGACGAGGGGCCGCCCGACCGGGCCTTGGCGAGGATCGAGGACGAGGTGGAGCGCCTGCTGCGGCGCTACGCCTGAGCCGCCGACCAGCGCGCGACCAGCTCCGCCTGCTCGGCCTCCGCCAGGGGCCAGCCGGGATGGGAGCGCATGCGGGTGGCGAGGGCGTGGAGGGCGATGCCGGCGAAGACGGCGAGGTTGAGGCTCTGGGCGAAGCCGCGCATGGGCACGCCGAAGCGGAGGTCGGCCATCTCCAGGGCGACGGGCGAGGCGCCGGCGAACTCGTTGCCGATGACGACGGCGAGGGGCTGGTCGACGGGCACGTCCTCGAGCGGCAGGGCGCCGGCGCCGAGATCGGCGACGGCCAGGCGGTAGCCCCGGGCGCGGAGCGACGCGAGCGCGCGGCGCGAGTTGTCGAGGGCGGCGGGCTCGCGGGCGACAGCGGGCGGGTGGAGCCGGGCGGGGTCGGGGAAGCCGGCGCGGCGATGGCGGACGACGTCGAGCCAGCGGCCGGCGCCCATGGAGGTCTCGCCGTCCTCCTCGGCGGGCGAGCGGTTCTCGATGGCGTGGACCTCCTGGAGGCCGAGGGCGTCGCAGGTCCTCAGCAGGGCGCCGAGGTTGCGCGCCTTGTGCACGTCCTCGAGGGCGAGGACCAGCCGGCGCGTCCGGCCGGCCGCCGCGGCGCGCATGCGCTCGAGGCGGGCCGGGGTCGGGCCGGGCATGGCCCGACGGTCAGGCGACGGCGGGGTTCTCCGCGCCGCGCAGGTGGTCGAGGTGGGCGGCGGCCTCGCGGAAGAGGGCGCGCACCTCGTCGAGGGTCTCGCGGCCGACCTCGGCCTTCTGGGCCGCGGCCTCCTTGAGGGCCTCGGAGCGGCGGGCGAGGTCGTCGGCGATGGCGCGGACGGCCTCGATGGTGCGGGCCTTGAGCTCGCGCGTGCGCCCGTCGAGGCGGGCGACCAGGCGGTCGGTGTCGCTCGCGAGGACCTTGCTGCGCTCCTTGACCTCGGCGGCGAGGATGCGGGTGTCGGGCACGGTGCGGAGGTCGTCGGCGAGGCCGACCTTGGAGAGGGTCCAGATGATCCACTTGGTGGGGTCGTACTGCCAGGGCTTCACGCCGTTGCGGTAGTCGTGCTGGAACTCGTGGTGGTAGTTGTGGTAGCCCTCGCCGAACGTGAGGAGGGCGACGACGCCGCTGTCGCGCGCGCTGTGGCGGGTCGAGTAAGGGCGCCGGCCGATCATGTGGCAGAGGGAGTTGATGCAGAAGGTGCCCTGCTGGACGACCACGGTGCGAAGGAGGCCGACGATGAGGAAGCAGGCGAGGGCGGTCTCGCCCGGGGTGCCGGTGACGAGGTGGCCGTAGGCACAGCCGAGGAGGGTGGGGATGACGAAGCCGACGATGACGGCGATGGTCTGCACGTGGCGGTGCTGCCACATGACGAGGGGGTCGGCCTCGAGGTCCTTGACGTTGGTGACCGGGGGCTTGGGCTTGAGGCGGAAGAGGAGCCAGCCGATGTGGGCGTAGAAGAAGCCCTTGGAGATGTCGTAGGGATCCTCGTCCTCGTCGACGTGCTTGTGGTGGATGCGGTGGTCGGCCGACCAGTCGAGGGCCGAGTTCTCGAAGGAGGCGGCGCCGAAGAGGAGGGTGAAGAGCTTGACGGGCCAGCCCGCCTTGAAGGAGAGGTGGGAGAAGAGGCGGTGGTAGCCGAGGGTGATCCCGAAGCCGGTGGCGAAGTAGTAGAAGGTGAAGAGGGCCCAGACGAAGCCCCAGCCCAGGGAGACGTCCCAGTGGGTCCAGAGGAACCACGGCACGACGGTGAGGGAGGCCAGGGCGGTCCCGATGAGGAACGCCGAGGTGACCCACTCGATCCGGTAGATGGGGAAGTTGCGGAAGTACAGCGACATGACAGCGGCCAACCTACCGCGCGCGCGGGGCCTTTTCCAGCGTATAGTTGGGCCCCTCGGGCTGTAATCAGCCGTTTTTCCTGCGCCAGGCGTTGCGCACCGCGAGGACGCGCACCGGCTCGCGCGTCTTCACCCAGACATTGCGCTCCTTAAGCTGCTTGGAGGGAAGGCCTTGGCAGGCGTCGCCGAACGACGACAGAGGCAGCTTCCTGCCTCGCGGCGAGGAGTTGAATCTCTCCGCGGTCTCGCGGATGCGGTCCTCGGCGACGGTCGGGTTGTCGTCCGCCGGCACCTGGACGACCCAGCCCACGAGATCCCTGGGCAGGCCGCCCTCGGGCTCGCTGACGAGGACGACGTGGTGCTTCTTAACCGGCTTCTCGCGCTCGACCGCCTCGGCCTCGGCCTCCTGCTTGATCTCGTTGAGCAGCTCGGCGAGCTTGCGCGCGTCGATGCCGTTGCGCTGGAGGACGTCCTTGACGAGGTCGAGGGAGACTTTGGCCATGGGACCGAGCCAAGGGGCGGGCGGGGCGGGAGGGAAGCGGGAATTGTTCCCAACCTTGCCCCGGGACCGAACGGCGGCCATGTTGGCGCAATGGCGACCAAGGGTCAGGCCTGGGCGGAGGACCAGCGCGCGGCGCGCGTGGCGGAGCTGCGCGGGCGGCTGGCCGAGGCCGTCGGCGAGTCGGGCCCGCTGACCCTCGAGATCGGGTGCGGGCACGGGCATTGGCTGGTCGCCTACGCCGAGGCGCACCCGGGGGAGCGGTGCCTGGGCATCGACCTGCTCGGGGAGCGGCTGCGGAAGTGCGAGGCGAAGCGGGGGCGGCGGGGGCTTGGCAACGTCGCCTTCCTCAAGGCCGAGGCCTCCGAGCTGCTCGACGCGCTGCCGGGCGCGCCGCGGCTGGACAAGGTCTTCATCCTCTACCCCGATCCCTGGCCGAAGCGCCGGCAGACCCGCAAGCGCTTCCTCCAGGCGGCCAACCTCGACCGCTTGGCCAAGGCCGCGAGACCGGGCTGCCGGCTGGCTTTCCGGACCGACCATGCGGACTATCACGACGCGGCGGGGCGGGCGCTGGCCGCCCATCCGGACTGGGAGTCGCTGGACGGGGAAGCCTGGCCGTTCGAGTCGCCGACCTTCTTCCAGGACCTGCTGCGGGACCGGCGCGACCACCAGGCGCGTCGCCGCTGAGCCGGGGCTTGCCCCCCGCGGGCCGTCCGCCGATGGTGCGGCATGGCCAAGGCCCTTCCGCGCCAGACGAAGATCATCGCCACGCTCGGGCCGGCGTCCGAGTCGCCCGAGACGCTCGACGCGCTGCTGCAGGCCGGAGTCGACGTGGTCCGGCTGAACATGGCGCACGCCGACGAGGCTTGGGTGAGGACGGTCACGGCCCGCGTGCGCGAGGCCGGCGACAAGGCCGGGCGGCCGGTGGCGGTGATGATGGACGTCAAGGGGCCGGAGATCCGGACGGGCGCGCGCGCCACCCCCCTGCCCCTCGCCGTGGGCCAGGCGGTGGACGTGTCCGGCCCCGACGCCGCGCCGGCCGAGGGCGTGGAGCTGATCCCGACCAACTACCCGCCCATCGTCGGGGCGCTCGGCGCGGGCGGGCTCGTGCTGGTGGACAACGGCCTGATCCAGCTGCGCGTCACCGCGCGCCGCAAGGACCGGCTGCGCTGCGCGGTGGAGCAGCCGGGCACGCTGGGCAGCCGGCGCCACATCAACCTGCCCGGGGTCAAGGTGGAGCTGCCGGCGCTCACCGACAAGGACCGCCGCGACGTGGCCCTGGGCTGCTCGGTGGGCGTCGACCTCTTCGCCCTCTCCTTCGTGCGCGAGGCCGCCGACGTGGCCGCGCTGCGCGCCCTCCTCCAGGAGCACGGCTCGCGGGCGGGCATCGTGGCGAAGATCGAGGACCAGTCGGCGGTCGACCAGCTCGGGTCGATCATCACGGAGTCGGACGGCCTGATGGTCGCCCGCGGGGACCTCGGGATCGAGATCCCCTACGAGACCCTGCCGCTGGTGCAGCGGCGGGCCGTCGCCCTCTGCCAGGCGGCGCGCAAGCCGGTCATCGTCGCCACGCACATGCTGGAGTCGATGATCAGCAACCCGGTCCCGACCCGGGCCGAGGTCTCGGACATCGCCAACGCCGTGGCGGAGTCGACCGACGCGCTGATGCTCTCGGGCGAGACCACGACGGGCAAGCACCCCGTGAAGTGCGTCGAGGTGATGTCCCGCATCGCCGCCGCGGTCGAGCGCGACCGGCCGCCCGCCATGACGCCCGAGCCCGCGGCCGACACGCCCAAGGCCAAGCTGCTCCGGGCGGCGGCCACGCTGGCCGGCGACCTCGGCAACGCCGGCATCGTCGTCTTCACCCGCAACGGCGACCTGCCGCGCGTCCTCGCCTCGATGCGCGCGGCGGGCTGCCCGATCCACGCCTTCGCGGAGGAGGCGGTCATCGCGCGGCGCATGCGGCTGCTCTGGGGCGTCGAGCCGCACGTGCTCGCCTTCCGCGAGGGCGCCGAGGCGACCATCGAGGCCGCCCTCTCGCGCCTGCGCGACCGCGGCCTCTGCCTGCCCGGGGAGCTGATGGTGATCGTGACCAACGTCATCCTCGGCGAGGGCATCATCGACAGCATCCAGCTGCGCAGCGTGCCGCCGCTGCCCGCCGCCGGCTGAGCCCTCAGGCGCCGAGGCGGGAGAAATAGAGGCGGGCCAGGACCTGCGTGCCCAGGTCGGCGTCGCCGGCCCGCTCGACCTCGGCGTAGAGGCGCGCGGCCAGCCGGAGCCCGGGGAGCTCCGCCCCCGAGGCCTGGGCCGCGGCAAGGGCGAGGCCGAGGTCCTTCGTGAAGTGGCGGACGTGGAAGCCCGGGGCGAAGTCGCCCTTGAGCACGCGCGGGGCGAGGTTGGAGAGACCCCAGCTGCCGGCGGCGCCGCCCGAGATGGACTCGAGGACGGCGGCGGCGTCGAGCCCGGTCGCCCGGGCGAAGGCGAGCGCCTCGCAGACCGCGACCATGCCCGAGGCGACGGCCACCTGGTTGGCCAGCTTGCAGAGCTGGCCGGCGCCCGGCCCCCCTTGGAGCACGAGGGTCTTGCCGAGGACGGCGAGCAGCGGCCGGGCCTGCGCGAAGCCGGCCGGCGAGCCGCCGACCATGATGGAAAGGGTGGCCTCCCGCGCGCCGCGGTCGCCGCCCGAGACCGGGGCGTCGAGCGCCTCGGCGCCCTTGGCCGCGGCCTCGGCGGCGAGGACGCGGGCGAGCGCGGGGTCGGAGGTGGTGAGGTCGACGAGCAGCTGGCCCGGCCGGGCGACGCGGAGGAAGCCGCTCGGGCCGCGCCAGACCTCGTCGACATCGGAGGGGTGGCCGACCATGGACAGGGCGGCGTCGGCGCCGTCCGCGGCGGCGGCGGACGTCTCGGCCCAGCGGGCGCCGGCGGCGAGGAGCGGCTCGGCCTTGGCCCGGGTGCGGGTGTGGACGCGGACCTCGTGCCCGGCGGCGAGCAGGTGGCCCGCCATGGAACGCCCCATCACCCCGGTGCCGACAAACGCGATGCGCATGGCGGGAGCGAAGGGAGGGCGGGCGGCAAGGCGAGCCTCGGCTTGCCTGCGGGGGCGAAGGCGGGGAGATTGGCCCCATGCCCGAGTCCGCCCCCCTCACGGTCAGCGACCTCGCCGAGGTGCTGAAGGCCCAGGTGGGGAGCCTGGGGGCGCTGGAGGTCGCGGGCGAGGTGACCGGCTACAAGCTCTACGCGTCGTCGGGCCACCACTACTTCTCGATCAAGGACGCGGAGGCGACGGTCGCCTGCGTGCTCTACGCCCACCAGGCCAGGCGGGTGGGCGCGACGCTGCGGGACGGCATGAAGGTGGTGCTGCGGGCCCGGGCGGACTTCTACGGGCGGATGGGCAAGCTCTCGCTCATCGTCGAGGCGGCCCGGCCCGAGGGCCAGGGCGACCTCTTCCGCAGGTTCAAGGAGCTGGAGGCGCGGCTGAAGGCCGAGGGGCTCTTCGACGAGGCGCGCAAGCGGCCGCTGCCCGAGTTCCCGCGCACGGTGGCGTTCGTCACCTCGGCCTCGGGCGCGGTCTGGCACGACTTCACCGAGATCCTGCGCACGCGGGGCTGGACGGGCGCGGCCTGGCTCGTGCCGGCCAAGGTCCAGGGCGAGGGCTCGCCCGCCTCCGTCATCCGCGGCCTCGCCCGGGCCGCCCGCATCCCGGGCATCGACCTCGTCGTGGTCGGCCGGGGCGGCGGCTCGATGGAGGACCTCTGGGGCTTCAACGACGAGGCCCTGGTGCGGGCGGTGGCGGCCTGCCCGGTGCCGGTCGTCTCGGCGGTCGGCCACCAGACCGACTTCACCCTCTGCGACTTCGCGGCGGACCGGCGGGCGGAGACGCCGACCGCGGCGGCCGAGCTGATCGCCTCGGGACGGACGCGGCTGCGCGAGCAGCTGCGCCTGCTCGCCTCGCGCCTGGCGGGCTGCTCGCCCGCGGCGCGCGTGCGCGAGCTGCACCAGGACCTCGACCTGCTGCGCGAGCGCCTCGGCGGCGCGGTCGCCGACCGGCTCGCCGGCCTGCGGGCCGAGCTGGCGCGGCTCGCCGCGGACCTCCAGCGCCGGTCGCCGGCGACGCGGCTCGGCGTGGCGCGCGAGCGCCTCACCCAGCTGCGCAAGCGCCTCGCGGCGGCCGGCTTCGACTCGGTGCTGGCGCGCGGCTTCGCCCTGGTGCGCGACGCCGAGGGCAAGGTGATCGACTCGCGCGCCGGCGTGACGCGCGGCCGGCGCCTGCGCCTGCGCTTCCGCGACGGCGAGGCCGAGGCCACCGGCGGCGGGGCCTAGGCGCGACGGCGGACGGCCAGCAGGAACTCGCGGTTGCCCTCGCCGCCGAGCAGGGGCGACTCCATCGAGCCGAGCACCTCGGCGCCCGGCAGCGAGGCGGCGGCCTGGGTGACGGCGGCGAGGACGCGGGCGTGGATGGCGGGGTCCTTGATCACGCCGCGGGCCTTGTCGGCCTCCTGGCGGGTGGCCTCGAACTGCGGCTTGACCAGGGCGACCAGCCAGCCGCCGGGGGCGAGGCGGGGCCAGACGGAGGGCAGGACGGTGGTGAGCGAGATGAAGGAGAGATCCATGACGAGGGCGCCGTAGGTCGCGCGGGGCAGCCGGGCGAGGGGGAGCTCGCGGGCGTTGAGCTTCTCGAGGTTGGTCACGCGGGGGTCGCCGCGCAGCTTGGCGTGGAGCTGGGCCTGGCCGACGTCGACGCAGGTGACCTCGGCGGCGCCGCGCTGCAGGAGGCAGTCGGTGAAGCCGCCGGTGGAGGCCCCGACGTCGAGCGCGGCGAGCCCGGCGGGGTCGAGGTTGAAGCGCTCCAGCGCGCCCTCGAGCTTCTCGCCGCCGCGCGAGACGAAGCGGGGCGGCTGCTCGACGAGCAGGGGGGAGTCGGCCGCCAGCCGCTGCGAGGACTTGGCGACGACGCTGTCGGGCCCGGTCCTGACCTTGCCCGCCAGGATGAGGGCCTGGGCGAGGGTGCGGGAGGCGGCGAGGCCCCGCTGCACGAGGAGCTCGTCGGCGCGGACCTTGGGCGCGGAATCAGCCATCGGCGGGGAGGCTGGCGCCTCCGGGGCCGGAATGCGAGCGCGTCATTCCTCGCGGCGGGAGAACAGCCAGAGGAGGTTGCCGAGGGCGGCCACGAAGGCGGCGATGTAGGTCCAGGCCGCGGCGTCGAGGACCTCCTTGGCGCCCTTGGACTCCTCGCGGTCGAGGAGGCCGGCGGCGAGGAGGGCGCGGTTGGCGCGCGCGGAGGCGTCAAACTCGACCGGCAGCGTGACGAGGGTGAAGACCGTCACGATCGCATAGGCGCCGATGGCGATGTTGAGCATGGTGCTGCCGGCGCCGCCACCCTGGGTGAAGACAAAGGCGCCGAGCATCAGGATCCAGAAGGCAACCTGGTTGGCGACGATGGTCACGGGGACGAGGAGGGATCGGAGCTGGAGGGGCGCGTAGGCGCGGGCGTGCTGGATGGCGTGACCGGCCTCGTGGGCGGCGACGCCGAGGGGCGGCGACGCTGGTGCCGTCGTAGTTCTCGCTGGAAAGACGCAGCTTGCGGTTGGCGGGGTCGTAGTGGTCGGACAGGAAGCCGTCGACGCGCTCGATGTCGACGTTGGCAATGCCCTCGGCGCGGAGGATTTCCTCGGCGGCCTCCTTGCCGGTCGCGCCGGATCGGGAGCCGACTTGGCTCCAACGGTTGAAGGTGCCCTTGACCTTCCACTGGGCCCAGAGGCCGAGGAGCAGGGGGACGATGATGTAGGCGAGGAAGTCCATGGCTTGCGGAAGGGCTAGGATAGGGAAGTCCGGCCGCTGGCAAGCGGAGGCGGCCTATAACCGGAGGCGGGAATTGGAGGGGCTGGGATGGCGGCTGGACATCCGGGGCCGCCCCGCGAGAGTGGGCGGGCAATGGCCGACCTCCGCATCGCCGACCGCACCTTCCGCAGCCGACTCCTGACCGGCACGGGCAAGTACGCCTCGGCGGCCCAGCTGAGGGCGGTGCTCGACGCGTCGGGCGCCGAGGTGGTCACGGTGGCCGTCAAGCGGGTGCAGTTCGGGCGACGCGAGGAGGACATTCTCTCGGCCCTCGACCCGGCGCGCCACCTGGTGCTGCCCAACACCTCGGGGGTGCGCACCGCGGCCGAGGCGGTGTTCGCCGCCGAGCTCGCCCGGGAGGCGCTCGGCACGTCCTGGCTGAAGCTGGAGATCCACCCCGACCCGAAATACCTCATGCCGGACCCGGTGGAGACCCTCGCCGCCTGCGCGACGCTGGTCGCGAAGGGCTTCACGGTCCTGCCCTACATCCACGCCGACCCCGTGCTGGCGAAGCGCCTGGAGGAGGCGGGCGCGGCCGCGGTGATGCCGCTGGGCGCGCCGATCGGCTCGAACCAGGGCCTGCGCACGCGCGACTTCCTGCGGATCATCGTCGAGCAGGCGCGTGTGCCGGTCATCGTCGACGCCGGCATCGGCGCGCCGTCGCAGGCGGCGGAGGCGATGGAGCTCGGCGCGGACGCCGTGCTGGTCAACACCGGCATCGCGGCGTCGGGCGACCCCGTGGCGATGGCGGGGGCCTTCCGCAAGGCGGTCGAGGCCGGCCGCGCGGCGCGCGAGGCGGGGCTCGGCGCCCGCTCGTCGGAGGCCCAGCCGACCTCGCCCCTGACCGGCTTCCTCAGCTGAGGTCGCCCCAGGCGGCCGCGGCGGCCGACACCAGCCCGCGCGCGGCCGCGGCGGGATCGGGCGCGAGGGCGATGGCGGCGCTCACCGCGGCGCCATGCGCGCCGAGGTCCCGGATGGCGGGAAGGTCGGCGGCGGAGACGCCGCCGATGACATAGGCGGGAAGGCCGGACGCGCGGATGAGCGCGACGAGGGACTGCGGCGTCTGAACGGGTGCGTGGCCGGGCTTGGACGCGGTCGCGCGGAAGGGCCCGACGCCGACATAGTCGGGGCGGCCGTCGGCGATGCGGGCGAGGTCGGCGGGCGCGTTGAGCGTGACGCCGAGCCAGGCGTCCGGGGCGAGCAGCGGACGGGCGAGGGCGGGAAGGGGGTCGGCCCGGCCGAGATGGACGCCGCGCGCGCCGGCGGCGGCGGCCACCTCCGGGCTGTCATTGACGGTCAACCACGCGCCGTGCTCCCGGCAGACGGCGGCGACCTCGCGGGCGAGGGCGACCCAGTCGGCAAAGGCGAGCCCCTTGGCGCGGAGCTGGACCCAGCGCACGCCGCCCAGGCAGGCCGCCCGGGCCTGGTCGGCGTGGGAGAGGGGCGACGCGCCGAGGGTGAGGAACTGGAGCCGGGGGAGCGGGGTCATCGCGCGCCGCGGCGGCGCGAGGCCTGGCCGAGCCAGGCGCGCTCCAGGTCGAGGAAGGCCGACACGGGATCCTCGGCCTCCCAGACGCAGCCGACGAAGGCGATGCCGTCGAAGCCGTGATCGCGGGCGCGGGCGGCGTTCTCCGGGGTGACGCCGCCGAGGGCGTAGACGGGGCAGCCGCCCTCGGAGCGCCAGCGCTGGAGGATGACCTCGAGCTCGCGCGGCGTGCGCCGCGGGGCGTGGTCGCGCTTCGAGACGGAGGGGAAGAGGGGGCCGAGCACGGAGTAGGCGCGGCGGCGGGGCCCGTCGCGCAGCTCCTCGTAGGAGTGGCAGGAGGTGCTGACGGGGCGGCCCTCGGGCCAGCTGCGAGGGAGGCGCTCGCCGGCCTTGAGGTGGAGGCCGCCGAGGCCGCGGCTCAGGACGATGTCGGCGTGCGTGTAGAGGACGATGCGGGGCCAGTAAGCCTGCGGGATGTCGTCGAGGAAGCGCTGGTGGTCCTCGGCGGACCAATCGGGCTTGCGGAGGTGCAGGCGGCCGAGGCCGGCGTGGAGGAGGCGCTTGAGGACGCGGCGCTCGCCGGGCAGGTCGGGCTCGGGCCGGGTGATGAGGACGAGGTTGGGCTCGGCGGGCTCGGCGGCCCGGGGAAGCAGGTTGCGGAGGAACTTGAACACGGGAAATCAGCCGCCCTGGGCGGCCCGGATGACGAGGACGCTGGCGCCGGGGGCGAGGGGGGTGGAGGTCCAGGCGGAGCGGGGGACGACGGCGCCGTCGACGGCGGCGGCGACCCCGGCCTCGGCGGAAAGACCGAGGGAGGCGAGGAGGTCGCCGAGGGTGGAGGCCTCGGTGTCGCGGGGCTCGTCATTGAGCAGGATGCGCACGGGAGGACGGTGGGCGGGGTCGGGCGGCGAGGCAAGCGGGGACGGAGGTTGCGCCGGCGCCGGAAAGGGTTTGGCTGGGGGCATGCGCACCTGGCTAGCCCTTCCCCTTGTCGCCCTCGCCGCCGCCGTCCTCGCCCAGGACAACCCGGCCGCGCCGAAGCCCGCCTCTCCCATGCCCAACGAAACCGCCCCCCGCGTCGTCATCCGCACCACCGCCGGCGACCTCACCCTCGAGCTCTGGCCCGATGTCGCCCCGCGCACGGTCGAGAACTTCACCAAGCTGGCCAAGGAGGGCTTCTACAGCGGCACCGCCTTCCACCGCATCATCAAGGGCTTCATGATCCAGGGCGGCTGTCCCCACACCAAGGCCGGGGCCAAGGGCATGCCCGGCACGGGCGGGCCGGGCTACCAGATCAAGGCCGAGTTCAACGACCGTCCGCACGTGCGCGGCGTGATCTCCATGGCGCGCTCCGCCAACCCCGACAGCGCCGGCTGCCAGTTCTTCATCTGCCACGGCGACGCCCGCTTCCTCGACCGCCAGTACACCGCCTTCGGCAAGCTGGTCGGCGGCGACGAGGTGCTGGAGAAGATCGCGTCCATCCCCTGCTCGGGGCCGGAGCGCTCGAGCCCCTCGGAGCGCGTCGAGATCAAGTCGGTCGAGGTCCTGCCCGCGGGCAAGTGACCCTTCGACCTTTACAGCCCCGCGCGACCGCCTTACCAAGGACCGACCTCACCCCACCATGCTCCGCCCGATCGCCCTCCTCGCCCTGACGGCCGCCGCCGCCCAAGCCCACACGCTCGAGTTCCAGCTCGGCACGTCCCGGCCCAGCACGACGACCGAGCAGCCCGGCTACCGCAACAATGTGCTGACCGGCCTGGCCTACGCCAACCGCGTGAGCGAGCAGATCTCGGTCGGCGCGACCCTCAGCCAGCGCGACCTGGAGTCGCGCGACTGGGAAACCGCGGTCTTCGGCGAGGAGGCCCTCACCCTCACCGTCGACCTGACCTGGGAGCTCGGCTCCAAGGATGGCGGGCTGAAGCCGTTCGCCTCGCTGGGCGCCGGCGCCACCTGGCTCGACGACGCCTCGGGTTCCTCCACCGCGCTGACCGCGACCGCGCAGGGCGGGCTCCGCTTCGAGGTCTCGGAGGACGTCGACGTGGTCGTGGCGATGCGCCACTTCCGCATGTTCGACGTGGAGATTCCCCTCGCCGGCGAGCAGGACGTCCGCGGCTGGGAGAGCTACCTCGGGCTGCGCCTCAAGTTCTGAGGACGGCCCCGGCGCCGCGCCAAGGGCCGACGCGAGTCGGCCCTTTTCCTTGGCGCGCCCGGCGGTCAGCGCGCCGGGGGCAGGCCGGAGGACTCGAGCCAGGCGGCGGCCATCTCGGGCCACTGGCGCGAGGCGCGGGTGGCGCCGCGCACGCCCCAGCCGTGGCCGCCGTCGGCGAAGACATGGATCTCGGCCTTGCCGCCGGCGTGGCGCAGGGCGGCGGCGAGGTCGACCGAGCCCTGGGCGGGATAGGGATCGTCGGCGCTGTGGAAGAGGCAGGCGGGGACGGGACGCGAGCCCGGGGCGGGCACGACCCCCTCGGGGCCGTCGCGGAGGGGTCCTGACTTTTCCTGCGCACCGAGGTACGCGGGGTAGACGAGGATGACGGCGTCGGGGCGCGGGACGGGCGACTCCGAGGGCTGGTAGGCGAGGCGGGCGACGAGGTTGCCTCCGGCGGAGAAGCCGACGGCGGCGATGCGCGACGGGTCGGCGTTCCACTCGGCGGCGCGGGCGCGGGCGATCTCGAGCGCGCGACGCGCGTCGTGCAGGGGGGCGACCCACGGGCGGGCGGGGTCGCGGCGGGGCACGCGGTAGCGGACGACGGCGGCGGCGTAGCCGAGGGCGTTGAGGCGGCGGGCAACGCCCACGCCCTCGTGGTCCAGCGCGAGGACGTTGTAGCCGCCGCCGGGGAAGACGAGGACGAGGGAGGCGCCCGGCTTGGCGGCGGGGAAGGGCTCGAGGTCGGGCGCGTGGACGTGGGTGAGGTGGCCCGACTTGTCGGGGGTGCCGGCGGGGTCGGCGCCGGGGCGGGCGGCGAGCGTCTCGGCGGGCGGGGGCCCGTCCCAGAGCGGGAGGCGGGCGGCGGGGCAGGCCGCGGCGAGCGCGAGGAGCAGGAGGGCGGGGTTACTCATGGCGAAGGGCCTCGATGGGGTCGAGGCGGGCGGCGCGCACGGCGGGGTAGACGCCGGCGAGGATGCCGATGGCGACGGAGGAGCCGAGGCCCATGGCCATGACCCCGACGTCGAGGGCGGCGGCGACGCCGCCGGGGACGGCGGCGGAGAGGATGGCGTTCATCGCCGCCACGAGCAGGCCCGAGACGGCGAGGCCGATGCAGCCGCCGACGCCGGAGACGACGGCGGCCTCGGCGAGGAACTGGAGGAAGATGTCGGACCCGCGCGCGCCCACCGCCTTGCGCACGCCGATCTCGCGGATGCGCTCGTTGATGGAGGCGAGCATGACGTTCATGATGCCGATGCCGCCGACGAAGAGGGAGATGAAGGCGACGCCGCCGAGGGCGAGGGTGAAGGCGCCCTCGGTCTTGCGGAACTCGGCGAGGGTCTCCTCGTTGGTGTCGACCCGGAAGTCGCGCACGCCGTTGTGGGCCTGGAGCACGGCGCGCTCGACCTGGGGCACGGCGTCCGGGAGGGCCTCCGCCGAGCCGACGCGCACGCCGATGGACGTGAGCCGGTCGTTGCCGGTAAGCTTCATCGCCGCGGTCTCGACCGGGATGTAGACGCCGCCGTTGCGCCAGCGCCACATGCCGCCGCCCCCGCCCCGTCGGCCGGAGGCGGGGCGGACGCTGAAGCCGGTGGCCTCGATGGTGTTGAGGACGCCGACCACCTCGAAGCGGCGGCCGCGGACGTTGATGGCCTGGCCGACCGGGTCGGCGCCCTCGCCGAAGAGCTCGTCGGCCACGGAGGAGCCGATGACGCAGACGTCGGCCCGGGCGAGCTGGTCGAGGTCGGAGAGGAAGCGGCCGCGCTCGACCCAGCGGCGCGCGACGGGCAGGAAGTCGGAGGTGACGCCCGTGACCAGGGTGCGGATCTCGCGGTTCTCGCGCAGGACGCGCTCCCAGCCGACCTGCAGCTCCGGGGAGACGTGCTCCGCCAGGGGGATGGTGGCGCGGAGCAGGCGCGCGTCGCGCAGGGTGATGCCCTCGGATTGCTCGGCGAGGTGCTCCTGGTCGCGGGGCAGCTGCTCCTTGACCACGGTGACCTTCTCGATGCCGCCCATGGCGTCGACGAACTGGCGGAAGTTGCCCACCATGCCCTGCACGACGGTGACCATCGCGACGAGCGAGGCGACGCCGAGGATGATGCCCGACATGGACAGGAGCGAGCGGACCTTGCTCGCGCGGAGCTCGCGGAAGCCGTTGGCCGCGGCGGGCCGGATGCGGTCGAGCCACCTCATCGCCGCCGGTCCTCCTGGATGCGCCCGGCGCGCATGGTGATGACCCGGGAGGCGTGCTCGGCCACGGCGAGGTCGTGGGTGACGAGGAGGACCGCGATGCCCTCGCGGCGCAGCTCGGCCAGGAGGGCGAGGACGCGGTCGATGTTGCGGGTGTCGAGGTTGCCGGTCGGCTCGTCGGCGAGGATGAGCGAGGGCCGGCCGACGATGGCGCGGGCGATGGCGACGCGCTGGCGCTCGCCGCCGGAGAGCTCGGTGGGGCGATGGCCGAGCCGATGGCCCATGCCGACGCGGTCGAGGGCCTCGCGGGCGCGGGCCTCGCGGGCGGCCTCGCCGCCGGCGTCCTCGCGGTAGAGGAGGGGGAGGGCGACGTTCTCGACCACGGTCAGGCGGGGCAGGAGGTTGAAGGACTGGAAGACAAAGCCGACGCGGTGGGACCGGTACCAGGCGCGGCGGTCGGGCGGGAGGTGGCTGACATCCTCGCCCTCGAAGAGGATGCGGCCGGCGGTCGGCTGGTCCATGAAGCCGAGGATGTGCATCAGGGTGGACTTGCCGGAGCCGGAGGGCCCGAGGATGGCGGCGAGCTCGTCGCGCTCGAGGGTGAGGTCGACGCCGTCGAGGGCGTGCACGTCCTCGTCCCCCATGCGGTAGGTCTTGCGGACACCCTGGAGGACGGCGAGGGCCATCGGGTCAGCGTTGGCCGGCGGGCCGGACCAGGCTGACGACGTCGCCCTCGGCGAGGCCCTTGGCGACCTCGGTCCAGCCGGCGTCGCTCAGCCCGGCCTCGATCGGCCGGCGCTGCCACTCGCCGGCGGGGCCGCGGACGTAGACGAAGCGGCCGGAGTCCTCGATGAACACGGCGGACACGGGGACGGCGACGACGGCCTTGGCGGTGGCGATGAGGATGCGGGCGTTGGCGCTGATGCCCGGGCGGACGCCCCCGCCGGAGCCGAAGCCGATCTGGCAGGGGAAGACGCGGACCTCCTTGTCCTTGGCGTCGGCGGTGCCGAAGGGGGCGAGGAAGGTGACCTTGCCCTCGCGGCGGACGCCGGGCATGGAGTCGAAGGTGAGCGTGGCGTCGCGGCCGAGCTCGATGCGGGTGGCGTCGAACTCGTTCAGGTTGATGTCGACCCGCAGGGGGTCGACGGCCGAGACCTTCATGAGCAGGGTGCCGCTGTTGATCGACTGGGCGCCGACCGCAATCTGGCCCTCGAGCACGCCAAGGTCGCTGACCACGCCGTCGTGCGGGGCGCGGATGGAGACCTTGCGGAGGTTCTCCTCCGCCTTCTCGAGGCGGGACTGGGCGACCTCGAGCTGGAGCTTGCCCACCTCGTGGGCCGTCACGGCGTCCTCCATCTCCTTGGCGGAGACGAACTCCTTGGCGCGGAGGGCCTCGGTGCGGGCGCGGTCGCGGGCGAGCTTCTCCACGTTGAGCCGCTGGAGCT
Source organism: Verrucomicrobiota bacterium (assembly GCA_030831965.1). Lineage (GTDB taxonomy): Bacteria > Verrucomicrobiota > Verrucomicrobiia > Opitutales > UBA953 > UBA8828. Next base: position 97,386 of record JAURJZ010000080.1, read on the forward strand.
GCACGTTGCGGGCGGACTCGTCGCGGTCGGCGCGGGCGAGGGTCGGGTCGAGCTCGACCAGGAGGTCGTCCTTGCGGACGGGCTGCCCGATCTCGACGCGGATGCGGGCGATCTTGCCGCTGACCTCGGCCTTGATCTCGCTGGAGACGACGGGGCGCACGAAGCCGGAGGCGACGACGGCGGACTCGATGTCGCGGCGCTCCGCCTTGGCGACGAGGCGGCTGGCGACGGGCTCGGGGCCGGCGGCGGGACGGGAGGCGGGCGCGAGCCACCACCAGACGGCGGCGGCCGCGGCGGCCGCCAGGAGGGAGAGGACGGCGGTGCGTTTCATCGGGGGGGAAGGGGCGGGAGGGGCTCCTGGGGGCCGAGGCCGGCGCCGACGGCGGGCTCGGCCTCTTCCCAGGAGAAGCCGTGGCGGGCGAGGAGGGTGCCGTCGAGCCGCGAGGAGGTGGCGGCGGCGACGCGCGTGTCGAGGATGGCGCTGACCCAGGCGAGCTGCGCGCCGTCGAGCGAGGCCTGGGCCTGGAGGACGCGGGGGATGTCGGACACCCCGGCGGAGTAGCGGGCGCGCTCGCCCTCGTACACGCGGCGCTGGAGCTCGAGCGCGGCGGCCGCGGCGGCGAGCCGGGCGCGGGAGGACTCGAGCTCGCGCCAGGCGGCCCGCGCGTCGAAGGTCAGGGCCTGGCGGATCTCGGCGAGCTGGAGGTCGGCCGCGCGGCGGGCGCGGCGCGCGAGGCGGAGCTGGGCCTCGCTGTCGCGGAAGCCGACGGGGAAGGAGAGGGTGAGGCTGGCGGAGGCGTTCCAGCCGCGCTCGTCGGGAAGGGCGTCGAGGGCGGAGCCGAGCCGGCCGTGGACACCCGCCTCGCCGGCGAGGGAGCCGGCCAGGGTGAGGTCGAGGCGGGGGAGGTCGTTGGCGCGCGCCGCGGCGAGGCGGGTCTCGGCGGACTCGACCTGGAGGCGCTGGGCCTGGGCCTCGAGGTCGAAGTCGAGCACCTGCCCGAGCCAGGCGCGGTAGTCGGGGATGCCGGGCACGGGCTCGGTCGGGAGGGCGTCGACCCCGAGCTCGGCCACGCCGTTCTCCTCGAGTCCGAGGATGCGGCGAAGGCGGGTGTCGGCCAGCTCGGCCTGCTGGCGGGCGTTGAGGACGGAGACGCGCTGGTTGGCGACGTCGGCCTCGGCCTGGAGCTGCTCCTGGAGGGTGGCGGCGCCGAGACGGCGGCGCTCCGCGACCTCCTGGAGGAGGGATTCGGCGGAGCGGAGGCTCGTCTCGCGCAGGGCGACGAGCGAGCGGGAGGCGGCGAGCCCCCAGTAGCCGACCTCGGCGGAGCGCATGAGGTCGAGGACGGCGGCGCGGAGCAGGAGGCGGGAGCGGCCGGCGCCGAGGCGGGCGGTGACGACGGGGGCGAGGTTGACGGCGCCCCACCCGCCGCGAAGGAGGGGCTGGGTGAAGCTGACGGCGGTCCCGACCTGGACGAGGCGGTCGCCGGCGACGCCGTTGCTGTCCTCCCAGAACCGGTCGGCCTGCCCGCTGAGGGCGAGGGTCCCGCCCCAGGGCAGGGGTTGCTCGAGGGCGAGCTCGGATGACCAGGCGTCGCGGGCGAAGTCGCCGGCGCGGATCTCGTCGAGGGTGCGGGCCTTGCCGAGGGTGTTGGACCAGCGGAGGCGGAGGTCGAAGGCGGCGTCGGCGAGCTCGAGGTCATCGACCGAGTCGACGGCCTGCAGCCGCTGGATGCCGAGGCCGAGGTTGTGGGCGAGGGCTTGGCGGAGCGCGTCGCGGATGGGCAGCGGCTTCTCCGCCCCGGCGGCGGAGGCGGCGAGGGAAAGGAGGATGCCGGCGGCGAGACGACGCATGCGGGAACTACAACCCCCGGGCGGGGAATTGGTTCCGCGCCGGCCGCGGCGTCACTTGATGTCGAGCAGCTCGACCTCGAACTCGAGGACCGACCCGCCGGGGATGGGGCCGTTGTCCTGGTCGCCGTAGGCGAGGTTGGCGGGGATCCAGAGCTTGATGACGCCGCCCTTGGCGATGAGCTGCAGGCCCTCGGTCCAGCCGGGGATGACCTCGCCGAGGCCGAAGCTGATGGGCTGGTCGCCGCGGGCGCGGGTGGAGTCGAAGACGCGCCCGTCGGCGAGGGTGCCGTGGTAGCGGCAGCTGACGGTGTTCTTGGCGGTGGGCTTGGCGCCCTCCCCGGCCTTGACGACCTTGTAGCGGAGGCCGGAGGCGGTCTTGGTCACCTCCTTGTCGGCGTCGACCTTGGCGAGGAAGTCGGCGTTGGCCTGCTTGGCGCGGGCGGAGCGGGCGGCGGCGCGCGCCTGCAGGACGGCGTTGAAGCGGGGATCGAGGGCGGCGCCGGGCGCGTCCTCGGCGAGCATGGCGCGGCGGAGGCCGGCGAGGAAGGCGTCGACCTCGTCGGCGCTCATCTCGTAGTCGGTCCGGATGCCGGGCAGCGGCGACTGGGAGCCGATCTCAAAGCCCATGCGGGAGAAGGAGGCGCGCTGCTCGGCGGCGGTCAGCGCGGGCGCCGGGACGGCGGGGGCGGCCGGGGCGGGTGCCTGCTGGGCGGGAAGCGCGGCGGCGAGGGCGAGGAGGAGGAGTCGCATGGGGAAAGGCTAGCGGTGGGCGCCGGGCTTGGGAAGCGCCTTCAGGCGCTCCTGCAGGGAAAGCGGCTCGACGGCGTGGGCGCGGAGCGAGCGGATGGCGCCGGCGGCGGCCTTGGCGGCGTTGAGGGTGGAGGCCATGTAGACGCCGCGGAGGACGGCCTCGGCGCGCATGAGGTTCTCGTCCTGGCGGGGCAGCATGCCGGCGGCGGTGTTGACGATGAGCTGGAGCTTGCCGTTCTTGAGGAGGTCGAGGACGTTGGGCCGGGCGCCCTCGGAGATCTTGCCGACGCGCACGACGGGCAGGCCGGCCGCGGCGAGGGCGTCGGCGGTGCCGGAGGTGGAGTGGATGGCGAAGCCGAGGGCGTGGAGGCTGCGGGCGACCTCGACGGCCCCGGGCTTGTCGGACTCCTTCACCGAGAGGAAGGCGCTGCCCGAGGTGGGCAGGGCGGGCTGGGCCGCCATCTGGGCCTTGGCGTAGGCGAGGCCGAGGTCCTGGTCGACGCCCATGACCTCGCCGGTCGAGCGCATCTCCGGGGAGAGGACGACGGCGGCGCCGCGGAAGCGGCTGAAGGGGAAGACGGACTCCTTGACCGACCAGTAGGGCGGGGTGATCTCGGCGGTGAAGCCGAGGTCGCGCAGCTTCCGGCCGGCCATGCACTTGGCGGCGAGCTTGGCGAGGGGCACGCCGATGGCCTTCGAGACGAAGGGCACGGTGCGCGAGGCGCGGGGGTTGACCTCGAGCATGTAGACCTGGCCGTCCTTGACCGCGAACTGGATGTTCATCAGGCCGACCACGCCGAGGCGGCGGGCGAGGTCGTGGGTGATGCGGCGCAGCTCGCCCTGGATGGCGGGGGAGAGGGTGTGGGGCGGCAGGACCATGCCGGCGTCGCCGGAGTGGACGCCGGCGTGCTCGACGTGCTCGAGCATGCCCCCGATGACGGTGGTCTCGCCGTCGGAGATGGCGTCGACGTCGACCTCCGTGGCGTCCTCGAGGAACTTGTCGAGGAGCACGGGCTTGCCGGGCGCGACATCGAAGGCCTCGCGGACGACGGCGCGGAGCTCGTCCATCCCGTGGACGATGAACATGCCGCGGCCGCCGAGCACGAAGGACGGGCGGAGGAGGACGGGGAAGCCGATGGCCTGGGCGGCGGCGTAGGCCGCCTCCGCAGAGAGCGCGGTGCGGTTGTCGGGCTGGCGGATGCCGAGCTCGTCGAGGATCTCCTTGAACAGCTGGCGATCCTCGGCGAGGGCGATGCTGGCGGGCGAGGTGCCGATGACGCGGACGCCGGCCGCCTCGAGCTCGGCCGCGAGGTTGAGCGGGGTCTGGCCGCCGAACTGGACGATGGCGCCCTCGCAGCCCTCGGCGCGGTAGACCTCGAGGACATCCTCGAGCGTGAGCGGCTCGAAGTAGAGGCGGTCGGAGGTGTCGTAGTCGGTCGAGACGGTCTCCGGGTTGGAGTTGATCATGACCGACTCGTAGCCGATCTCGCGCAGGGCGTAGGAGGCGTGGACGCAGCAGTAGTCGAACTCGATGCCCTGCCCGATGCGGTTGGGCCCGCCGCCGATGATGAGGATGCGGGGCTTGGCGGAGGGGCGGACCTCGGTCTCGTCGCCGTAGGAGGAGTAGTAGTAGGGGGTGGAGGCCTCGAACTCGGCGGCGCAGGTGTCGACCAGGCGGAAGACGGTGGGAAGGCCGGCGGCGAGACGGCGGCGGTGAACCTCGGCGGGGGCGAGGCCGGTGGCGTGGCCGATCTGGCGGTCGGCGAAGCCGGCCTCCTTGGCCTCGCGGAGCAGGCCGGCGTCGAGGCCGGCGGCGCCGGCGGCGCGGAGGCGCCGCTCGAGGTCCACGATGCCGCGGAGCTGGGCGAGGAACCAGGGGTCGATGGCGGAGGCGGCGTGGATCTCGGCGTCGGTCATGCCGGCGAGCATCGCGTGGCGGAGATGGAAAACCCGCTCGGGATGGGGGCGGGCGAGGGCGGCGCGCAGGCCCTCCCGGTCGAGGCCGGGGGCCTCGCTGTGCTTGCCGCCGCAGCCGAGGCCCCAGGCGCCGATCTCGAGCGAGCGGAGGGCCTTCTGGAAGGACTCCTTGAAGGTGCGGCCGATGGCCATCGCCTCGCCGACGGACTTCATGGCGGAGGTCAGGGTGGTGTCGGCCCCGGCGAACTTCTCGAAGGCGAAGCGCGGGATCTTGGTGACGACGTAGTCGATGGTCGGCTCGAAGCAGGCGGGGGTCGAGCGGGTGATGTCGTTGCGCAGCTCGTCGAGGCTGTACCCGACGGCGAGCTTGGCGGCGATCTTCGCGATGGGGAACCCGGTGGCCTTGGAGGCGAGGGCGGAGGAGCGCGAGACGCGGGGGTTCATCTCGATGACGATCATCCGGCCGGTGGCGGGGTTGACGGAGAACTGGATGTTGGAGCCGCCGGTCTCCACCCCGATGGCGCGGATGACGGCGAAGGAGGCGTCGCGCATCAGCTGGTATTCCTTGTCGGTCAGGGTCAGGGCCGGGGCCACCGTGATGGAGTCGCCGGTGTGGACGCCCATCGGGTCGAAGTTCTCGATCGAGCAGATGATGACGCACTGGTCCTTGTGGTCGCGCATCACCTCCATCTCGTACTCCTTCCAGCCGAGCAGGCACTCCTCGACGAGGATCTCGTGGACGGGCGAGGCGTCGAGCCCGGCCTGGGCCATGCGGTCGAACTCCTCGCGGTTGTAGGCGATGCCGCCGCCGGTGCCGCCGAGGGTGAAGGAGGGGCGGATGATGACGGGGAACTCCCCGCCGACCTCGCCGAGGCAGGCCCGGGCGGCGTCGAGGTCGCGGACGACCTTGGAACGGGGCACGTCGAGCCCGATCTCCAGCATGATCTTCTTGAACTTCTCGCGGTCCTCGCCGCGCTCGATGGCCTCCTCCTTGGCGCCGATGAGCTCGACCCCGTGGCGGGCGAGCACGCCGGTCTTGGCCAGCCGGAGGGAGAGGTTGAGGGCGGTCTGGCCGCCGAGGGTGGGCAGGAGGGCGTCGGGCTTCTCCTTGGCGATGATGCGCTCGAGGACCTCGGGGGTGAGGGGCTCGATGTAGGTGACGTCCGCCGTCTCCGGGTCGGTCATGATCGTCGCCGGGTTCGAGTTGACGAGGATGACGCGGTAGCCCTCCTCGCGGAGGGCCTTGCACGCCTGCGTGCCGGAGTAATCGAACTCGCAGGCCTGGCCGATGATGATCGGGCCGGAGCCGATGATGAGGATGGAGCGTAGGTCGGTCCTCTTGGGCATGGTCGCGATGACTGTCAGCGGCGGCCGAAGGAGGGGTCAAGCAGGGAAAGCCCCCGCCGGACCGAATGTCGCTAATGCCGCTTGCGCGGCGGCGGCCGGCGGGCAATACCGGGGGGGTGGACCTCATACGGATCAACGGAATCCGCTCGTACGGGCACCATGGCGCCCTCCCCGAGGAGACCCGCCTGGGGCAGCGCTTCACCGTCTCGCTCGAGATCGAGCTCGACACCCGGCCGGCCGCGGCCGGGGACGACCTGCGCAAGACCGTCGACTACGCCGCCGTCATCCGCACGGTCGAGGAACAGCTCAAGGGCAAGCCCGTCTACCTGATCGAGACCCTCGCCCAGGCGATCGCCGCGCGCATCCTCGGCGGCTACCCCGTGGTGCAGGCGGTCACCGTGGAGGTGCACAAGCCCTTCGCCCCCGTGGCGGCCGACTTCGATGGCATCTCCGTGCGCATCCGGCGGGCCCGGGCCTGAGCCCGCGCAGGCCCTCCTTGGGCTGGGGGGCAACCTCGGCGACCGGGCCGCGCTGATCGGCCGCGCGCTCGAGCGGCTGGGGGGGCTGGCCTCGACCCGGCTCCTGGCGGTTTCGCCGGCCTACGACAGCGACCCGGTGGGCCCCCCGGGCCAAGCCACCTACCTGAACCTCTGCGCGGCGGTGGAGACCGGGCTGGCCCCGGCCGAGCTGCTGGCGGCGGCGCTCGGCATCGAGGGCGAGCTGGGGCGGGTTCGCACGGTTGCGAACGGCCCGCGGACCTGCGACATCGACCTGCTGTTCCACAGCGCCGCGCCCCGGCTCGACGAACCCGGGCTCACCCTGCCCCACCCGCGCTGGCGAGGCCGCCCCTTTGTGGTGATCCCCCTGGGTGAGCTTCTCCAGCTGGGCGCGCTCGCCGCGGAGACCAGATGGGATGGACTCCGGGCGGAGATCGCGGCGCTGCGCGCGCCGGCCACCGGTCTCCGGCCATGGACCGGACCGACCCCCTGGGCGAGACGCCCGACCTAGACCCGCGGCATCGCCGCCCCCGGCACGGCCACGCACCCGCGCTGTGGCTCGCGCTGCCCCTCGCGGCGGGCTGCCTGGCGGCGGACGCGGGGGTGGCTCCCGCCCTGCCCTGCCTCGCGCTCGGCATGGCCGCCGCGCTGGCCGGCCTGCTGTGGCCGGGACGCGCGCGCGCGGCCCCGGTGCTCCTGGCCGTCGCCGGCGTGGCCATCGGAGCGGCTTGGCACGGGGCCCGGGCGGCGCCGCGCGGGCCGTGGGCGGGGCCGCGGGCCCATGGCGACGTGTTCCTGAAGGTGGAGCGGGTGGAGATGCGCGGGGACGGCCGCTGGTGGGCGGTGGGGCAGGTGGAGCGGGGTCCGCCGGGCGCGGCGAGGCGGCGGATGATCGTGGAGGGCAAGGGCGTGGCGCCGGCGCGCGGCAGCCTGAGCGTCGTGCGCGGCTCGGTGCGGCCGGCCGACACCGGGGGACCTGGCGCGGGCTGGCGGCGCTCGCTGGGCATCACGCTCTCGATGGGCGGGGCGGAGGTCGGGGGCGAGGTCGAGCCGGCGTCGGCTTGGACGCGCTGGACCGACCGGGCGGCGGCGCGCCTCGGGTCGGCCCTGCGGGAATCGTGGCGCGGGGACGGGCGGGGCGAGCGCCTGCTGGCGGCGACCATGCTGGGGCGGACTCGGCTCCTGCCGGAGGAGGACAAGGCGGCCTTCGCGGCGACGGGCACGCTGCACCTGTTCGCCATCAGCGGCCTGCACATCGCGGGCATGGCGGCGATGCTGGTCCGGCTCGGCGATCTCGCCCGGCTGGACCGCCGTCGGGCGGCGGCGCTGGCCCTGGCCGCGCTCGCCGTCTACGTCGAGGTGACCGGCGGGGCGCCTTCGGCCCGCCGGGCCTGGCTCATGGCGGCCGGCATCCTGGCGTGCCGCCTGCTGGAGCGCCGGGCGAATCCGGTCCAGGGTTTGGCGGTCGCGGGGGCGTTGACGCTGGTGCTCGACCCGGAGGCGGCGGCGGACGCCGGCTTCCAGCTCAGCTACCTGTCGGTCGCCGGCATCCTGCTGGCGGGGTCGCCCGCGGCGCGAGACGCCGCCCGCCCGACCCTCGCGGAGCGCCTCACACCCCAGGGGGCCGGCCCGGCGGGCAGGCGTGCGGGGGGCTGGCTGGCGGCCAGGGCGAAGGAGGGGCTGTGCGTGTCGGCCGGCGCCTCGCTCGCGGGCCAGGGCACGGTCGTCTCGCTCTTCGGGCAGCTGTCGGCGGGGGGCGTCTTGGTGAACGTGGCGATGGTTCCCCTGGCCGCGGTGCCGCTCGCGCTGGGAATGGCATCGGTGGCGCTGACGCCCCTGACCTGGGCTGATCCGGCCAGGCTGGGCTTGAACGCGCTGGCGGCGGCCTGGCTCGAGGGCATGGCCGGGCTTGCGGGCGCGGCGGCGGCGATTCCCGGAATGTCCTGGGACCTCGAGTGGCGGCACCCGGCGCTGGGCGACGCGGCGACGCTGGCGATGGCCGGGATGCTGCTGGCGAACGCCGAGGCCGAGGGATGGAGGCGGTTGCTTCTCCGGCCGCTGGGATTGGCGGTCGGCTCGCTCGCGTTGCTCGCGCGGGCGGGAACCTGAGAGACGGGGGAATTGTCCGTCACGGATGCATTTGACCTTACGACTCGCCGCGGCGACGGGCGTCGCCCTGCTGGCCGGCTGCTCGCGCGAGCCCGAGGGCCCCCGCCAGGTGTCGGGCGTCTACCCGCACCTGACCATGCACAACGCCGAGGGCGAATGCGGGACGGGGGCGGTCGTCCCCTGGGCCGGCAAGCTCTGGGTTATCACCTACGGACCCCACCTGCCCGACGGGTCGAGCGACCGGCTTTGGGAGATCGACCGCTCGCTCGCCATCGCGAGCCGACCGGAGAGCGTCGGCGGGACGCCCGCGAACCGGATGATCCACCCGGAGACCGGGCAGCTCCTCATTGGGCCGTATGTCATCGACGCCGGGGGCAAGGTGCGCGTCATCCCGCCCGCCGCGATGCGCGGCCGCCTGACGGGCAACGCGCGCCACCTGGGCGCCCCGGCCGAGAAGGCCTACTACGCGACGATGGAGGAGGGCCTCTACGAGGTCGACCTCCGGTCGCTCGGCGTGCGCGAGCTGATCGCGGACGGCAACACGCCGAAAGGCGGCGCCGCCGCGAAGGCGGCCGAGGCGCCCGGCCGCGTCCGATCGGCTCTGCCGGGCTACCACGGCAAGGGCCTCTACTCCGGGCAGGGCCGGGTGATCTACGCGAACAACGGCGAGCGCCACCCGCGGGTCGCGCTCGACCCCACCCTGCCCTCCGGCGCGCTCGCGGAATGGCGCGGCGAGGGCGACTGGTCGATGGTGCGGCGGGCCCAGTTCACCGAGGTGACGGGTCCGGGCGGGATCGCGGGCAACGCGGACCCGGCGCGCGACCCGGTGTGGAGCGTGGGCTGGGACGCCAAGTCGCTCCTGCTGATGGTCCTCGACGGGGGTGTTTGGACGGCCTTCCGCCTGCCCAAGCCCAGCCACAGCTACGACGGGTCCCATGGCTGGAACACCGAGTGGCCTCGCATCCGGGACATCGGGGAGAGCGACCTGCTGATGACGATGCACGGGGCGTTCTGGCGATTCCCGCGGGGCTTCCGACCCGGGGCCGCGGGCGGCCTCGCCCCCCGTTCGGCCTACCTCCGGGTGATCGGGGATTTCGCCCGCTGGGGCGACCGCATCGCGCTCGGCTGCGACGACCATGCACAGAAGGAATTCCTCAACACGCGCCCGCTGAAGGCGCATGCCGGGGCGCCGCTCGTCTCGCACTCGAACCTGTGGTTCGTCGAGCCGGCCCGGCTCGGCCAGCTGGGCCCGGTGGTGGCGCGGGGCTCCGCCTGGCTCCGCGAGGAGGTGGCGGCGGGCGGGACCAGCGACCCGTTCCTGGTCGGCGGCTTCGAGATCCGCGCGCTCACCCTCGCCCACGAGGGCGCGGCGGCGGCGCGGTTCGTCGTCGAGATCGACGCCAAGGGGGACGGCGCGTGGCGCCCCTGGCGGGAGGCCGAGGTCGCGCCGGGCGCCGCCGCCTTCCTCGAGCTGCCCCGCGACCTGGGCGCGACCTGGGCGCGCGTGCGGGCGCCGGGAGGCGCGACCGGCGCGACCGCGCATTTCCACTGCCGCGAGGCCGACCGGAGGCCGGCGCGCAACGGCAAGGCCTTCGAGGGCCTCTCCCGGCTCCCGCAGCCGGGGTCGGGCGGCACGCTGCGCTCGCTCTCGGAGAATCATCTCGGGTGGCTGGGCGAGGACGGCGTGCTGCGGCTGCTCGGCCGCGACCTCGCGCTGGCGGCGGGAGGCACCCCCGACGCCGCGGCCAAGGTCGCCGCGGCCAAGGCGCCGCCGAGCGCCTCGGTGCGCCGCGACGCCGCCTCGCTGATCGTGGAGGAGGACGGCCGGCGCTGGCGGCTGCCGGTGGGCGACCCCTCCCTCGCGGAACCGGCTCCCGGCGCCAGGATCGTGCGCGAGGTGGCGACGGAACGCGACCTGATGAACCTCGGCGGCACCTTCTTCGAGCTGCCGGCGCGCAACGCGCAGGGCATGGCCAAGGTGCGGCCGGTCGCGACCCACGGCCTGGCCATCGGGGACTTCTGCGGGCAATTCGGGCTGCTCGTGATGACCGGGGTGTCACCGGGGGCGAAGGGCGAGCGCATCGCCCGCGCGCCCGAGGGGGCGGCGCTGTGGATGGGCGTCATCGACGACCTCTGGCAGATGGGCAGGCCGCGCGGCGCGGGCGGACCGTGGAAGGACGCCAAGGCGGGCGCCGGCGAGCCCTCGGATCCCTACCTGCTGAGCGGCTACCAATCGCGCTCGGTCACGGTCGAGGCCGCGGACGCCGCGGAGATCGCGCTGGAGGTCGACCTCGACGGCACCGGGGTTTGGGCGACCTGGGCGAGGATCCGGTGCGAGCCGGGGCGGCCGAGGACGCTCGCGATCCCCGACTCCCTCGGGGCATATTGGATCCGCGCCCGGTCGGACCGCGCGACCACGGCGACCGTCCAGCTCGAGTACCGCTGAGCAGTCCCCGCTTGCGGCGGGCGGGGTCCGCCCCAAGTTGGGCGCCATGGAGGAGCGGGCTTTCGACCGGGTGGAGGACGCGGTGGCGGACATCGCCGCCGGCCGCATGGTCATCGTCACCGACGACGAGAACCGCGAGAACGAGGGCGACCTCGTCATGGCGGCCGACCAGGCGACGCCCGAGGCGGTCAACTTCATGACCCGCCATGGGCGCGGGCTCATCTGCGTGCCCATGGTGGAGGCGCAGCTGCGCCGGCTGGGCATCGACCAGATGGTGCCCGAGAACCGTGAGTCGCAGCGGACGGCCTTCACGGTGTCGGTCGACGCCGCCGAGGGCATCACGACGGGCATCAGCGCGGCGGACCGCGCCCGGACGATCCGCCTGCTCGCCGGGGCCGCGACCCGGCCCGAGCAGCTGGTCCGGCCCGGCCACATCTTCCCCCTGCTCGCGCGGCCGGGCGGGGTGCTCCAGCGCGCCGGCCACACCGAGGCGGCCGTCGACCTGGCCCTGCTGGCCGGACGGGCGCCAAGCGGCATCATCTGCGAGATCCTCAACGAGGACGGCACGATGGCGCGGCTGCCCGAGCTGGCCGAGATGAAGGCGCGGTTCGGGCTGCGGCTGGTCTCCATCGCCCAGCTCATCGCCCACCGCCGGCGCGACACGCGCCTGGTCGAGCGGGTGGCGTCGAGCGACTTCGACAGCGCCTGGGGGCGGTTCCGCCTGCACGTCTACCGGTCGGCGGCCGACGGTCGCCAGCACCTCGCGTTCGTGCTGGGCGAGCCCTCGCCCGAGCCGACGCTCGTCCGCGTGCAACGCGAGAACCTTCTCGCGGAGCTCTTCCGCGGCCGGGCCTTCGGCCCCGGCGGCTCGCTCGAGGCGAGCTTCCGCGCCATCGCCGCGGAGGGCCGGGGCGTGATCGTGCACATCGGGCTGCCCGACGGCGGCATCCTGGCCGACGCCGAGGGGGTGCGGCCGGGGCAGATGGACGACCGCGACTACGGCGTGGGGGCGCAGATCCTCGCCGACCTCGGCCTCGCGCGCATCCGCCTGCTGACCAACAACCCGCGCAAGGTGGTCGGTCTCGCCGGGCACGGCCTGGAGATTGTCGGGCAGGCGGCGCCCTGACCGCCGCCGCTTCGGGCTTGCGGGAAGCGTCCCGACCTGTAGCCCTCAACGACCCGTCCCTTCCCAACCCGATGAGCCAGGACAAGCCGAAGCCGACCGACATCGACGGCCGCGACCTCTGGTTCGGCGTGGCCGCCGCGCGCTACAACGGGTCGCTCGTGGACAGCCTGCTTGAGCGCGTCCGACGCACGCTGCGCGACGCCAAGGTGCCCGCCGACCACATCAAGGTGGTGCGGGTGCCGGGCTCGGCCGAGGTGCCCTATGCCGCCCACATGCTCGCCATGACGGGCGAGTACGACTGCGTGATCGCGCTCGGGGTGGTCGTGGCGGGCGACACGCCCCACCACGAGGTCATCGCCGCCTCGACCGCGTCCGCCCTCCAGGAGTCGGCCCTGCGCTCCGAGGTGCCCCTCATCAACGGCATCGTCGTCACGCTCGACCAGGCCCAGGCCGAGGCGCGCTGCCGCGGGGCCCTCGACCGCGGCGCCGAGTTCGCCAAGGCCGCGCTGGAGATGGCGCTCCACCGGATCGAGCTCGGCGAGCGCCTCGACCAGATCGCCGCGGAGGAGAAGGCCCAGAAGGACGGGGCGGACCCCTTCGCCCAGAACTGAGATGGCCGACGCGGCCCCGAGGGAACCCCGGCGCAACCGGCGCCACGAGAACCGCGTCGCGGCCATGCAGTTCCTTTACCTCTGGGAAGCCCAGCGCCCCGAGGACCCCGTGCTCGCCCTGGCCGATTTCCTGCGGATGCAGGAGAACCCGCGCGACCACTACGCCTTCGCGGAGTCGCTCATCGACGGCGCCCTGCGCGCCCTGCCGGAGGTCGACCGCGCGATCGCGCGCCACGCCGAGAACTGGACCATCGAGCGCATCGCCAAGGTCGAGCTCGCCATCCTCCGCCTCGCCGTGCACGAGCTGCTCCACCGGCGCGACATCCCGCCGGTCGTCTCCATCAACGAGGCGATCGAGCTGGCCAAGGCCTTCGGGGGCGACGATTCCCACCGCTTCGTCAACGGCATCCTCGACCGGGTGAAGGAAGGCCTCGACCGCCCCCTGCGGGAGGCCGCGGAGGGCTGACCATGGCGGGCTGGCTGGATCGGCTGCGCGCCGGGCTGAGCCGGACCGCCGACAGCCTGGCCTCGGTCCTCGGGCGCCCGCTGGACGCCCGGAGCGCGCGCCTGCTCGAGGAGGGGCTGCTGGCCGCCGACCTCGGACCGGAGACGGCGGCGGAGGTCGTGGCCGCCGTGGCGGAGGCATGGCGGCGCGAGCCGGCGCTCCGCTCGGGCGGCGCCGCGGAGGTCGCCGCGGCGGTCCTCGCGCGCCGGCTGGGCGGATCCCCCTGGCGACCGGATTGGTCGGCCGCGCCGCTGGTCATCCTGCTGGTGGGGGTCAACGGGGCGGGCAAGACGACGACGGCGGCCAAGCTCGCGCACCGGCTGCAGGCGGAGGGCCACCCGGCGCTGCTCGGCGCGTGCGACACCTTTCGCGCGGCGGCCGGCGCCCAGCTCGAGGCCTGGGCGACGCGGCTCGGCGTGCCCGTGGTCGGCGGCCAGCCGGGCGCGGACCCCGCGGCGGTCGCCTTCGACGCGGTCGCGGCCGGGCGCGCGAGGGGCGCGCACGCCGTGCTGCTCGACAGCGCGGGTCGCCTGCACACGAAGGCGCACCTGATGGAGGAGCTGCGCAAGGTCGCCCGCGTCGCGGGCAAGGCCCACCCCGGGGCGCCCCACGAGCGCTGGCTGGTGGTCGACGGCTCTCTGGGCGCCAACTCGATCGAGCAGGCCAAGGTCTTCCACGAGGCGGTCGGGCTGACGGGGCTGGTGGTGACCAAGCTCGACGGCGCGGGCAAGGGAGGGGCGGCGGTCGGCATCGCCCGCGCGACCGGGGTGCCGGTGCGCTTCATCGGCGTGGGCGAGGCGCCGGACGACCTGCAGCCGCTGGACCCCGAGGCCTACGCCCGGGCGCTGGTCGGCCTCTGAGCGGACCCTCCGTCCTTGCCGCGGGGCCGGTCCGGGCCTAGCGTGCGCGGAATGTCAGCCGTGACCGAAACCGTCTCCCTCGGCGAGCGCGCCTACCCGGTGCGCATCGGTCCCGGCGTGGTCGCCGAGGCGGCCGCGGCCGCGGCCGCGGCGCGCGCGGCGGGGGCGAAGGTGCTCACCGTGACCTCGCCTGGCGTGCGCGCCGCCCTGCCCCAGGCTTGCGCGAGCCTGGCCGCGCACGGACCGGTCCATGTCACCGCGACCGACGGCGAGACGGCGAAGTCCGCGGCCGAGCTCGCCCGCGCCTGGGACGCCCTGGCCGAGGCCGGACTGGGCCGGGACGGCCTCGTGGTCGCGCTGGGCGGCGGCGTGGTCGGCGACCTGGCGGGTTTCGCCGCGGCGTCCTACCTGAGGGGAATCCGCCTCATCCAGGTCCCGACCACGCTGCTGGCGATGGTCGACAGCTCGGTGGGGGGCAAGACGGGCATCAACCTCGCCCGGGGCAAGAACCTGGCGGGGGCCTTCGCCCAACCCGCCGCGGTGCTGGCCGACACGGCGCTCCTGCGCACGCTGCCCGAGCGCGAGTTCGCGGCCGGGATGGCGGAGGTGGTCAAGTACGCCCTGCTGGGCGACGCCGACCTGCTGGCGGAGCTGGAGGCGGCGGGCCGGCTGCGCTGGGACCACCCGTCGCTGCCCGGCGTGATCCGGCGCTGCGTGCGGATGAAGGCCCGGATTGTGTCGGGCGACGAGCACGAGACCGCGCGCGAGGGCGGCCGGGCCCTGCTCAACCTGGGCCACACCTTCGGCCACGCCATCGAGGCCGTGGCCGGCTACGGCGCGTACCTCCACGGGGAGGCCGTGGCGGTCGGGCTGCGTCTCGCCGCCGACCTCTCGCGCGACCTCGGGCGGATCAGCGAGGGCGACGCGCGGCGCGCGACCGCGGCGGTGGCGGCGCAAGGCCTGCCCACCGGGCTCCGCGAGCCGCTGGCGGCGGACGCGCTCCTCGCGGCGATGCGGCACGACAAGAAGAACCGCGCCGGGCGGATCCGCTTCGTGCTGCTCGACCGGCTGGGCGCGGCGGCGACCGCCGACGGCGTGGACGAGTCGGCGGCGCGGGCGGCGCTTCTCGCGGCGGGCGCGCGCTGAGCGGCTCAGGGCGATTCCGGGCCGACCGCGGGCTTGACCGCGCGCCAGTCGCCCTCGCGCTGCCGCTCGGCGTTGCGACGGTTGGCCTCGGCGACGCCGCCCTCGGGGCGGGCCTCGCCGGCGAGGGCGGCGGCCGCGGGTGTCTTCTCGCTGCGGTGGCCAGGCTCGGAGCCGGGTCCGCCGACGCAGCCGGCGACGAGGAGGGAGAGGGCGGGGAGGAGCGGGAGGAGTCTCATGGGGAGGGAGCTTGGGCGCGGCGGGCGGCGTCGGCGCGCATCCAGGCGAGGAGGGCGTCGACGTCGGCGCGGGCGCGGGCGCGGGCGGCGGGCAGCGCGTCGGCGTCGGCGACGGGGCGGCGGGCGAAGCCGTAGAACTTGACCTTGGGCTCGGTGCCGGAGGGCCGGACGGCGACGCGGCGGCCGTCGGCCAGGTCGACGAGGAGGAAGTCCTCGGCGCCGAGCCGCTCGCCCTCGGCGTCGGTCACCTCGCCGGCGGCGTGGTCGGTCACGCGGACCACGGCGGAGCCGTCGACCTCGCGCGGCGGGGAGGTGCGCCAGGCGGCGAGGAGGCGGCGGATGGCGGCGGCGCCGGCGGCGCCCTCCATCGTGACGTTGAGCAGGCCCTCGGCGTGCGCGCCGTGGCGGAGATGGAGGGCGTCGAGCGCGTCGAGCAGGGTGCGGCCGCGCGAGCGGAGGCGGGCGGCGAACTCGGTGAGGAGGAGGGCGGCGGCGTTGGCGTCCTTGTCGCGCACGGCGTCGTCGGCGAGGTAGCCGTGGCTCTCCTCGAGGCCGAGGAGGAAGAGGGTGGAGTGGCGGAGCGCGAGCGGCGCCCGGCGGCGGAGCGGGAGCGCGGGCGCCTCGGGTCCGGCGCGCTCGGCGAGGCGGGCGGCCCAGCGCTCCGCCTTGCCGGCGATCCACTTGAAGCCGACGAGGGTGCCGACGCAGCGCACGCCGTGGCGCTCGCAGATGGCGTCGACCAGGGGCGTGGTCACGACCGACTTCACGACGGCGGCGGCCGGCGAGCCCTCCTCGGGGAGGATGCCGGCGTCCTTGAGCGAGGAGAGGCGGAACTCGGCGAGCAGGGCGGCGATCTCGTTGCCGCCGAGGAGGCGGTGCCCGCCGCCCGGGAGGGGGACGGCGGCGCCGAGGCGGTCGGCGTCGGGGTCGGTCGCGAGGACGAGGTCGGCGCCCCTCTCGGCCGCGACGGCGAGCGCGAGCGCGAAGGCCTCGGGGTTCTCCGGATTGGGCGACTTGACGGTGGGGAAGGCCCCGTCGTGCTCGCGCTGGGCCTCGACGAGGATGGGCTCGATGCCGACGCGGCGGAGCGCGGGCACGACCATCACGTCGCCCGTGCCGTGGAGGTTGGTGAAGACGACGGAGGGGGTGTGGCGCAGGATCTCGTCGGGGAAGAGCACGCCGGCGCAGAGCCGGTCGAGGTAGGCGGCCTCGGCCTCGGGCGGCACGGGGCGGATGGCGGCGCGGTCGGCGCCGAGGAGCGGGGCGATGTCGGCGATGCCGAGCGCCTCGACCTGGCGAACGATGGCCGCGTCGTCGGGCGGCATCACCTGGCCGCCGGTGGCGAGGCAGCACTTGAAGCCGTTGTCATGGGGCGGATTGTGGCTCGCGGTGAGCACGACCCCGGCGTCGGCTCCCAGGTGGCGGACGGTGAAGCTGAGCTGGGGCGTCGAGCGGGGCCCGTCGAACAGCAGGGCCTCGCCGCCGAGGGCGGCCCAAGCCGCGGCGACCGACTCGGCGAAGGCGCGCGAGAAGTGCCGCACGTCATGGGCGACCACCAGCCGGGGGGCGCGCTTGCCCGAGGCGGCGAGGTGGGCGTGGAGGCCGCGGGTCGCGCGCAGGATGTTGAAGGCGTTGAGGCAGGCGGTGCCGACCGCGGCGTGCTCGGGCGCGGCGCCCTCGGGGGCGGCGCCCCGCTCGGAGGGCGCGACGACCTTGCCGATGGTGCGTCCGCGCATCCCGCCGGTGCCGAAGGCAACGCCGCGGTAGAAACGGTCCTCGAGCTCGTCCCAGGCGCCGGCCTCGGCCAGCTCGGCGACCGCCGCGACGGCCCAGCCGGGAAGGCTGCCGGAGCCGAGCCAGCCGAGGGCGTTGGCGAGGGCGGCGGGCGACAGCCGGCGGGCGTCGCGGAGCGCCGAGATGACGGCTTCGGGCGAGGACATGGAAGGAGGGGCATCCTTGCCCCGGAGCGGCGAGGGGACAAGCGCCGATGCGGGCGGCAGGGATTGACTCGGGCACCGGGCTGGCAACCTTGGGAAGACTCCATGGCCCAAGACCGAAACCCCAGCCCCAAGGACGACGACCGCAACCTCGTGGTCGTCGACGAGGACTTCGCGAACGCGGACGCGGAGGATCGCCTTTGGCTGCTTTGGGAGCGCCACCGCGAGCGCATCGCCTGGACCTTCTCCTCGGTCATCGTCGGCCTCCTGGCCTGGTTCGCCTACGCCGCCTGGGCCGACGCCCGCCGGGAGGAGATCCGCGAGGCCTTCGCCGCGGCCGGCAACGACGAGACCGCGCTGCGCGCCTTCGCGGGCGCGCATCCCGGGCACCCCTTGGCCACCGCCGCCTTGCTCCAGCTGGCCGACCGGCTCCAGCGCGAGGGCAAGGGCGCGGTTGCCGCCTACGACGCCGCCGCGGCGAACGAGCCGGGCCCGACCCGCGCCGGCCAGGCGCTGCGCTGGCGCTCCCGGCTGTATGCCGGCCTCCTCGCGCTCGACCAGGGCGCGCCCGACGCGGTCGCGCGCCTGACCGCCGTGGCCGAGTCGACGGAGGCCCCCGAGGCCTTGCGCGGACCGGCTTTCCTCGCGCTGGCGCGCGCCGCGCTCTCGGCCAAGGACCCCGCGGGGGCCCGGGCCTGGCTCGACAAGATGGACCGCCTGCTGGGGCCCAGCCATCCCTGGCGCGAGGACCAGCGCCGGCTGATCGCGTCCGAGCCGGCCCTCCGCCCGACGGCGCCGAAGGCGCCCTGAGCGGCGCATGCCCGAGGTCGCCCAGCAGCCGGTGCTCGCGCTCGAGGCGCAGGGGCTGACCAAGCGCTACGGGCGGCTGACGGCGGTGGAGGGCGTGTCCTTCTCGGTCGCCCCGGGGGAGATCGTCGGATTCCTCGGCCCCAACGGCGCGGGGAAGTCGACCACGATGCGCATCCTCGCGGGGCGGCTGATGGCCAACTCGGGGCGGGCCTCCGTCTGCGGCGAGTCGATCGCCCTCGATCCCGCGGGCGCGCGGCGCCGCCTGGCCTACATGCCGGAGAACAACCCGCTGCCCGACGAGGTGCGCGTGCGGGAGTACCTCGAGCTGCGCGCGCGCCTGAAGGCGGTGCCGGAGGAGGACGTCGGGCTGCGCGTCGACCAGGTGCTCCACGACTGCGACCTGCGGGAGCGCGCGGGCTCGCTCATCGGCCAGCTGTCCAAGGGATTCCGCCAGCGGGTGGGCATCGCCGACGCCCTGGTCGGCTCGCCCGAGGTGATCCTGCTCGACGAGCCGACAATCGGCCTGGACCCGCACCAGATCCTGGGCATCCGCGAGCTGCTCCGCGGGCTGCGCGGGCGGATGGCCGTGCTCGTCTCCAGCCACATCCTGCCCGAGGTCGAGCAGGTCTGCGACCGGGTGGTCATCATCAACCGCGGGCGGGTCGTGGCCCAGGGCCGCACGGAGGACCTTCGGCGCGAGCTGCTGCCCGCGCCCGCCCTCCTGCTGGAGGCCGACCTGGGCCCGGAGGCGCTGCTCGCGCTCGCGCGCGACCTCGACCCGGAGGCCGAGGTGAGCCGGTCGGCGGACGGGCGGCTGCGCGTGGCCCTGCCCCGCGGCTCCCCCGCCCGGGCCGGCCTGCTCGGCGCCCTGGTCCGGGCGGGCCGCAGCGTGCGCTCCCTCGCCGAGGAGCCGGCGGGTCTGGAGGAGATCTTCCTCGCCGCCACGCGACGGGACGCAACCGCGAGGGAGGGGCGGGGTTCCTGAGATGCGCGCCTTCCGGCACCTGCTTGCGCACGAGCTCAGCGCCACCTGGCTGGCCTGGTCGACCTGGGCCACCTGGGCCCTTTTTCTCGGGCTTCTCGGCACCATCCACTGGTACGCGCTGCTCGTGTGCAGCCAGACCCCGCAGCCGTGGACACCCATCGAGGCGGTCTTCCGGTGGTTCCCGCTCCCCCTGCTGTGCATCCTGCCGCTGCTCACGATGCGTTCCTTCGCCGAGGAGCGCCGGGCCGGGACGCTGGGGGCGCTGCTGACCACGCAGGCCGGCGCCGGGGCGGTGGTGGCGGCGAAGTTCCTCTGCCTCTGGCTGACCTGGGTGATTTTCTGGGCGTCCTTCGCGGCCCTGCCCCATATCGCGGGCGCGGTGCTGGGCGGCTCGGCCGACCCGCGGGTGGCCGACCCGCTGGCGCTCGGGGGCGGCCTCGTGTTCGTGGCGCTGAGCGGCCTGCTGCACGTGGCGGTCGGCCTGCTCTGCAGCTCCTGCACGAGGAGCCCGGCGCTGGCCGGGCTCCTCGCCTTCTTCAGCCTGCTCGCCCTGACCGCCGGCGGGGGCCTGATCGACGCGCTGCCGACCGACGGCTGGGAATGGCTCGGGTGGCTGCAGGGGCCGGCCGACCATCTTCGCAGCCTCGCCCATCTCGAGGATTTCGCGGCGGGCATCGTCGACTCCCGCCCGCTCGCGCTCTACGCCACGGGCAGCCTGCTCTGCCTGGGCCTGACCACCCTCGCCGTGGAGGCGGCCGACTGAGATGGAGCGGCGCGACGATTTCCGGCAGGTGCGGCGCGAGCGGTCGCTCAACCGCTGGCTGCAGGTCGTCCTGGCGCTCGCCTTGGCCGTGGCGCTCAACCTGCTGGCGGCGAGCCCGGGCTGCCGGGTGCGCGAGGACCTGACGGCCGACCGCCGCCACTCGCTCTCGCCAGAGGCCGCCGCGCTGGTCGCCGAGGTCGGCCGGCGCGCGCCGCCCGGCACCGCGGGCTGGGTGACCGTCGTCGGGCTTGAGCCCTCGGGCGACGAGGCGGACCGGGCGGCGGGCCGCCAGGCCGCGCGCCTGATGGAGGCGGTGGCGGAAGCGGCGGGCCGGGATGGACAAGGCTGGCTCCGGCTTGTCCGCCCGGGCTCCGCCGGCGCCGCCCAGGCCCTGGCGGAACTCGCCGCCCGCCACGGGCCGCCGCCGCCGGACGCGGCGGTGATCGCGGCATGCGGGCCGCGGCGGCGCATCCTCACCCAGGGCGAGCTGGCCGGATTGGGCGAGGCCGGCCGGGTCGAGGAGGCGCTGCTGGCGGCGCTGGTCAGCGTGGCGGACGACCGCCCGATCCTCGCCTACGTCGCGCGGGGCCACGGCGAGCTGTCGGCCGAGGACGCCTCCGGCGGCAAGGGCATGAGCCAGCTCGCCCGGCAGCTGCGGCTGGCGAACGTCGAGCTGCGCCCCCTCTCCCTCGGCGGGCCGGTCCCGCGCGACGCCTCGCTCGTCATCGTGGCCGGACCCGCGGCGACGTTCGCGCCAGCCGAGGCCGAGATCCTGCGCTCCTACCTGCGCGAGCGGAACGGGCGCGCGCTGCTGCTCCTCGACCCGGGGCGCGAGCACGGGCTCGACGCGGTGCTGGACGACTGGGCGGTCTTCTCGCCCGACGCCGAGGTCCGCGAGCCCGACGCCGCCCGGCGGCTGCCCGACGGCGACATCGCCCTGGCCAACCTCGACTCGCGCCTTCATCCCGTGGCGGAGGCGCTGGCCAACCCCGTGCTCCCGCTGGTGGCCGCGCGAATCAGGCCCGTCGGGTTCGACCTTGGCAGCTCGCCCGACAGCACGCTGGGCGTCTGGCAGATGGTCTACAGCTCCCAGGCCTCGTGGGGCGAGGTTGACGCGCGGCGCGAGCCCGCGCGCTTCGACCCGGCGCGCGACTTCCCGGGGCCCATCTGCGTCGCCGTCGCGGCCGAGCGCCAGCTGGGGCTCGGCACGGCCGGCCGGGGCGCCCTCGGCGGGCGCCTGGTCGTCGTCGGCACCTCGGAGATCGCCGCCAACGACCGGCTCGGCCGCGGCGGCAATCGCGCCTTCCTGCTCCAGGCCGTCCAATGGCTCGGGGGGCGGGAGCGGCCGGTCGCCATCCCCGCTCGCCCGGTGGGCAAGTTCGGCGTGACCGCCTCGGCCTCCCAGCTCGGCGCCCTGGGCTGGCGCTTCGCCCTGCTGCCGCTGGGCATCATGGCGGTCGGGCTTGCCGTCTCCGCCTGGCGGCGCAGGAGTTGAGGAGCTGATGCGGCTTTCGCGCACCACCCTCCTGCTGCTCGCGGCGAACCTCGTCTGCGCGGGGCTGATTTGGCGGGCGCTCCCGACCGCCGAGGAGGCGCTCGGGCGCGGGCTCACCTTCCCGACGGTGCCGACCTCGGTGGTGATCGAGGGGCCGGCGGGCAGGATCCGGCTCGAGCGGGCCGAGGGCGGCTGGCTGATCACCGAGCCCTTCCGCTGGTCGGCGAACCCCTGGCAGGTGCAACGGCTGCTGGGGGAGCTGGCCTTGGTCCGGGAAACGCCGAGGCGGCCGGCGGCCGCCGACGCCAAGGAGCGCTGGAAGGTGACCGTGGCCGCCGAGGGCGGCGCGACGGTGGCCGCGACGGTCGTGGCCGAGACCGGGGCCAGCGGCGCCCGCTCGGCCCTGCTCGACGGGGACGGGCGCGGCGGCGCGACGGGCGGGGAGCCGCTCCTCAAGGCCCTGGCGCTCGGCGCCGAGGATTACCGCGTCGACGCCGTCTTCAGCATTCCCGCCTTCGAGGCGCGCGCGATCAGCGTGCGCCGCGCCCGGGTCGGCGGCGAGGATGTCCGCTGGGGCCTGGTGCTGGAGACCCGCGACCAGGTCGGCAAGCCCGAGCCGGCGCCCGCGTGGCGCTTCGAGGCCCCGCTCAACCTGGCCGCGGACGCGGAGCGCATGCCGCGCGCGGTCAACGCCCTGACCGACCTGCGGGTGGCGCGCTTCCTCCCGCGGCGCGAGTCGGCCGAGGCGAAGCCGCGGCTGCGCATCTCGCTCGAGGGCTCGAGCCGACGGGAGGTCCTGCTCGCCTGGGAGGCCAAGGACGGCTGGGTCGAGGCCTGCCTGGAGGACAATCCGGGGCAGCCCTTCCTCGTGGAGGCGAAATCCCTCGCCCTCTGGGAGGACGCCGTGGCCGAGCTGCGCTCGCGCCAACCCTGCGACTTTGATCCCGCCGGGGCGACGGGCGTGACGCTGACCCACCTCTCGGACCAACGCACCCTGACCTTGCACCGGCTTGAGACGACAGGCGCGGCGGGGCGCTGGGAGATGCCCGTCGTGCCGGGCTCAACCGCCACGCGCCGCCTCGAGGTCAGCGTCGGGCGGGTCCAGCAGTTCCTGCGCCTTCTCACCGGCCTCCGCGCCGGCGACGGCCGCGAGGCCGCCCCGACGCCGGGTCTCGACTGGCACCGCGTGGAGATCGACTTCGCCGGGGGCAAGCTCGCCTACGAGATGGCGGCCGAGGCCGGCCGCGTGCTGGTGCGCGCGCCCGGCGGCCCGGCCCTGGCCTGCCCGACCGACCAGCCGATGGCCCGGTGGCTGTCCGTGCTTCCGGAAAATTGGCGCACCGAGACCATCGCCCGGCTCCCGGCTG
This sequence comes from Verrucomicrobiota bacterium, assembly GCA_030831965.1. Lineage (GTDB taxonomy): Bacteria > Verrucomicrobiota > Verrucomicrobiia > Opitutales > UBA953 > UBA8828. Next base: position 120,144 of record JAURJZ010000080.1, read on the forward strand.
GGTCGCAGGTGGCGCGCCTCGAGATTCTCGCGTCCGACGGCAAGATCCTGGCCCTCGCGCGGCTCGGCGACGGCGGACGGTGGCTGGCCGAGGGCGAGATCAACGCAAGCCAGGCGGCCGGGCTCGCCGAGAGGCTGGCCCACGTGCAGGCGCGCGCCTTCGCGCCGGATGCGCCCCCGACCGGCACGGGCGCGCCCGCCTGGAGGCTGACCCTGCGGGTGACCGACCGCTCCGCCGCCGGCGGCGCCGGGGCGAGCGAGGCGACTCGCGCCTATCGGTGCGCCGCGGGCGCGGGCCCGGGCGCGCTGCTGATGCGCGACGAATCCGACGGCACCGTCTTCCAGCCCGAGGCCGGATTGGCGGAGGCCCTGGCCCCCTGGACCCATCCCTGAGCGATGGAGCAGGCAGCGCCGACCCTGGGACGGCGGCGACTCCGCACGGTGCTCGTCCGGACCCTGCTCATCCTGACGCTGCTCCCGCAGCTGGGCATCCTGTGGGTGCTGCACCGCCCCTCGCCGACCTCGCTGCCGGCCGGATTGGTGACGCTGGCGATCGAGGGGGGCATGGACATGACGACGGCGGAGGTGGAGCGGGTGACGCTCGACAACCGCGGCGTGCTGCGCCTGCAGGGCCTGCGCCTGCGCCACCCGGAGGAGCGGGGGCTGCGGGGGATTCGGGCGGGGGTCGGCGACATCGTGCAAGCCGACCTGGATGTCACCCTCGCGCCCGCCTGGCGCGACTGGATCCTGCTGCGTCCCTCGACCCCGGCGCTCCGCGCGCAGGGTCGGGTCGGCGCCGACAACCCCTCCCGCGCCCGACCCTTGCTCGACCGCGTGGACCTCAGGATGGAGGCCGACCGCGGCATGGTGGCGGTCGCGCGCGCGGGCGCGTTCCACCTGCGGGCGGAGGCCGGCGGGGCGTGGGGCGCACCCGGCGGCGGCGGCGACCTGAACGCGCGGGCGCGGGCGCTGGAGCCGGTTGTCGCGGCCCTGGCCGAGCTGCGGAATTTCGAGGGCGGGGCCGAGCTGGCGGCCGGCAACGACCGCGTCCGGCTCGAGGCTTCGGGGCGGATGCGCGAGGGGGCTTCGCTGCGCAACCTTCAGGTGGGCGGATGGGAGCTGCCGGCCGGCGCGGGCGGCTTCAGCCTGAGCGCCGAGGCGACGGCGCAGGGCGCGACCGTGCGGCTCAAGGCAAGGGAGATCAGGCTGGGCGAGGCGAGGCTGGCCACCGCGTCGCTCGCGATCGACGGCGGCGCCTTTCGCCTGGCGGCCGACGGCCTGGATGTCGCCGGCATCGGCGGGGGCGGCTGCGTGCTCGAGGGAAGGCTGCTCGGATCGGGAGTCTCCGACCGCTGGGGCCTCGCCGCTCGGCTCGCCGGCGAGCTGGGGGAATCGCGCCTAGCCGCGAGGCTGAGCCTCTCCGACAACAGCCTGCGGGTCTCGGAGCTGAACCTGGCGGCGCCCGCCCGCGACCTCGTGCGCCTGCCGGGCCTGGGGGAGTTCCTGCGCGGCGCCGGGGTGGACTTCGCCGGAAGGGTTGAGATGGCCGACGCGCAGGCCTTGGTCGCGCACGGCCGGCTCGTCGGGGCGTCCGGGCGGTTTGCGGCGACCCAGGCCGGCTGGGGCGACATCCGGCCGTCCTCCATCCGCCCCGAGCGGCCCGCCTCCGCGCTGAGCGGACGGTGGTCGGTCGACGCCCAGGGCGGCACCTTCCTGCTCGACGACCTCGACCTGGCCGGGCTGCGCGGCTCGATCGGCGGAGGCCTGCGCAAGGGCGAGCCTTACGAGGTGCGCCTGCGCTCGACCGAGGGCAACCCGGTCCACCCCGGGTGCCTCAACTCGCTGCTGGGCGAATGGTGGGTCGAGCTCTGGCGGCGCTTCGACCTGAGCACGACCGGCGCCGCGCCCCACGCCGAGGTGGTCGTGCTCGGCAAATGGGGAGAGCCAAGCGCGGAGCGGGTGGTGGTGTCGGCCGCGCTGGAGAACTTCGGCTTCATGGGCGCCCGCTTCGCGTCGACGCGCGCGCGGGTCGAGGCGACGCCGGCCGAGACTCGGGTGCGCATCGACGAGCTCACGGGGTTGCTCGACGGCAAGCCTGCGGGAACCGCGCGCGGCCTGGTGCGCTGGGATTGGAGGAATCCCGCCTGGGGCGGGCGACCCGAGATTCTCGCGGAAGGCGACCTTGAGCCGGCCTGCGCCCTGCGCCTCCACGACCCGAGCCAGGCCCAACGCCTGCGGGGATGGACCTTCGGCCTGCCCTGGACCAAGGTGCGAATCACGCCGGGCAAGCCGACCGAGGTCGAGCTGCTCACAGGCGAGGCCTCCCGGCTCGGAGGCGTGTCAGTCGGGCCGATGCGCCTGCGCCTATCCCAGCCGGCCGAGCCCGGGGACCCGGTGGACCTGAGGCTGGAGGCGGCCTTCGCCGGAGGCCGACTGGAACTGGATCTGAGCGGCAACCTATCCGACAACAACCAGGTGAGGCGCCTGGCCCTGGTCGATGTCTGGTGGGCCGACCTCCGGAAAGCCCTTCCCGATCTCCCGGGGGAGCGAGCCGCCGGGACAAACTCAGACCCCGCCTCCCTGAGCGCGGACTTCCAAGGTCGGGTGGACCTGGGGCGCATCAACCAGGCCGAGGGCCGGGGCAACTTCCTGCTCAAGGACCCCCGCCTCAAGACCGTCCACTTGCTGGGGGGCATCTCCCAGGCCCTCGGGTCCCTGGGCATCGACTTCTCGACCTACCCCCTGACGGAGGCCTCCGGTACCTTCACCTTGAAGGCCGGCAGGGCCGAACTGGCCCCCCTGAGGCTACGGGGAGAGGATGCGGTGATGGAGCTTCAAGGGGGGGTTGACCTCGGTGATGGTCAACTTGACCTAAGGGGGGAGTTTCGCCTAAGAAAGTCACCCTGGGGAATCCTCGGCTACATAAATCCTAACCGATTGATAGCAAAGGCTTTAAAGATTAGGATTCGGGGCACGTTGCAGGCACCGGAGGCAAGTTTGGAAGCGCGGCCGTTTTAAACTCTTAAAACACTAATAAGCAATGGTTTATGCATAATTAAACCCCGCCTAGATAATGGGGTTGATTTCGGAGAAGGTTAAAGGGTATGTAGACCCACCTCACTCCAACCGAGGCCCTCCCTTGGACATCCAAAAAATCAAGCAGGTCGTGGAACTGATGAAGAAGTCGGAGCTATCCGAGTTCGAGTTCCAGGAACAGGACTTCAAGCTGCGCATCAAGCGCGACACCCCGGGCAGGACTCTGGCCACCCCCGCCCCCGCCCCGGCGGCCGCCTCCGCCCCCCTGGCGGCGGCTCCGGTCCCCGCCCCCGTGGCGTCCGTCCCGACAGCCGCCCCCGCCCCCGCGGCGGCCGACCCCTCGGTCAAGGTGATCACCTCCCCCATGGTCGGCACCTTCTACGCCTCGCCCGCCCCGGACGCCCCCCCGTTCGTCGGGGTCGGCAGCCAGGTCAAGGCCGACAGCGTCGTTTGCATCATCGAGGCGATGAAGGTGATGAACGAGATCCAGGCCGAGATCGCGGGCAGCGTGGTCGAGTGCCTGGTCGCCACCGGCACCTCGGTCGAGTTCGGCCAGCCGCTCTTCCGCGTGAAGGTCAGCTGAACCGCCCTCCCGCATGAACAAGATCCTCATCGCCAACCGCGGCGAAATCGCGCTCCGCGTCATGCGGGCGTGCCGCGAGCTCGGCATCAAGACCGTCGCGGTGTACTCGCAAGCGGACGAGCAGTCGCTGCACGTGCAGCTGGCCGACGAGGCGGTGTGCATCGGGCCCGGACCGGGCAAGGACTCCTACCTCCGGGAGGACCGCATCATCTCGGCGGCGGAGATCACGAACGTCGACGCCATCCATCCAGGCTACGGCTTCCTCTCCGAGAAGGCCGGGTTCGCGGAGAAGTGCGCGGCCGCCAACATCAAGTTCATCGGGCCCCGGCCGGAGCACATCCGCCTGATGGGCGACAAGGCCATCGCCAAGCAGACCGCGGCGAAGGCCAAGGCCCCGACCATCCCCGGCAGCGACGGACCGGTCGACAACCCCCGCGAGGCCATCAAGGAGGCCCAGCGCATCGGCTTCCCCGTCATCATCAAGGCGGTGGCCGGCGGCGGCGGCAAGGGCATGCGCATCGTGCACAACGCGGCGGCCTTCGCCAAGGAGTACGACAGCGCCCGCATGGAGGCGGAGAAGGCCTTCGGCAACGGCTCGGTCTACATCGAGAAGTACATCGAGCAGCCCCGCCACATCGAGTTCCAGATCCTCGCGGACGAGCACGGCAAGGTGCTCCACCTCGGCGAGCGCGACTGCTCCGTGCAGCGCCGCCACCAGAAGCTGATCGAGGAGGCGCCCTCCCCCTTCCTCACCCCCAAGCTGCGCGAGCAGATGGGCAAGACGGCGGTGCGGCTGGCCGAGTCGATCGGCTACCAGAACGCGGGCACGCTCGAGTTCCTCGTCGACAAGAACGGCAACTACTACTTCATGGAGATGAACACCCGCATCCAGGTGGAGCACGGGGTGACCGAGGAGGTCACCGACCTCGACCTGGTGCGGCGGCAGATCCTCATCGCCTGCGGGGAGAAGCTCGAGCTGGACCAGAAGGACATCCGCATCACCGGCCACGCCATCGAGTGCCGCATCAACGCCGAGGACCCCGCGCGCAACTTCGCGCCCAGCCCCGGGACGATCGGCCTCTACTATTCCCCGGGCGGCCACGGGGTGCGCATCGACTCCCACTGCTACTCGGGCTACACCATCCCGCCGCTCTACGACTCGATGATCGCCAAGGTCATCTCGGTCGGCGCCACCCGCCAGAAGGCGCTGGACCGCATGCACCGCGCCCTCGGCGAGTACATCATCCGCGGGGTGCACACCACGATCCCGGTCTGCCGGTCGATCATGAAGGACCCGATCTTCCGCCAGGGCGGGGCCACGACCAAGTACCTCGAGGACTTCTTCGAGCGCACGCCGAAGGAGCTCTGGTCGGCCGCGCCGCTGACCTGAGGGGCGATGGGCGAGACCGCCCGGCGCCTGCCCGACACGGTCCTCCGCCGACTGCGGACCGCGGGCGACTGGCTGCGCTACGGCGCGCGGCTCCTCGAGAGGTCGGGAGCGGCGCACGGCCAGGGCTTCCTCGACGCGGGGGAGGAGTCGGCCACGCTGCTCGCCCACGCCCTCGGCCTGCCCTGGGAGGCGCTCGGGGAGGCCCTGCCCCGCCCCATGCCCGTGCCGGCGGCCGCGCGCCTGCGCGACCTGCTGGAGCGACGCGCGCTGGACCGCGAGCCGACGGCCTACCTGACGGGCGAGGCCTGGTTCGGCGGGCTGCGCTTCCGGGTCGACCCTCGGGTGCTCATCCCGAGGTCGTACCTGGTCGAGTGCCTGCCGACGCTGGCGGAGCGGCTTGGCGCCGAGAGGGTGCGGCGGGCGGCGGACGCGTGCACCGGCTCGGGCTGCCTGGCCATCCTCATGGCCAAGGCCTTTCCCGACGCGGTGGTCGACGCGACGGACCTCTCGCCCGGGGCGCTCGAGGTGGCGCGGCTGAACGTCGCGGACCACGGCCTGGGCGCGCGGGTGCGCCTCGCGCTGGCCGACGGGCTGGGCGACCTCCGGGGGCCCTACGACCTGATTGTCAGCAACCCTCCCTACGAGCCGGAGGAGCTGCGGTCGACCCTGCCGGATGAGTTCCGGCGGGAGCCGGCGATGGCGCTCTTCGCCGGCGCGGACGGCATGGATGTGGTGCGGACGCTGCTCGCGCAGTCGGCCGAGCGCCTCTCGCCCGGGGGCTTGCTGGCGATGGAGGTGGGCGGCCTGCGCGGGGCGATCGAGGTCGCCTATCCCGAGCTGAGGGCGGAATGGCTGCCCACGGCGGACGGGAGCGACTGCGTGCTGTGCGCGACGCGCGCGGCGCTGCGCGCGGGGGTCACCAAACCCGCGGCGCGACGAGCTTCTCGAGGCGGGACTGGGCGGGCTCGGGCAGCTCGGGGAAAAGGTCGAGCCCGGTGAGCCGCTCGACCTGGTCGACCGAGACGAGGTAGGGGCGGAGGTCGCGGGCGCGCCAGATGTCGTCGTGGGGGATGACGAGGGCCTGGACGCGGAGGGCGCCCGCGGGCGTGCGCTCGGCCACGACGAGCCAGAAGGCGTCGGGCACGCGGATGGCGGCGTCGAACGCGCCGATGCGGCGGGCGGCGACGCCAGGCAGGAAGACGGGGCCGTTGGCCACCCAGACGTCGCCATAGCGGCGCGCGTAGCGGTCGGCGACGCGCACCTCGAGGTCGCGCCAGAGCCCGGAGTTGAGGGCGTGGAGCTTCGGCACCACGTTGCTCATGAGGAAGCTGGCGCGCTGGGCCTCGGGGCCGTGGCAGACGGCGAGGGCGTAGTTGGGGGCGAGGTGGCCGCGGTCGAAGCCGGTGCGGGTGTAGAGCTCGGTGCGGACGCGCGACTCGGTGCGCTCGTCGATGCGGAAGCGCGAGGGCCGGTCGGGCAGGTCGAAGCGGGCGGGGAAGACCTTGTAGGCGGCCCAGCGCGGGAGCTTGCCGTCCTCGTCATAGCCGACCTCATAGCCGGGATTCTCGAGATGCAGCAGGCCGAGGCCGCGCGGGTCGCCGAAGGGCGAGGCGTCCTTCGGGGCGGGAACGGGAACGGGGACGGGTGTGCCGATGACGACGGGAAGGGTGTCGGCCCAGTCGTCGAGCGCGTCGACCAGGGGGCGGGGCGCCAGGCTGGAATCCCGCACCCAATCGGAGACGTCGAGGAAGGCGTGCTGGAAGGCCTCCTTGCCCTGCCTGTCCTGCCACTCGTAGACAATCCAGAGGAGGAAGAAGGTCGACCACACGGCGAACAGCGCCAGGCCGAGGCGACGAAGGACCTTCTGGAGTCCGGGGGGTATCAGGCGGGCAAGGTCCACGCTAGCCACATCCAATGGATAATCAGGCCGATGGCGAGTCCCCATCTGAGGAGGCGGGAGCCCGACGGGTCGGTGACGAGGCGGACCCTCAGGGATTGCCCCCGGATCCGGTCGAAAACCGTCCAAGCCGACCAAAGGGCGGCCAGGCCAAGCGAGAGGACGAAGAGGGGGTTGAAGGCCAGGGCGGACAGGAAATCGGCGGCGAGCAGGGACCGCGCGGCGCGCGTGCCCCCGCAGGCGAGGCAGGGCAAATCGGTGAGGCGTCGAAAGCCGCAACCCGGGGTGGTGAGGCCGAAATGAAAGGCCGCCCAGGCGGCGAAACCCGAGGCGACGAGGGCCAAGGGCAGCCACTTCTCGGCGTCAAACTCACCCGGTAGGAGCGGGCGGCGGACCAGGCGAATTTGCATCAATCGGGCGAGGGTAGGCTGCCGGCGAGGGCGAGGGCGACGAGGACAAGGGCGAGGGCGCAGCAAACCAGGAGCAGGAGCGAGATGAGCACCTTCCACCAGGCGAGCCGATGCACGCGGGAGAGCGCGATGATGGAGATGACGAGGGACCAGGGGCCGGCGAGGTAGTTGAGGCAGGGGATGAAGCTGAAGGGCAGGAAGGCGCCCTGGACGTAGCCGACGACGCGGTAGGTCTGGCCGAAGCCACCGGCGGGCCCCCAGGGAAGGAGGATGACGTGCTGCAGGGCGGCGCCGACGACATTGAAGAGGGGGAGCAGGACGACAGCGCAGCCGAGGATGACGCACAGGATGCCCGCGAACACCGCCGGGCCGAGTTGCCCGAGCGCCTCCATGCCCTCGATCTGGGAGAGCTCGCCCGAGCCAAGCGCGCCGAGGAAGGCGAAGAAGAGGGCCCAGAGGACAGACGCGCAGAGCCAGGCGGGAAGCGCGGCGGCATACTGGAAGCCGACGACCTTGCCGAAATTGCCCCGCGGCAGGGCGTCGAAGGTCGCAACCGGGTTCAGGATGACGTCGTGGAGCGTGCCGAAGAAATTCCGGAATCCGGCGCCGCGCTCCCAGGCGGGCAGGACCGGGGCGGAAGGCGCGTCGGCGAGGAGGGCGGGCGCGGCGAGGCCGGCGAACTCGGGCCAGCCGGCGAGCGGGGTCCAAGCGGGCATCCCTTGGCGCCAGGCGAGATCGGACGCGCGGAAACGGCCGCCGGCGAGCCCCTCGCGCACCTCGGCCTCGGTGAACACGCCCAGCGAGGAGCCGTCGCGGGCCAGGTGGATTTCCATAGGTCTTACCTTAGGCCCGGCGTGCGGCGGGGAAACGGCAAAATGCGCGAGCCTCAGCCGGCCAGGGCGCCGACGAGGCCCGCGCAACCGCAGACGCAGCAGGCGAGGAGGAAGGCGATCATCAGCCAAGCCAGGACAATCCGCCAGGGATTGAGGGCAAGGGCGCGGCCGAGGGCGAGGGCGAGGAAGGCGAGCGAGACAAGGGCGAGGGCGACATCGGCTCCAAGCCCGGCCAGGGGCAACGCGAGGCCGAGGGCGGCGCCCAGGAGGGCGAGGGGCAGGAACGCGACGCTGACGAGGGCATGGAGGGTCATCGACGCCATCACGGTGCGACCGAAGGCGAGCCTGGAGCCGGTGACGCGCAAGGCCGACCACTCGAGGATGCCGATGACGGCGTAGACCAGCGGCGAGAGGAGGGCGCCGCAGGCCGCGGCGGGGATGCCAAAGGCGACACCGTCGCCGTCGGCTTCCTCCAGCGAGCTCCTAAAGCCTTCGAAGAACGGCCCGTCAAGGCCCTCGAGCAGGCTGGCCACCGCCTCGCGCTGGCCTTCCTGGGCGGCGGCGGAAAGCGCGGCGACGGCGAGGATGGGGAGAAAGCCGAGCCCGATGGCGGCATAGGCCAGGCCGAAGGAGCGGCCCTCCTCGAAACGTCCCGACGCCAGCTTGCGAGGCGAGGCGAGGACCAGCCAGAGGGTGCGGAGAAGCGAGCCGAGTCCGGGCGACTGTTCCCAGGGAATCTCGGAGACGGGGGCGGGGGCGTCGGCGGGGAGGCCGCTCGCGGCGACACCGGCGAACTCGGGCCAGCCGGCGAGCGGGGTCCAGGCGGGCATCCCTTGGCGCCAGGCGAGATCGGAGGGCTGGAATCGGCCGCTCGCGAGGCCCTCGCGCACCTCGGAATCGGTGAAGATACCCAAGGCTGAGCCGTTGCGTGCGAGGTGGATTTCCATCGGAAAGGACTAGGCACAAACACCCGTAAGGGGAACCCGGAATTCAGAGCTGCGCCAGGAAGGGCAGCAGGGCGATCGCCAAGGCGGCGAGAAGGCAGGCCAGCGCAAGCAGGCCGGTGAGGACGAAGGCGCCGACGGACTTCAGGGGGGTGTCGCCATGGGCGGCGGCGAGGCCGAGGGCGGCGCAGGCGAGGGCCCAGGGTCCGGCGAGGATGCCGAGCAAGGGCACCGCGAGAAGGAGGTTGGCGGAGCCGCCGACGTAATTGAGGACGCGAAAGGTCGAGACCCAGCCGGCCTTGCCGCCCCGCATCAGCCGGAGCATGGCGTGGACGAGGGTGGCGCCGACGAGGGTGCCGACCACGACCAGCAGCGGGGAGACCAAGGCCCAGATTTGGAAGAACTCCCAGGCGGCGCCCCAGCTGGGGAGAAGGCCCTCGAGGAGCTGCTCGGAGCGCTGCCAGGGGTTGCGGAGGTAGCGCTCGGCCCAGTAGAGGCCGGCGAGATTGGAAAGGAGGGCGAGGGAGGCATGCCAGGCGAGACCGGGGAGGATGCGGGGCGGGCGGGGCGAGGGGCGGAAGGTGACGCCGGGGGCGATGAGGGTCTCGCGGAAGGTCGGAAGGAGCGCGCGCCACCAGGCAAGGCCGGGGCGCTCGAGGGCGGGGCCCTCTCCGATGGGGGCGCGACGGGCGGCGGCGGCGCACCAGGAACGCGAGGCCAGGGGCACCCAGGCGGGCTCGCCGGGGGCCCAGGTGAGGTCGGAGGGACGCAGCTCGCCGGCGGCGAGGCGCGCGAGGATCTCGGCTTGGTCGAGCTGGCCGAGGGAGGCTCCTTCGCGCGCAAGATGGTACCGGATCATGGGGCGGGGGGCGAGGGGGGCGGGACTCGAACCCGCGACCGGCGGTTTAGAAAACCGCTGCTCTAATCCGGCTGAGCTACCCCCTCGTTGGCCCGCAGGTTACGCGGCGGGAGGGGGCGCGCGCAACAGCGGAAGGTCAGCAGATGAGATCTCTGAAGTCGGCGAAGTCGGCCGCCAGGCCCCCGGGGAGGCCCTTGTTGATGACGGAGACGGCGTCGTGGGAGTGGAGGGACTCGAGGTGGGAGCAGGCGACGCAGAAGTCGCGCACGCGCAGGTCGGCGTCGAGCCGCTCGTAGACGAGCCGGGCGGCGTCCTCGACGAACTTGGGGTAGGCGCCGTTGAGCTCGGCGAAGGCCTGCTCGTCCTCGCGCTTGACCATGACCTGGGTCTCGGTCTGGAGGGCGTCGAGGCAGAGCTCCTGGACATCCTCGACGGCGAGGGACTTGCCGGGGTTGGTCTCGACGATGACGCGGGCCTTGGAGCGCTGGGAGTGGGGGATGCCGTAAACGCTGCGGGTCTCGCGGGCGTGCTCGGTCAGGTCGGCCGAGCAGGGGCAGGCGGAGGAGTAGACGAAGTCGAAATGGGTGTAGCGACGGTAGCGGTCGAGGTCGTCGATGGTCCCCTCGAGCACGACGCGGTAGTACTGCCAGCCCTCGAGGCCGGAGCGGAGGGAGCGCTGGAGAATGGGGTAGCGGAACTCAGCGCGGAGGCGGGCGCGGCTGCAGCCGAGCTCCTTCTTGTAGCGGAGGAGGATCTCCTCGAGGAGCTCGTGGGAGAGGGCGCGGTCCTTGAACTCGTAGAAGCACCGCACGATGCGGGACATGTTGATGCCCTTGAGGTCGGCGGCGAGGGAGACGGTGCCCGTGACGGCGACCTCGAGGACGAGGGCGCGGCCGTCGCGGGCGCGGACGGACATGGGGAGGCGGAAGCCGGAGACGCCGACGTGCTGGATGGGGACGTTGGCCCCTTGGATGAGCGAGGCGTCGGTGTTCTGGACGTCCGGGAGGCTGGCGCGGTAGGCGGCGTCGAGGCGGAACTCGCGGTCGTAGGCGCGGGTCAGGCCGTCGGCGCGGGTCCGGGCGGAGGTGTCTTTGCTCATGCGAGCCATAGGGGGAGGGGGAAGGCGGCGGGGCGCAAGCGGGAGGGCGGATTTGTCCGCCGGGTGGAGCCGCTTGTCGGACTTGAACCGACGACCCTCTCATTACGAATGAGATGCTCTACCAACTGAGCTAAAGCGGCGTCCCAGGGGAGGCGGGAGCATGGGCGCGGGCGGGCGGGAATCAAGCCCCCAATGGGCGGAAATGGCCTCGCCTCGGCATGGGCCGGGGGAAAAATGGCCCCATGCGCGCCGCCCTGATCGCCCGCCAATTCGACGTGCCCGGACGTCTTGTGACCATCGAGCCCTACGGCTCGGGCAACGTCAACGACACCTACCTCGCCATCTTCAGGACCACCTTCGACGAGAAGCGGTTCGTGGTGCAGCGCATCCGCAAGGCCGTCTTCCCCGAGCCCGAGGCCATCATGCACAACATGCGGGTGATCACCGACCATTGCCACGCGAAGCTCGAGGCGGAGGCGGAGGGCGCCGACCGAATCTGGCAGCTGCCGAAGATCATCCCCACGCGGGACGGGGGCGACTGGGTCGTGGACGCGGACGGCGACCTGTGGCGGGCCATCTCGCAGATCGCGAGCGCGCAGGCGCACGAGCGGGTCCTGGGGCCGGAGCACGCCCAGGAGGTCGGCATCGTGCTCGGCCACTTCCATCGGATGGTGAGCGACATCGACCCGGCCCGGCTGAAGGTCGCCCTGCCCGGCTTCCACGTCACCCCGGGCTACCTCGCGCGGCTCGACGCGGCCAAGGATTCTCCCATCGGTCGCGAGCGCCTGGCGGAGTCGCCCGAGGCCGCGCTGGCGCTGCGTTTCGTCGAGGCCCGGCGCGGGGTCTGCCCGGTCCTGGAGGACGCGGTGGCGGCGGGACGGCTGGAGCGGCGGGTGATGCACGGCGACCCGAAGGTGGGGAACGTGATGATCGACGAGGCCACGGGCAAGGGGACCTGCATCGTGGACCTCGACACCGTGCAGGCGGGGCTCGTCCACTACGACATCGGCGATGCCCTGCGCTCGGCCTGCAACCCGGCGGGCGAGGACGCGCCGGACCTCGGGGGGGTGGCGTTCGACACCGACCTCTGCGAGTCGATCTGGCGGGGCTACCTCGGCCAGGCGCGCGAGTTCCTCGGCGAGGGCGACCGCGACCTTCTCTTCGCCTGCGTCCACCTGATCCCGCTCGAGCTGGGCATCCGCTTCCTGGCCGACCACCTGGCGGGTGACACCTACTTCAAAATCCGGTACCCGGGGCACAACCTCCGCCGCGCCAGGGTGCAGTTCCGGCTCGTGGAAAGCATCGAGGCGAGGGAATCCGCCATCCGCCGCATCTTCGAGCGACGCTGAATGGACCCGAGCCTCGCCCAGATTCTCGCGCTCGCGGCCCTGGCGGGGTTGATGGTGGCCGGGGCGGCCGCGGGCCACCGGCGAGGGCCGGGTCGGCAGCTGGCCGGCCCCGTGGCTGGCGCGGCCGCCCTGCTGGTGGGCTGGCTGGCGGGACCGGCGGCGGGCCACGCCCTGCTGGGCGCGATCGGCGTGCCTTGGATCTTTCGCGCCGGCGCCGGCATCGCGCTGGTTTTCCTGGCGACCTGGCTGGTGGTCGTCGCGCTGCTCTGGCGCCTGGGCAAGCCGGCCGCGGCCTCGGGCGAGGCCGACCGGCCGGTGCTCGGGGCGATGGTCGGGTGCTGGACCGGGATGCTTGGCTGGCTGATGGTCGTGGTCGCCTGGGGTTCGGTGGACGCTTGGCGGCGCGAGCTTTCGGGGCCGGCTGAGCGGGGCCGCGCGGCGGCGGGGGGCTTTGTGGCGGAGGTGGCGGCCTTGCCCGGGATGGGGTGGCTGGGGGAATTGCCGGCCTGGCCGGAATCGGCGGCGAGGGTGGTGAGGCTGAGCCGGCAGGTGATGGCGGACCCGGCGAAATCGCGCAGGCTGATGGCCGATCCCCGGGTCAGGGCCCTGGCCTCGCATCCGAGCTTCTATCCGGCATGGGGCGATCCGGAGGTGAAGAGCCTGGCCCAGCAGGGGCGCTACTGGACCCTGCTGCAGCATCGCAAGGTCCAGCCCCTGCTGGAAGACGAGGGATTTCAGCGGGAATTGGCGGCGCTGGACCTGGAGGACGCGCTCACCAAGGCCCTGCGCGGTGAATAAGTCCCCGGGGAGGGGCGGCTTTTTTTGTGGCGGCGAGGACGGGCTTGGGCAAAAATGACAACTCCCCGCAACCCAACCTTCACCATGAAAATTCCCACCCTGCTGTCCCTGCTTCTCGCCCTGGCGGTCACCGCCCAGGACAAGCCCGCCCAGAACGACGAGAAAAAGGCCGAGGCCGCCTCGCTCGAGGTGCTCGAGATCCAGGGCAAGCGCCTCGCCTTGGTGCGCCTGATCGCGTCGGCCGCCGACTTCCAGGCGTTCCAGAAGGAGGTGGAGGCCATCTCGAAGGAGCGCCAGGAGGCCACCCAGACCAAGCAGCTCCTCGACCTCGCGCTGACCTCGCCGGAGAAGGAGGCCCGCCAGCGCCAGCTCGACACCCGCCTGCAGAAACTGACCGTCTCGAACCAGGCCATGAACAAGGCGTACGGCTTCGACCTGACCCGCCAGTACCTCATCGTCCCGACCAAGCTCGCCGTCTACAAGGTCCTGACCGACGACGAGTACATCAAGCTGGCCGCCGCCCCCAACTTCGACAAGGCCTCCGTCACCGAAGCCAACGGCAAGAAGCTGCAGGTCCGCGGCACGGTCGCGGGCGCCGTCGAGGTGGAGACCTTCCAGATTCAGGTGCGCGCCGTGGCCGAGGCCAAGCAGCGCCTTCTCCAGCTCGTGGAGCTCAAGCCCAAGCTGACCAAGGACGAGGACAAGCGCAAGGTGGCCGACGCCCTCAAGCGCATCCAGGAGGAGGTCAACGAGGCCGAGGCCGACTTCGCCAAGAAGCACAACTACCCCTTCTCGGACACCCTCGCCACCCAGATCGCGGAGGCCAAGCTCTACGTGCTCCTCTCGGACGAGGAGAACAAGGCCATCGACAAGGCCGCCGCCGAGGCCAAGGACGGCAAGAAGCCCGAGCCGGCGAAGTGATTCCCCGCCCCGCCCCCATCTCCACCGACCCATGAGCACCCCCGCCGAAACCCCCGCTCCCGCCGCCACCGAGGCCGCCGACCGCCCCAAGGCCGAGAGGACCTATCTTCCCTTCAACGGCCAGATGGCTCTCCATGAGAGCCTGCTAATCTTCCGCAACGGCCAGGCGCTCAAGGAGTTCCTCGACGGCTTTCGCTCTCTAGGTGAGCAGTTCCAGCGAGCTCGCGGTCTCGCCATTCGCAGGGAACAGGCCCTCACCACGGGAGAAAAGGATGCGCTGGCCAAGGTGATTGAACAAGAGGCCAAGGACTTCGACTCCAAGGACAACCTCTTCCAGAAGGTTTATGGTTTCCGCTCCGGGGCAATTTTCAGCCAAAACCGCCCCTGCTACATCTACCGCACCTGCAACCTGCTTACGCAGGTAAACGAGGAAGAGGTCGCCAAGATTAAGGCCGAGAAAGATTTCAAGCCCGAGACCCTCGTCGAGCGCGACGGAAAGATGCTGCACCAGCTCGCCACCCTCGGGGGGCTGATCTTCGACGAGTTTGAGCGCAATCTTGGCAATATCACCGCCAGGCGCGATAATCTCGCCAAAGCCCGCGAGAACCTCGTCAATATCTCCGCCGAAGAGCGACCCAAAGCTGAGGCTGCCCTTGCGGAATTCGAGGCAAACCTCGCCAAGGATGACGAGCTGATGTTCAAGACCTACCGCTTCACCCTCGGACGGAACATGGTTCTCGATTTCGTGGACGCCAAGTTCTTCGTCGCCCTGACCCAGGAGGACATCCAGAAGTCCCAGTCCGGCGCCGCCGCCGCGCCCGCCGCCAAGGCGCCCGAGGCGAAGAAGGATAAGCCCGCCGCCAAGGCCAACTGACCCTCGGCCGGATCGGACGTGGAACCCGCCCTCGCGGCGGGTTCTTTTTTGTCCAGGCGCCCGGAACGAGGGGTCGGGCAGGTCAGAAGAGCTCGCCCTGGGCCTTGGCGGCGCGCTCGGACTCGCGGCGCCTGGCGGCCTTGAGGGTGCCGTCCATACCCATCTCGGCGAGGAAGGCCTCGAGGCCGGCGGCGTCGCGGGCGGGGCGCCGGGCGGGGTCGAAGGGATAGTCGTCCTTGAACCGGACGAGGCCGAGGTTGACGCGGATGCGGTCGGCCTCGGCGGCGACCTGCTCGCGGAAGCGGGCGGGCTCGAGGCGGTCGGCGGCGGCGAGGACGCGCGCGAGGTCGCCATGCTCGGACAGCCACTTGACGGCGGTCTTGGGCCCGACGCCGCGGAGGCCGGGGATGTTGTCGGAGGTGTCGCCGACGAGGGCGAGGTAGTCGGGGATGAGCTCGGGCGGCACGCCGAACTTGTCGCGCACGCCCGCGGGGTCGAGCCGACGCCAGCCGAGGGCGGGGTTGGCGGTGGGGGGAGGAACGAGCTGGACGACCTTGCCGCCGACGCATTGGCCGAAGTCCTTGTCGGCGCTGACGATGACCACCTCGTGGCCGTCGGCGGCGAGGCGCTTGGCGGCGGAGGCGAGGAGGTCGTCGGCCTCGACCCCGCTTTGCTCGACGACGCCCATGCCCATCAGGGCGGTGAGGCGCTTGAGCTCGGGGATCTGCAGCTCGAGGTCGGCCGGCGTGTCCTCGCGCTGGGCCTTGTAATCGGGGAGCGCGGCGAGGTGCCGTTCGGAGCCCCCGAGGTCGAAGAAGACGACGGTGCGGTCGGGCTTCTCGCCGTCCTCGACGGACCAGAGCGTGCGCACCCAGCCGTGAAGGGCGCCGGTGGGGAAGCCGTCCTTCCGGCGAAGGTCGGCCTTCTCCATCCCGTAGTGGCTCCGGAAGGCCAGGTTGAAGCCGTCGACGAGCAGCCAGCGCATGGGGGCGATGCTCGCGAGGGCGGGGGGTGGCGACCAGCCCAAACAAGCGGGCCCGCCGGAGGGCGGGCCCGGAGCGGCGCCGGCGGGCGCTTACTTGGACGCCGGGGCGGCGGGCGCGGTGGGCGTGGCGGCCTCGGTGACCTCGCGGTAGACGGGGCCTCCGGGGGTGACGACCACGGGGTTGGAGAAGGTCGCGCCGTTGTTCACGCCGGGAAGCTTGCTGCGGAGGGTGGAGCCTCCGGGCGAGATCAGGTTGGCGGTGACGAAGACCATGAGGTTGCGCTTGCTGGTGGTCTTGCCGCTGGAGCGGAAGGCGGCGCCGAGCAGGGGGATGTCGCCCAGGACGGGGACCTTGTCGTTGACGGTCTTGACCTCCTCGCGGGTCAGCCCGCCGATGACGACGGTCGCGCCGTCGAAGATGGTGACGTCGGTGGTCACCTCGCGGAACGAGAAGATCGGCTGGAAGAAGCCGGAGGGGATGGTGACGGTGGTGTTGCCCTGGATGGCGACGGAGGTGCCTCCGTACTCCACGAAGCCCTCGAACTCGATGACCTGGGGCTTGAGGTTGAGGGCGATGGAGTCGTCCTGCTGGACGGTCGGGGTGACCTCGAGGATGACGCCAACGTCCTGCTCCTTGAAGTCCTGCGGGGTGCCCGCGGTGATGGTGACACCCGCGGCGCCGCCGCCGATCTGGCCGCCGCCGCCCTGGCCGACGTTGGACTGCACGTCGCCGTAGGAGTCGGGGTAGCGGAGGGTCTGGACGATGCGGATGGTGGCGGTCTTGTTGTCGACCACGGTGAGGCTCGGGGCCGACATCAGGTCGGAGCCGTTGTTCTGCTCGACCGCGCGGAGGAACAGGTTGAGGTCGTAGGAGCCGATCGTGCCGATGAGGCCGGCCGCGCCGGCGCCGCCGAAGGTGAAGTCGCGGCTGCCGAAGTTGCCGCGGGGGATGTTCGGCGGCGCGTTGGGGATGTCGAGGGTGGGCTCGGAGATGGTGTTGATGATGCCGGTGACGGGGTCGACCGTGGACGAGGTGCGGAGGATCTGGCCGGGGTTGGCGACGGCGGACTCGCCGAAGGCCTCGTTGACGCCGCGCAGGCCGGTGCGGGCGCGGATGACCTCGGCCCCGCCGATGGTCTGGGAGAGCTGCCAGTTGGCGGAGAGCTCGTTGAGGGTCTGCTCGCTCACCTCGATGAACTTGGCCTCGATGTGGACCTGCTTGGTGTCGGAGTAGCGGCGGAGGATGTTGCGGATGCGGTCGAGGTTGCGCCGGGTCTGGGTGGCGGTGAGCATGGCGCCGTCCCAGGCGAGCGTGGCGCCCTGGACCTCGAAGCTGACGCCGGAGCGGGTGAAGAAGTTGCGGATGGCGACCTCGCGGGGGCTGGCGCCGCCCGCGTCGCCGGGGCCGGCGGAGGCGCCGGCGCTGAAGGGGCTGCCCCCGGCCTGCTGGCCGGAGGTGGAGGTGGAGGAGATGCCGGTCATCTTGGTGACGGCGGCGTCGGGCAGGGGGAAGAAGTCGGTCTCCAGGTCGCTCGAGCCGGAATCGGGGCGGACCTCGATGATGCCGTCGTTGACGGTGTAGGTGAAGTTGACCTGCTTGACGACGAACTCGAGGGCGCGGTCGAGGGAGACGTTGCGCAGCGTGATGTTGACGCTCGGGTTGCGCTTCTCGGGGTCGATGGGGACGATGTTCACGCCCTTGGACTCCTTGTCGTAGGCCTGGGAGACGATGACCAGCTGGTCGAGGGCGCGGTTGAGGGGAAGGTCCTTGATGTTGATCTCGGGGACGGTGATTTCCTTGAGCTTCTGGAGGACGGGGTCGACGGTGAGCTTCTCGACGTTGGTGGTCTCGCGGTTGTAGACCTCGGGGAGCTTCCAGGACTCGTCGAGGAGCTCGAGCAGCTTGCCCTTGGTCACGCCGCGGTTCCACTGGCCGGAGTTCTCGGAGAGCATCTTGCGGATGCGCACCTGGTAAGCCTTGGCCTCGGGGTTGAGGGGCTGGTACTGGAGCACCTCGCGGTAGGTGTCGAGGGCGCCCTGGTAGTCGCCGTAGAGGTAGCGGGCGCGGCCCTTGACGAGGAGCTCGTCGACCTTGCTGTCCTTGGCCTGGAGGCCGGGGGAGATTTCCTCGACGCTGCGGTAGGCGGGGTCGGCCTTGCGGACGGCCCAGAGGGCGGCGAGGCGGCGGTAGGGGAGCTCGTCGAGCTCGTTGTCCTTGTTGTTGACGAGGGTTTCGTACTCCTTGAGGTGGATCTGCGCCTTGGCGAGGTCGCGGGCGTCCATCGCGCGGTTGACGCGCTCGGCGAGGAGGGCGGCGTAGAGGCCCTTGATCTCGCGGCGGACGGGCTGGGTGGCGACGTTGCCGGGGAGCTTCTTCTCGGCGAGGTCGAGCTGGTCCTTGGCGGCGTCGAGGTCGCCGGATCGAATCAGGGAGCGGGCGGTGGAGATATGGTCCTCGGCCTCGTCGACGCGGGCCTGGTTGCGCTTGGCGACCTCGCGCATGCGCTGGTTGACCAGGCGGTCGCCGTCGCCGCCGCCGGACTCGCGGGCGGAGAGGACGTCCTGGCGGGCGAGGAAGATGTTGTCGCGCTGGGCCTTGGCGCCGGCGCTGCGGGGGAGGGCGCGGTCGGCATCGGCGAGCAGGCGGAGGGCCTGGTCGTGGCGACCGGCGGCTGAGAGGGAGCGGGCCTCGGCCACGGCGGCGTCGACCTCGGCGTAGAGGGCGGCGCGCTCGCGCGAAATCTGCTCGAGCAGGGGGGTGTTGGGGTCGGCCGGGGTGGCGGGCTCGGGGGTCGGGGTGGGAGCCGGGGCGCCCTTGCCGGCGGCGGCGGCCAGCTCGGCCTCGATGGTGGCGAGAGCCTCGCGGGCGCCGACGTCCTTGTCGTTGATCTTCAGAAGGGCCTCGTAGGCCTCCTTGGCGGCGGCGAGGTCGCCGCGCTCCTGGGCGGCGACGGCCTTGTCATGGAGCGCGAAGCGGGGGTCCTCGGAACTGGCGGCCTCCTGGGCGACCAGGACGAGGGCAAACGCCGCGGTCAGGGAGGCGAGGAGCAGTTTGCGTTGGGGCGAGCTCATGTTGCGTAAGGTCAGCGTTTGGGAGTGGGGAGGGGAAGGGGCGCCGGGGCGGGGGTGGCGGCGGACGGGGCCGGGGCGGGCTTATCCTTTGGGGCGGGGGCGGGGGCGGGTGCGGGTGCGGGGACCGCCACGGAGAGCACCTCGGTGAGGGTTCGGGCCCCCTTGCGGGGGTTCAACGTAAAGGTTTTGTCAACTGTCACCGTGCCCGCGGCAAGGTCAACCCCTTTGACGACATAGGTGGCCCCGTTGTGCTCGAATCTGGCCCCGGGACCGCCGAAAGTCCATGAGGCCGAGCCGGCATCGGCTTGGAGGACGATGTCCACCTTGTCCTTGAAAAGGAGGGGGGCCTGGTCGTCGATCTCGAGATCCCGGCCCAGCTTGGCGTCGCGGACGACGAGGACGCTGCGCTTGACGGGGGCCCCGTCGGGGGCGGTGCCGGGGACGACCCTGTACGAGAGCGGCGTGATGCCGATTTCGGCGACGGGCTTGCCGATGCGGGCGTTGTAATCCTCGTTGGTGTCGAGATTGACGAGGAAGAGGATGCGGTCGGTGTCGGGCTTGCCCGGAGGAGGGGCGATGGTGCCGCGGAGCATGACCGGGTAGCGAGGGTGGCCGAGCTTCGCGAGGCGGACGCCGAAATCGGGGATGACGGGCGGGGTGTAGTCCCTGGGGAGGTATTCCTTGAGCTGCTCATCCCACACGGTGGGCACCTGGTCGAAGAGGTCGTAGCTCCAGCCATCCTCATTGTCCTCGGGGCGAGTCCAGCTCGCGCGAAGCGGCAGGGTGTCGTCCTTGGTCAGCAAGGGGTAATCGGCGCCCGAGGGGAGAAGGCCCTGGGAGGCGATCTTCGGCCCCTGGGCGGGGTCGCTGCGCAGGCCGAGGAAAGCGTAGGCGGCGGAGCCGACCAGGAGGAGACCGGCGGCGGCGATGAGGGGCTTGTCGTAGCGCGGGGACATGGTCACTTGGCCGGGGGCGTGGCGGGGTTGGCCTCGGCGGGAGCCGGGGTCTCGGCGACAGGGAAGAGATACTCGATCCTGACGATGAACTCGGCGGCGCCGTCGCGGACGACGGGCAGGCGCTCGGCCTTGGGTTTCTCGGCCGCGGCGCCGGGCGCGGAGGGGGCATCGGCTAGCCCGCCGAAGGCGAGGGAAGGGAGGCCGCCGGGCGCCGCGGCGGTGGGCGTCAGGCTGGCGGGTGCGGCGAAGAGCTCGCGGAGGGCCTCGGCGGAGGGCGCGGCGACCTGGATGGAGGAGATGGCCACGGGTCGGCCGGAATTCTGGACGAGGTTGACGAAGGCCCGGAGGGTGTCGGTGCGGCCGACGAAGCGGACCTGGAAGGCGAGGGAGCCGACGAGGCCGGGCCGGCGGTAGGTGTGGCCGGCGAGGATGAACTCGTCGCTCTGCGGCTTGACGTTGAGAACCTCGGCCGAGGGCGTGTCGAGGGTGAAGACCTGGCTGTCGCCGGCGGGGCCGCTGACCTGGGGGAAGGTCTCGATCGGCTCGCGGTCGATGGACTGGAGAAAGAGGGGGGCGCCGGCGGCGCGGGACTCGAGGAGGGTGCTGAAGAGCCAGCCGATGATGAGCCGCTGGCGGTCGACCTCGGTGTAGAGGCGCTGGGGCTGGGTGCCGACGTTGCGGACGTAGCGGCGGAAGCCGAAGCAGATCTCATCCTTGGGCAGCTTGACGTCCTTGGCGGCGGCGTCGCGGCGCCAGCGGGAGACGGATTCCTGGATCTGGGTGCCGAGCTCGTTGGCGATGCCGCCGAACTTGGAGACGATCTGGTTGTCGGGCTCGCCGGCGATGGCGTTGCGGAGGGCGACCCGGCGGGCGGTGAGAGCCGCGAGGTCGTTCTTGGCGGCGGTGACATTGGCCTCGGTCAGGGCGACGGGGTCGGCCGCGCCCTCGACGGCGGAGCCGCGGAGGAGGCCGCCGACGGTGACATCCGCTCGGCGGAGGTCGTCGAGCGCCTTGCCGTGGCTCTGCCAGGCGGCGTGGGCGAACCAGGCGCCGAGGGCGAAGACGGCGACCAGGGCGCCGACCGTCGCCTGGAAATTGATGTTGGGTCTGCTGGCCATGGTCTCAGAGGGGCTTCTCGGCCTTGACCGTGAAGGTGAGGGTGAGCTTGGGAAGGTTGGGCTGGGAGGTGTCGGCGCGGATGTCGCCGTCGGCCAGACCCGAGACGAAGCTGTTCTTGCGCAGGGATTCGACCAGCTCGCGCTGGCGGCGGCGGAAGGCCTCGGCGTTGATCACGGCGTCCTTGGCGGGGCCGACCTCGGGCAGGAGAAGGCGGGCGACGAGCGTCACGCGGACGACCTGGGCGGGCGGCGGGGGCGGCGGCTCGCCCTCGGGGACGGCCGGGGCGGGGAGCGTGGTGCGGGTGAGCCGGAGCTCCTCGATCCAGACATGGCGGTTGGCGAGCACCTGGGTCTGGAGCTCGGCGAGGAAGTCGTTCCAGTTCGCGCGGTTCTGGACCACGGACTCAAGCTGGGCGTTGACGGCGGCGAGGGACGCGGACTTGGCGCGGATGTCGGCCAGCTCCGTGCGGCGTGCGGCGAGCTCGGCCTCGCGGCCCTTGACGCTGCTGACGAGGGCGACGGCCTTGGCGGCGCCGGACTGGAGCCCCCACCAGAGCGGGAGGGGGCTGAGCGCGAGAAGCGCGGCGGCGGCGATGAGGAGGGGCTTGCGGGCGTCGAAGGCGAGCTGGGCGGCGATGGCCGGGGGGATGAGGTTGACGCCGGCGGGGTCCGGGAGCACGAGGCGCGCGGCCTCGCCGATGGGCTCGGAAATCTGCGCGCGGCAGGCCTCGACGTACTCGGGGTTGACGGAGGCGCCGAGCGAGACGGCGCCGAGGGGGTCGAGGGTCTCGACCGGCACGCGAAGGGTCTCGGCGAGCTGCTCGCGGAGTCCGGGGAGCTGGGCGGTGCGGCCCGTGAGCAGGACCCGGGAGAGCTGGCGGCCCTGGGTGCCGCGGCGGAGGCCGATGAGCCGGCGGTTGATATCCTGGGCAAGGCGCTTGGAGAAGGCCTGGGCGTTGGCCACGAGGACGGCGGCCTGGGGATCGGACTCGGCCAGCTGCAGCACGCCGGAGAAGAAGCCCACCTTGAGGGCCTCGGCGTTGGCGAAGGCGTTGCCGGTGTTGTCCGAGACGGCCTGGGTGATGGTGTTGCCGCCGAGGGTGGCGGTCTGGACGCTCATGCCCTGGGCGCCGAGGAAGGTGAGGTTGGTCGTGCGGGAGCCGACGTTGACGATGAGGACCTCGTCGGCGGCGTCCCCGGAGGCGAGGCGCCAGGCGAGGCCGTCGAGCAGGGGCGAGGCCTGGATGACGGTCGGGCGGAGGCCGGCCTCGGTGATGAGGCGGGCGATGCGGCCGGAGATGTCGGAGCGGAGGGCGAAGAGAAGGACCTCGGACTCGACGCCGTCGGAGGCGAGGACCTGGCTGCCCCAGACGACCTCGGAGAGCGGGTAGGGAATCGCGTTCTGGGCCTCGAAGGCGATGATCTGGGCCTGGCGGGCCTTCTCGACCTGGGGAACCTTGAGGGGCTTCGAGAGGAGGAGAAACCCGGGGACGATGACCGTGGCGGTGCCGGAGAGCCCGTGCTGCTGGACGAGGCCGCGGAGGGCCTCGACGGCGGCGGCCAGCCATTCCTCCTCGCCGGTGATGCCGACGGGCAGGTCCTGCGCGAAGAGACGCTCGAGCGAGAGACGGCCCGCGTTGACGGAGAAGGCGGAGACGGAGACGTGCGAGGCCCCGAGGTTGACGATGGTGGCGTGGGAGCTTGCGCTCATGGCGGCGGGGCGTGGGGCGGGCTCAGCGCGAGGAGACGTCCTCGCGCACGAACTCAGGGGAGAAGCGGGCGACGTCCTCGACGATGTC
Source organism: Verrucomicrobiota bacterium (assembly GCA_030831965.1). Taxonomy (GTDB): domain Bacteria; phylum Verrucomicrobiota; class Verrucomicrobiia; order Opitutales; family UBA953; genus UBA8828. The sequence goes on from JAURJZ010000080.1 coordinate 143,066, forward strand.
GACGAGATACTGGGGCCGGAGAATGCCGGCGTTGAGCATCGAGCCGCGGTCGGCGAAGCCCTTGGCGCCGTCGAAATCGGCCTTGCTGACAAGGGTGCGGCTCAGGGCGTTCTTCTGGTCGGCGACCAGGGCGCCGCGGGCGTCGAAGAGGGCCTGCTGGGTGCCGGCGACCTCGAGCTCGACGAAGAAGTGGTCGGGGTCCTTGCGGAGGTTGTCGCGCTTCACGACATCGCCCGGGAGGTAGAAGAAAACCGAGCGGGGGGAGTTGACCTCGAGGGTGAGGACGGTGGCGGTCGAGCGATAGTAGTTCCACTCCTCGGCGGGCTTCCCGGCGATCTTGAAGACGAGGGTCGCGGTGACCTTGACCTTGTCGACCCAGCGCTTGTTGAGGGCCTTGGGGTCGGGATTGGCCTTGGGGTCGACCACCACCTCGACCCGGTTCCAGGGATTGGTGGCCATGCCGTTGAGGCGGGTCTGGGCGAACTTGACGTCCTTGATCACCACCGAGCGATCGGGCGGCACCGCGCCCGGGGCGGCGACGGGTGCGGCCTGCCCAAGGAGGGAGGGCGCGGCCAGCAGGGACAAGGCCGCCAAGCACCCGATGAGGGGGGAAGACATAAGCCAAAATGAGGTAAACGAGCACCCGTCATAGGCAAATCCAAAAAACCCCGGAGAGATGGCTAAACGCAAATAGTTTGCGTTTCATGCGACAGGTGTTGTTATGGGGGTTTTCCATGGGACGAATCGGCCTGATTCTTGCCTGCCTGATGACCGGGAAAGCCCTCTGTTCAGAGGGGTTTCGGGTGGTTTGCGCCTCGGCCATCCCGGCCGATTGGTCATGGGCGATCGCCCACCCCTCGGCTGAGGTGACCAGCTTGATGGCGCCCGGCACCGACCCGCATGCGTTCCAGCCGACGCCGGGGCACGTTAAGCGGCTTCTGCAGGCCGATTTGATCGTCGGTTTCGACCCCCTTCTCGAGCCTTGGCTTCAACAAATTATAAAATCCAACAAGTTGGAGACCAAGGTCTTGTGGATGGGGAAGCCGTGGATTTCGGACAAGGGGGACCATTTGGCCTGCTGCCCTTCGGAATCAACGGGGGCCAAGCACACGCTGCTCCGCCGCCAGGAGGGCGTCGATCCGCATGTTTGGACCGATCCGGAGTTGGTCGAGGCGATGGGGCGCAGCCTGCACGCCGCCCTGTTGCGCACACCGGGAAGCCGCCAATCCGAGCAGGGAGAGGCGAGGCTGGCCGCCTTCGCGACCAAGGCGCGCGCGGTTGACGCCGACGTGAGGGCGATCCTCGGCGCCGTTCCCGAGGAGCGGCGCGGCCTGCTGACGAACCACGACAACCTGGGGCGGATCGCCCGCCGTTACGGGCTGAGGATCGAGGGGGTGATCCTGAAGGCCTCGACGACGGAGGCGGCGGACCCCTCGGCGCGGGAGATGGTGCGATTCGCGGAGCTGGCGAGGCGACGGTCGGTCCGCGCCATCGTGGTCGACCGCGGCCAGCGGGCGACCGCGGCCGAGACAATCGCGAGGGAGGCGGGCCTACCGCCGCCGGTGGCCTTGCGCATCGACACGCTGGCGGCCGCGGGCGAGGCGGCGACGTGGGCGGGCATGATGCGCGAGAGCGCGCGGACGCTGGCGGAGGCGTTGTCGCGATGAGCGGGGGCTGCGGATGCGACGCACCGGCCGTTGAGGCGGAGGCCCTCGCGCTGAGGCCGGCCCCGGGCGCGCCCGTGGTGGTGCGCGGGGCGCGATTCTCCATCCCAAGAGGGTGCCGCGCGGCCCTGGTCGGGCCGAACGGCGCGGGCAAGTCGACGCTGCTGCGGGCAATCGCCGGGCTGGCGCCGGTGGCGGCGGGCGGCCTGCGCGTGCACGGGGAGCCGGCGGCGCCGGGCCGCCCGGATGTCGCCCTGCTCTTCCAGCGTCCCGCGCTGACCCAGGGCTTCCCCTGCACGGTTCGCCGGCTGGCCGAGATGGGTCGGATCGAGCGCTCGCGCTGGGGATTCCTGCTGAGCCGGGGCGATCGGGACCGGGCGGCGGCGGCGCTCGCCTCGGTGGGGCTTGAGTCCCTGTCGGGTCGGCTGCTGCATGAGCTGTCGGGCGGGCAGCTGCAGCGCGCGCTCATCGCCCGGGCCTTGGCCCAGGGGGCGACGCTGCTGTTGCTCGACGAGCCCTACGCGGGGTTGGATGACGCCAGCCGCCGGGCGCTCGACGCCATTCTCTTCGGTCCGGCGCTGGCCGGGGCGACCGTGGTGGTGACCACGCACGACCCGGCGGACAGCTCGCCCTTCGACCGGGTGCTGTCGGTCGAGGCGGGCGCGGTCGAGGTCCGCCTCGCCTGCGAGGGGCATCACCCGCACCGCCATGCCTGAGTGGATCACCGAGCCCTTCTCGCACGGCTTCATGCTGCGGGCCTGGCTGGGCACGGCCTGCTGCGCGGTGGCCTGCGCCTGCCTGGGCACGCACCTGGTGGCGCGGCGCATGACGTTCGTGGGGTCGGCGCTGACGCACACCCTGCTGCCCGGGGTGGTCGCGGCCTGGCTCCTCGGCCTGTCGCCTCAGCTTGGCGCCGCGGCCGCGGCGGTGGCGACGGCGGGCCTGATCGCGCTGGTCGGCGGCCGGCGCGAGGCGGGCGAGGACGCGGCGGTGGGGGTGGCGCAGTCGGCGCTCTTCGCGCTGGGCATCGTGCTGATGGCGCAGGCGCAGTCGTGGCGCGATTTCACGGGCCTGCTCTTCGGGACGGCGCTCGGCATCGGGCCGGGCGAGACATGGGGGATGGCGGCGACGGCGGCGGGCGCGCTGGCGGCGCTGGCCGCCGGCCACCGCGCCCTCGAGGCATCGGCCCTCGACGAGGACTATGCGCGCCTCGCCGGCCTCCGGCCGGCGTTGCTCCGCCTCGGGCTGGTGGCGCTGGCGGGGCTGGCCGCCGCGGCGGCGGTCCGGCTGCTCGGCGCGATGCTGACATCGGCCCTGCTCATCGTGCCCGCGGCGGCCGGGCTGCTCCTGGCGCGCTCGCTGGCGGGCGCGATGGCCTGGGCCTCGGCGCTCGCGCTGCTGGGATGCACGGGCGGGCTACTCGCCTCGTACCACCTCGCGGACCTGCCTTCGGGCGCGGCGATGGTCGGCGGGTGCTGCCTGATGTTCGCGCTCGCGCGCGGCTGGCGGGCGCTGCGCGGCTGATCAGCGGCCGCGCAGGGAGAGCGGCGGGCCGAGGACCTCGCGGGCGACGACGGCCCGGCGGAGCGAGGCGGGGTCGCGGAAATCGCGGGCGTACGGCGAGACGCGGCGAGGCGAGGGCATGGGCGCGGACGGCAGGGCGGAGGGCGGACGGGCATCGGCGCGCGGCCCGGGGTCGGGCGCGGCGGCGAGCGGCTCGGCGCGACGTATCCGGCGCGGACGCGGGGCGGGGACGGGGGGAGGGAGGGGAGCGGGGGTCTCCTCCTCGGCCGACATCTTGCCCGCCACCCAGCGGAGCAGGGCGATGACGGCGGCGATGAGGAGAAGCTCCATGCGGGGGCGGGATCAGGGCTTGGGCGCCTCGCCCGAGCCGGCGATGCCGCGGCGCATGTCGGTGTCGGACCGCAGGTTCTCCATCCGGTAGAAGTCCATGAAGCCCATCTTGCCGGTGCGCAGGGCCTCGGCGAGGGCCTGGGGAACCTGGGACTCGGCCTCGACGAGGCGGGCGCGCATCTCCTCGACGCGGGCGCTCATCTCCTGCTCGAGGGCGACGGCGGCGGCGCGGCGGATCTCAGCCTCGGCCTGGGCCATGTTCTTGTTGGCGTTGGCCTGGGCCTCCTGGAGCTGGGCGCCAATGTTCTCGCCGACGTCGATGTCGGCGATGTCGATGGAGAGGATGTCGTAGGCGGTGCCGGCGTCGAGGCCGCGCTGGAGGACGGTCTTGGAGATGCGGTCGGGGTTCTCGAGGACGGTCTTGTAGGAATCCGACGAGCCGATGGTGGTCACGATGCCCTCGCCGACGCGCGCGATGATGGTCTCCTCCTGGGCGCCGCCGACGAAGCGCTCGAGGTTGGTGCGCACGGTGACGCGCGCCTTGACCTTGACCTGGATGCCGTCCTTGGCGACGGCGTCGATGGTGGCGCGTCCGCTGGCGGGGTTGGGGCAGTCGATGACCTTGGGGCTGACGGAGGTGAGGACGGCCTCGAGGACGGACTTGTTGGTGCCGCGCGTGGCGATGTCGATCGCGCAGGCGCGCTTCCAGTCGAGCGGCATGCCGGACTTCTGGGCGGCGATGAGGGCCTGCACGGTCTGGACGATGTTGCCGCCCGCGAGGTAGTGGGCGTCGAGCATGTCGATGCCGATGGGCAGGCCGGCCTTGCCGGCGGCGATGCGCGCGTCGACCACGACGGCGTACGGCACGCCGCGGAGGCGCATGCCGATGAGCTCGCCGAGCCCGACCCCGGCGCCGGCCAGCTGGGCGCGGGTCCAGACGGGGAGGAACCCGAGGGAGAAGAGGACGAGGAGGCCGACGGCGGCGAGCGCGACGTAGGCGAGGATCTTGAGGATGGCGGGGTCCATGGGGAAATCAGCGGGCGCGGCGGACAAGGACGCCGCCGGGGAGGGTGTCGGCGACGGTCACCGTCGTGCCCTTGTCGAGAAAGCCGTCGGCCGAGGTGGCCTCGACGCGGCGCCCCGCGACCTCGACCGAGCCGGTGGGGCTAAGCGCGGTGAGGGCGACGCCCTCCCGGCCGACGAGGGCGGCGAAGGCGCCGGCGCCGGGCACGGCCGCGCCGGTGTCGACCGTCGGGTTGGCGATGCCGAGGCGGGCCGCCAGGTCGGGCACGAGCCGGCGGAAGACAAGGAGCTCGACGCCGATGCCCGTCACGAAGATCGCGGCGAGGGCGAGGAACTCGCCGAGGCCGTGGCTGGCCGCCAGGGCGAGGCCGACGAGGCCGAGGAGGGCGCCGAGGGTGCCGACGATGGCGCCGGGCAGGAGGAACTCGGCCCCGATGAGGATCAGGCCGGCGAGAACAAGGGCGAGGGGGACGCCGAAGCCGGACTCGGGGAAGAGGGCCGCCAGCGGAAGGAGGGTCATGCGAGGGATTCAAGGGGGCCGACGGAAGCCGTCCACCTTTTCCGAACCGCCGCCGCGGGGCTTGCCGAGACGGCGGCCCGGGCCTAGCAAGGGGCATGGCCCGGAAGCCCCCCCAGCGTCCCAAGACCCGCGTCCGCCGCGCCCACGAGGTGGTCGACGAGGCGCTGCGCGCGGCGGGAGACCGGGCGGTGGCCGCGGGCGGGACGCGCCAGGCGGCGCATGCCGAGGCGGCGGGCAAGCTCGGCATCTCGACCTCGCTCCTGTACAAGTGGCGAGAGCCCGCCGCCGACGGCAGCGGGCAGCCCAACCCGCTGGAGCGGGCGGCCCAGCTGATGGCGGCGACGGACGACCCCCGCATCATCGAGTGGCTTTGCCAGCGGGCCGGCGGGCGCTTCGCCCCCGAGAGCCCGGAGCGCGAGCCGGACCTCGGGCGCGCGGCCAACGGGCTGGTGAGGGAGTTCGGCCTGCTCATCGCCGACGTCGTGCAGGCGGCGGAGGACCGGGAGGTCGACGCCGCGGAGAGCCGGCGGCTGCGGACCCGCTGGGACGAGCTGCGGCGGCGGGCCGAGGCCTTCGTTCGCACCTGCGAGGAGGGTGGCTACAGCCGCGGCGAGTGACGGTGGCCGTGCTCCCGATTGTCAACTACGGCGACCCTGTCCTGCGGGCCAGGGGCGAGCCGGTGCGGGCGTTCGACGCCGCGCTGGCCCAGCTGGCGAGGGACATGCTCGAGACCATGCGGGACGCCCGCGGCATCGGGCTGGCCGCGCCCCAGGTCGGCCGCCCGCTGCAGCTCTTCGTGCTCGACACGGGCCACGATCGGGAGCCGCTCGAGCTCGACGGGCGACCCATCGCCGATCCCGCCGAGGTCATGCCGCTCGCGCTGGCCAACGCCGAGGTCACGGTGCTGCCGGGCGAGCCCGAGCCGATGGAGGAGGGCTGCCTTTCGTTCCCCGGCGTCCGCGGGGAGGTGCCGCGGGTCGAGCGGGTGGCGGTCGACTTCCGCGACCTGGCGGGCGCGCCGCGCCGCCTGGTCGCGACCGGGCTCCTCGCCCGCTGCATCCAGCATGAGCACGACCATTGCCAGGGGGTGCTCTTCATCGACCGGATGGGGGCCGCGCACCGCCTGCGGGTCGAGCCAAAGGTGCGCCGGCTGCTGCGCGAGACGCAGGCGGGGCGGCGCGGCGATGGCTCAGCCGCCTGAGGGCTTGACCTCGGGCTCGAGCCGGAGCGCGAGCTCGCCGACATCGACCGACTCGTCGTTGGCGGCCGAGGTCAGGCGATAGGAGCGGAGGAAGGCGGCGGGGGCGTCGCCGGCCTTGGCGGCGGGCGGGGGAAGGGGTCGCAGTTCCCAGACGGCGTTGGCGCGGCTGGCGCCGGCGGAGCCGGGCAGGAGGCCGACGAGGGCCTCGTCGGCCCAGACGGTGACATGGCCGAGGCGGTAGCAAAGATGGCGCAGGATGGCGGCGCCGAGGGCCGGGGAACCGGAGGCGTAGCCGAGCCGCCAGGTGGGCTGGGTCGCGAGCCGCGGGAGGAAGCTGCGGTCGTCGCGCAGGCTCATCGTGCCGCGCAGGGAGGGCTTGGTCCCCTTGGGCGAGGAGAGGAACGCCTCGGAGGCGAGGAGGCGGAGGGTGTAGGCGTCGGCCACGCGGAGGAAGACAAGCGAGGCCTCGTCGTTGAGCGCGTGGATCTCCACCCAGGCCAGGGCGACCTCGCCGGGCCGGGCCGGCGGGGTCCAGCCGGCGGCGAAGGTAGGCGGGGCTCCTTCCGAGCCGGGAGGGCCGAGGCGGTAGCCTCCGGCGGGCGCGGGTTGGAGCAGCGGCCGCTCGGCCTGGGCCTTGGACCAGGCGGCGCGGAAACTCTCGTTGAGCGCGGGATTGGCCTGCGGAACGCCCTGGGTGTCGAACGACCAGGTGCCGACGAGGTGGTGCTTGGAGCAGCCGGCGTCGCGCGCGGACTTGATGCCGCGGATGGCGGAGAGGAGAAGGCCGTCGTCCCAGGACTGCGCGGGCAGGTCGGCGGCGTCGCTGACCGTCTTGGTCATCTCCGCCAGCCGGTTGGCGGCGTTGGCGCGAAGGCGGCCAAGGGTGAGCTGGGCCCGCGCGACCTGCTCCTGCCCCTCCTTGACCATCTTCTCGCCCCGGGCCTTGGCCTCGGCGGGGGTCTCGAAGCCCTTGCCGGCGCTCTGGAAACGGGGGGTGTTGATGATGCTGGTGCCCTGGGCGACGCGGGCTTGGCCGGCATCGTGCATCTGTCGGGCGCGCGACCACTCGGCGAGCTCGCCGCCGCGGAGATAGCGGGGCACCTCCAGGTCGGTCATCGCCTGGGGAGCGGAGGCCGGGCCGGAGGTGGCGCTCAGGAGGAGGGCGAGGAGAGGGGCCAGCACGGCTCAGTTCTCGTCGAATTTGCGCGCGAAGAGCGCCTCCATCTCGCCAAGCAAGGCCGAGGCGCCGACGCCCTTGGCGGAGAAGCGCAGCCGGGAGCCCTGGCCGGCGGCGAGCATCATGAGGGACATGATGCTCTTGCCGTTAACGGTCTCGTCGTCCTTGGCGACGCTGAGCTCGACATCCGGGTAGCGGTTGGCGAGACGCACGATCTGGGCCGCCGGACGGGTGTGGATGCCCATCTTGTTCTGGACAACGAGCTCACGCTCGGCGGGTTCGGGACCGGGCTCCATGGGGAGGGTTAAGAGGGCGACCGAGGGGGCGTAGGGTCAAGGCAAAATCCCGGGCCGGAACCCTCTCGCTTGACCTTCTCCGCCCTCCGCCGTCCAATCCCGAGCTCGTAACCGCCGTGGCCAAGCCCAACGCCCTCACCCACCCCGAGTCCCTGAAGCGCCCGCCCGGGCCCTCGGCCTACGCAAAGGACCCGGCCAACGCCCGCCTGTCCAAGGCGGATAAAATCCGGCTCTACACCCAGATGGCGCGCATCCGCCACTTTGAGCAGCGCTGCATCCGGACCTACCAGCAGGGCAAGATCGGCGGGTTCCTCCACCTCTACGTGGGCCAGGAGGCCATCGCGGTCGGCACCCTCTCCGTCCTGGGCAAGGACGACCACCTGATCACGGGGTATCGCGACCACGGCCACGCCCTGATGGTGGGCATGGACATGAACAGCTGCATGGCCGAGCTCCAGGGCAAGGCGACCGGCTGCTCCAAGGGCAAGGGCGGCTCGATGCACTACTTCGCCCCCGACAAGAACTACTGGGGCGGCCACGGGATCGTCGGCGGCCAGGCTCCCCTCGGCGCCGGCATCGCCTACGCCCTGAAGCACAAGGGCCTCAAGGGCTGCTGCCTGACCTACATGGGCGACGGCGCGGTCAACCAAGGCGCGGTGCACGAGGCCTACAACCTCGCGGCGCTGTGGGACATCCCCGTCATCTTCGTCATCGAGAACAACGGCTACTCGATGGGCACCTCGCAGGAGCGCTCCACCGCCCACCCCGGTTCCCTCGCGCAGCGCGCGGAGGGCTACGGGATGGACTGGGACCTGGTCAACGGCCACGACCTCTACGAGGTGCGGGCGAAGACCGCGGCCGCGGTCAGGCGGGCCCACGAGAAGTCGCGCCCGACGGTGCTCGAGATCTTCACCTACCGCTACTTCGGCCACTCGATGTCCGACCCGGACAAGACCTACCGCGACAAGGAGGAGATCAAGGACTACCGCGAGAACAAGGACCCGATCAAGCTGTGGGAGAAGGCGCTGCTCGAGGAGGGCGTGCTCGACGCCGCCAAGGTGGCCGCGATCAACGAGGCTGCGATGGACGAGGCCGAGAAGGCCGCGGCCTTCGCCGACGCCTCCCCCTACCCCGAGCCCTCCGCCATCACCCAGGACATCTACTGGGAGGAGGACAACCGCGGCCCCAAGACCACCTCGCGCGGCACCATCATCTTCGGCGACTGAACCCCATGCCCGTCCTTTCCTACCGAGAAGCCATCCGCGCCGCCCTCCGCGAGGAGCTGGCGCGCGACGAGAACGTCGTCGTGATGGGCGAGGAGGTCGCCCAGTTCAACGGCGCCTACAAGGTGACGGAGGGCCTGCTCAAGGAGTTCGGCCCCAGGCGCGTCGTCGACACCCCCATTTCCGAGGCCGGCTTCATCGGCGTCGGCATCGGCGCCTCCATGCTCGGCATCCGCCCGGTGATGGAGCTGATGTTCTGGTCGTTCAGCTACGTGGCGTTCGACCAGATCGTGAACAACGCGGGCAACATCCGCTACATGTCGGGCGGCCTGATCAACTGCCCCATCGTCATCCGCGGTCCGGCCAACGGCGGCACGAACGTCGGGGCGACCCACTCCCACACGCCCGAGGCCATCCTCGCCTCCCACCCGGGAATCAAGGTGGTCTGCCCGGCCACGCCCTACGATGCCAAGGGCCTGATGAAGGCGGCCATCCGCGACAACGACCCGGTGTACGTGATGGAGAACACCATCCTCTACAACGACAAGGGCGAGGTGCCCGACGAGGACTACATCGTCCCCCTCGGCTCGGCCGACGTGAAGCGCGTCGGCGCCGACCTGACCATCGTGGCCCACGGGCGGGCGGTCCTGACCTCGCTGAAGGCCGCCGAGATCCTCGAGAAGGAGCACGGCGTGTCGGTCGAGGTGGTCGACCTCCGCTCCATCCGCCCGCTCGACGAGGCGACGGTCCTCGCCTCGGTGCGCAAGACCCACCGCGTCCTGCTGGTGGAGGAGAACAAGCCCTTCTGCGGCGTCGACGCCCAGCTCGCCTACCTGATCCAAGCCAAGGCCTTCGACGACCTCGACGCGCCGATCGGCCGCGTGTCGTCCATCGACGCCCCGCAGATCTACTGCAAGCCGCTCGAGGACATCCAGATCCCGAACCCCGCGCGCGTCGTCGAGGGCGCCCTCAAGGTCCTCGCCTAAGCCCCGCACCCTTTCCGACCATGGCCGACATCATCGACATGCCCAAGCTCTCCGACACGATGACGGTCGGGACCTTGGTCAAATGGAACGTCAAGGAGGGCGACACGCTCGCCTTCGGCGACATCCTCTGCGAGGTTGAGACCGACAAGGCGACCATGGAGGTGCAGAACACCATCCCCGGCGTCCTGCTCAAGATCTACGCCCCCGGCGGCGCCCAGCTGCCCGTCGGCTCCCCCATCTGCGCCATCGGCAAGAAGGGCGAGGCCGCACCCGAGCCCGGCGCCAAGGCGGCGCCCGCGGCCAAGGCCGAGGCGCCCGCTCCCGCGAAGGCCGCGAAGGCCGCCGCCGTCCCCTCCATCCCCGAGTCCACCGGCGTCTCCTGCGCGCCCCAGGCCCTGCCCGCCGTCTCGGGCGACCGCGTCGCCGCCTCGCCTTACGCGAAGCGCATGGCCGAGAAGGCCGGCGTGAATCTCGGCGCCCTCCGCGGCACCGGCCCGGGTGGACGCGTGGTCGGCAACGACGTGATCGCGGCGGCCTCGGCTCCCGCGGCACCCACCGGCCCCGTCAACGTGGCGGTCGCCGCCCCGGCCGACGGCAAGGGCATCCAGCCCGACGCGGACGTGCCCGTCTCCAACATGCGCCAGACCATCGCCCGGCGCCTGCTGGAGTCGAAGGTCACCGTACCCCACTTCTACCTCGAGACGGAGGTCGACGCCGCCCCGCTGCTCGCCCTGCGCGAGACGCTGAACAAGCGCCTCGCCGAGGCCGCGGGCAAGGACGCCAAGGACGCGCTCAAGCTCTCGGTCAACGACTTCATCCTCAAGGCCTCGGCCGAGGCCCTGCGCCGGGTGCCGGCGGTCAACGCCTCCTGGGCCGGCACCAGCATCCGCACCCACGGCGCGGTGCACCTCGCCTTCGGCGTGGCGCTCGAGGACGGCCTCGTCACGCCCGTGGTGCGCGACGCCCAGGCCAAGTCCCTCCGCGACGTCGCCCTCGAGGCCAAGGCGCTCATCGCCAAGGCCCGCGCCAAGAAGCTGACCCCCGCCGAGATGTCGGGCTCGACCTACACCGTGACCAACCTCGGGATGTACGGGGTGACCGGCTTCTTCGGCATCATCAACGTGCCCAACGCCGCAATCCTCTCGGTCGGAGCCACCGTGGCCAAGCCGGTGGTCGACGCCCAGGGGCGCATCATGGTCGGCCAGCGCATGGTGATCGGCCTGTCCGGCGACCACCGCGTGGTCGACGGCGCCGCCGGCGCGCAGTTCCTGCAGGCCCTGCGGCAGATGCTCGAGGAGCCGGCGCTGATGATGCTCTGATCGGCCAAGGCCGATCAGAGAGCGGGGGCTGCGGTGCCTGCGGTGACTGCGGTGTCAGCGGGCGAGAACTCGCCGGCGATCGTTGCCTGATGGTTGCAGGACGAGCGCAGCGAGAGTTCGCCGTAATCGCCGCTAGTGTCGCTTCCAGCAAATGCCGCTCGGCAATCGAACAGCTGACACCGCAGTCACCACCGACGCCGCAGTCACCGCCGACGCCGCATTGCAGGGTCACCAGCAGCCCCAATGCCCAAGGCGCAATGCGTCCCTCAGAGCAACCGCACGGACGACAGGCCGCCGTCGATGCGGAGGACCTGGCCGGTCATGAAGCCGCTGCCGGGGCCGAGCAGGTGCTCGGCCGCCTCCGCGAGCTGGTCGGCGTCGCCGACGCGCTGGAGGGGATGGCGCTTGGCGGCCGCGGCGCGGCGGGTGTCGTCCGCTAGCAGGTTGCCGGCCAGGGGGGTGTCGGTGAGCGAGGGTGCGATCACGTTCACCCGCACGTGCGGGGCCCACTCGGCGGCGAGGGAGCGGGCGAGGCCCTCGACCGCGCCCTTGGCGGCGGCGATGCTGGCGTGCATGGGCATGCCCTGGGCGACGGCGACGGTGGAGAAGAGGACGACGGAGGCCGAGCCGGAGGCGCGGAGGGCGGGATGGGCTGACTGCAGGGCGGCGACGGCGCCGAGGAGGTTCACCCGCAGGTCGCGCAGGAAGTCGTCGGCGCTGAGGCGCCCGAACGACTTAAGGGCGATCGTGCCGGGGCAGTAAACCAATCCGTCGAGGCGCTCGGGCCAGCTGAGCGCGCCGGGCGCCTCGGCGTCAAACGGCTGCACCGGCACCCCCAGCTCCGCCAGCGGCCCGGCCTTCCTCGCGGCGGCGTGGACGGCGTGGCCGGCGGCGACCAGGCGCCTCGCGAGGGCGAGGCCGATGCCGGAATTGCCGCCGATGAGCGCGTAGGTGCGGGACATGCCCGGCACCTTCGGGGATAACCCGCGGCGGTCAAATGGACTGTCGGAGAATCAGGGGCACGGGAGGAAAAGACGGCTTCGGGGAAGCCGCCCTGCCTGAGGAAACGAGCTTCGGCGCGTTGTCTCCCGCCAAGACCGCTGACACCGCATCCGAGGCCGGTTTCGCCGGCCTGGGTCAGCGCTTCTTGTCCAAGTTGGCCTTGAGATCCTCCTCGGTGACCTTGGAGGGGACGCCGCCCGCGGGCACCTCGGCCTTGGCGGTCCAGAGGATGGCGTTGAGGACGACGGTGCGCTGGGCGTCGACGCCCCAGTTCTTGTGGAAGTGGCCGCCGGTGAAGCCGAAGCCGCGTCCGCCGTCGGCGCGCTGGACGGCCCAGGCGACGACCTGGGCGTCGCCGCGGGCGACGCTGGCGCGGACCTCGGGATTGCCGCTGTGGGCGCCGTCGCCGCGCTTCATGGTGTCGGGCCCGGCGACCGCCGAGAGGATGGGGGTGACGCCCTCCATCTTGTCCTTGAAGCGCATGTGGAAGTACCACTCGTCCTGGGAGCCGAAGGGGGTGACGCCGCGGCTGATCGGGTGGTCGGGCAGCTGCTTGAAGTCGGCGTACCAGTGGGGGTTGACGGACCAATGCTGCTCGAAGTAGCCGCCGAGCCACTCCTTGAACTCCTTGGCGCCGCGTCCCTTGGAGGAGCGCTCGGGCGCGGGCGGGCGGGTCTTGCCGTCCCAGTTCTCGCAGGCGTAGGCGGGCTCGACGGCGTAGTGGAGGGCGACGAGGCCGGCGCCGGCGGCCATCCTGCGGGAAAGGTGGTCGAGATGGGGCAGCGCGGGATGCCCGCCGCCGCCGTCGGAGTAGATGAGGATGGTGTGGGCCTTGTCGACGCGGTCGGCGGAGGGCCACTGGCCGTTGAGGGCCACATCGACGTCGACCCGGTCGGCCGCACCCTCGCGCAGGCACTTGGCGAGGAGGAGGACGCCGGCGTTGTGCTCATGCTCGCCGGGCGCGTGGCTCTGGCGGCCGGCGATGAGGAGGACGTTGCGCCTCTCGGCGGCGGCGAGGGAGGCGGCGGCGAGGAGGAGGGCGGCGAGCAGGCGCGGGTACATGGGGGAGGGGCTCACTTGGTCTCGCGGAGGAGGAGGTCCTTGAACTGGACGGTCATGGCGGGGCCGGCGTGGAGCTGGAGGGCGAGGATGCCGCGGCGCGCGCCGATGTCGGTCTCGTCGGTGAACTCGGCGGTGGCGACGCCGTTGATGAAGTGACGCAGGTGGCCGCCCTGGGCGACGATGCGGTACTCGTTCCAGTCCTCGTGGCGGATGCGCGCCTGGATCTCGTCCGACTTGCCAAGGGTGGCGGTGACCTCGGGCTTCTTGGCCCCCGTCCTCCAGACCGTGGCCTGGCCGCGGTTGGCGAGGATGCCCCTGCCCCTCTCCTCGTAGAGGATGCCGGAGTAGGTCTTGCCCGCCTCGAAGTCGGCCTGATACCCGCCGACCGCGAACTGGGCGGGGTCGGTGAGGCGGCTCCGGTACTGGACGCCGGAGTTGCCCCCGACGATGCGGTAGCGGAAGGTCAGCTCGAAGTCGCCGACCTCGCCGCCCTGCCAGACCAGGAAGGTGTTGGCCTTGAGCGGGGCCTCCTTGGTGGAACGTCCGGTGATGGCGCCGTCCTCGACGGACCAGTGGGACGAGCCCTTCCAGCCATCGAGCGTGCGGCCGTCGAAGAGCGCGCGGGCGGGCGGCTGGTCGTTGCCCCCGGCGCAGGCGGCGAGGAGGGCGGCGGCGAGGGAGGGAAGGAGGCGCATGGCGGGGGAATCAGCGGCGGCCGAAGGCCTTGCGGAGGTTGCGCAGGCCCTTGACGGGGATGTCGTCGCGCCTGGGCTCGATGGCGCGCCAGATGGCGGCGGCGCGGGCGATCACCTTGACGTCGGTGGTGAAGGACTCGATCACGACGTCACCCTTGTACTTGATCGCCTTGAGCGCGGCGACGATGGGCTTCCAGTCGAGGGAGTCGCCGCCGGGGACGCCGCGGTCGGTGCCGCAGGCGTGGAAGTGGCCGAGGTGGCGGCCGGCCTTGCGGATGGCGGCGGCCTGGTCCTTCTCCTCGATGTTCATGTGGAAGGTGTCGAGGTGCAGGCGCACGTTGGGCAGGTTGACCGCCTTGATCAGGCGCAGGCCCTGGTCGCAGGTGTTGAGGAAGTCGGTCTCGAAGCGGTTGAGGGGCTCGACGCAGAGCTCGACGCCCCTGGCCCGGGCGTGGGCGCCAAGCTCCCTGAGGTTCCTGACCACCAGCTTGAAGTGGGCGGCCTTGGTCTTGTCGTCATGCGAGCCGATGAGCCCCACGACGGAGTAGAGCGGGCCGATGACGCGGGGGCAGCCCATCGCGGCGGCCTGGTCGACGAGGGCCTTGAGGTACTTCTGGGCGGCGCGCTGGTCGGCGGCCGAGCCGCGGAAGTCGCGCCCGGGGCCCATGGCGGCGCAGATCGAGCCGATGGCGATGCCGGCCTTGGCGGCGGCGGCCTTGACCTTGGCGGGGTCGACATGGCTCGGGTCCTCGATGGCGACCTCGACGGTCGCGAAGCCCCAGCGCGCCAGCTTGGCGAAGAGGGCCGGGGCCTGCGCGGTGGTGAAGGGGCTGGTGTAGAGGAAGGTGTTGAGGCCGAATCGCATGGTGGGAGGGTTGGGTGGGTGGGTGACCCCATCCTTGTCCCCAAGGTTCCGAGGTCAAGCGGCCGCGCGTTGCGTTTTGGACAAAAGGTCGGCAGGATGGGGGAATGGACAACGTGACCCATGCCGCGCTCGGGCTCTGCGCCGGCCTGGCCGCGAGGGGACGGACCCTGCCCTTGGCGGCCGCGGCGACGGCCGCCCTGGTCGCGGGGGAGCTGCCCGACATCGACCTGCTGATCCGCTCGGCCGACGACCCGCTGGTGGCCTTTCGCTGGCACCGGCACTTCACCCACAGCCTCCTCCTCTGGCCCTTGCTCGCGGCCGGCGCGGCGGGCCTGGCGGCATGGATCTTCCGAAGGAAGGAGGGCGCGCGGTTCGGCCCGCTCTACCTGGTCGCCTTGGCGGCGGGGCTCTCGCACGTGCTCAACGACGCCTGCACCAGCTACGGCACGATGGTGCTCTGGCCCTTCTCGGAGGCGCGGGTGGCGTGGGACTGCCTGCCCATCATCGACCTCGCCCTGACGGCGCCCCTGCTCGCCCTCGGGGTGGCCGCGTGGCGGAGCGGAAACCGCGCGTGGGCCGCGGCGGGCGTCGCCTGGTGCGTCGCCTACGCGGGCCTGGGCAAGCTGCAGCGCGACCGGGCGGAGGCGGCGCTCCTCGCCGAGCTGGGCAAGCGGCCGGCGCGGCTGGCGGTCAAGCCGACGGTCTCCAACCTCGTGCTCTGGCGGGGCATCTGGGAGATGGACGGCGAATGGCGGACCGCCGCCGTGCACGTGGGCCCCTTCGGCGCGGCCACCATCAGCGCGGGCGAGACCCGGCGCGTCTGGAACCCGCTCGACCCCAGGAACCCGCCCGCCGGAAGCAAGGCCCGCGCGCTGCTCGACGACTTCAACCGGTTCACCGGCGGGTGGAACAGCATCGAGCGGGCCGAGGACGGCGGGGTGCTGGTGGGGGATATCCGATTCGCGATGATCCCGACGCGGGCGAGCCCGCTTTGGGCGGTGCACCTGAAACCGGGCGAGCCGGCCCACTTCGAGGTGCGGATGGACCGGCGCCTGCGCGAGGGGGATTGGGGGCGCTTCGGCTCGCTGCTCCTCGGGCGACCCGCGCCGCTGCGCTGATTTGGGACTTCCCTGCCCTGCGAGGGGGCGGACATAAGGGAGGAGATGGCCAGACGCGCCAAGCCGCACCCGCACCATCCCCTGCTCTGGCCGACCTGGGCGGGCGTGGGACTGCTGTGGCTGGCGAGCCGCCTGCCCTGGTCGTGGCAAGGCAGGCTGGCCGGGGCCGCGGGATGGCTGGCCTTCCGCGTGCTGCGCATCCGCAGGCGCGTCGTGCTGACCAACCTGGGGCTGTGCTTTCCCGAGCTGGACGGGCGCGGGCGGGAGGCGCTGGCGGCGCGGCACTACCGGTCGCTCGCGCTCGGCATCCTGGAGGTCGCCCGCTGCTGGTGGCTTCCGACCTCCGAGCTGCCGCCGCATCGCATCGAGGGTCTCAACCGCCTCCGGGAGGCGCAGGCCCGGGGCAAGGGCGTCATCCTGCTGTCGGGCCACTTCACCACGCTGGAGATCACGGGGCGGATGCTCACGCTCCATGCGGGAATCTGCTGCCTTTACCGCGAGCCGAACAACCCGGTGGCGGGCGAGCTGCTGCGCCGCCACCGCTCCCTCTGGACTCGGCGGGCCATCCCGATGGACGCGGTGGCGGACCTGGTGCGCGCGCTCAAGCGGGGGGAGATTGTCTGGTACGCGCCCGACCAGGGACGCTGGACGGCCCAGTCGGCGCTGCTCCCCTTCTTCGGGCAGCCCGCCATCACCAACACCTCGACCAGCCGGCTGGCGGCGATGACGGGCGCGACGGTGATGAGCTTCTACGGGCGGCGCGAGGAGGACGGGAGCTACACGCTGCGCCTCGGCGAGCCCTTGGGCGATTTCCCGACCGACGACCCGGAGGCGGACACCCTGCGGTTGGTCGGGGACCTCGAGGCGGCGGTGCGGGCCGCGCCGGAGCAATACCTGTGGGTCCACCGGCGCTTCAAGCGGCGCGGCGGGGAGCCCGACCCTTACGGCGGCTGAGCGGGACGGCGTTGCCAAGCTGGGCCGGGCGGCCACAAGGAAGGGATGCGCCCGCTCCTGTGCCTGCTCGCCGCCCTGGCCGCGGCCAAGCCGCCCGGGGCGGGCCTCACCCTCGCCTTCGAGGACAACTTCGACGGCGCAGGCGTCGACCCCGCGCGCTGGCAGGTCGCGCAAGGCCCGCGCAAGGGCGGGGTCAACACGGCCGAGGCGGTGACGGTCCGCGGGGGCGTCCTGCGCATCACGACCTTCACCAAGGAGGGCGTCCACCACACCGGCTTCCTCCGCACCGCGGGGAAGTTCGAGCAGGCCCGGGGCTACTTCGAGGCCCGCCTGCGCTTCTCGCCCCAGCCCGGGATGTGGTCGGCCTTCTGGATGATGCCGATGACCTACGGCAGGAGCAAGGACCCGGCGAAGGCGGACGCGGACGGCGTGGAGATCGACATCGTGGAGCACCTCTCGCAATTCGGGGGCCACTTCGACACCACGATCCACTGGGGCGGGTACGGTCCGCCGCACCAGCGGACGCGGACGCAGCGCAACAAGCCCGCCAAGCCGGCCAACGAGGGCTGGCACACCTACGCGGTGGAATGGTCGGAGAAGGGCTACCGGTTCTTCTACGACGACGCCCTGACCTGGGCCGCGCCCGGGGACATCCCGGTGTCGCGCGCGCCGCAGCACCTGCTGCTCACGAGCGAGGTCAAGGACGGGGGCTGGGCCGGCAAGGTGCCCGCGGGCGGCTTCGGGAGCCGGGAGCGGTCGGCCGCATGGATGGAGGCCGACTGGGTGCGCGCCTGGCGGCCGGGCGAGGCGCGCTGACGGGCACACTCGCCAAGCTCACCGGCGCGGGGAGGCCGGTTTTTCCGAAACCGACTGTTGCCCCTGTGCCCCTGCTCACCCCCTTGCGCCCTTGGCGCCGCCTCAGGCGTCGCGCTCCCCGCGCAGCAGGGCGGCGAGGCGCCCGCGCTGGGCCGCGTCGAGCCCCTCGGCGCGCAGGTTCGCGGGGAAGTAATAGGCCGAGACGAGATAGCGCATGAAGCGGTCGCGCAGCACGGGATCGAACCCGAGGCGGTCGGCGTCGGCCATGCGGGCGTCGAGCTCCGCCTGGGAGGCGGGCCGGGCGACGAGCGGCTCGAAGCCGAAGAAGGCCCGGCCGAGCACAACCACGGGCTTGTCGAAGTAGAAGCTCTGGAGGCCGACGGAGGAGTTGATGGTGATGACGGCGCGGGAGCGGCGCACGAGCTCGAAGGTGTCGGTCGCGTTGTCGAGCACGCAGCGCGGATGGCGGGCAGGATCGACGAGGTGCCCGAGGGGAACGCGCGAGGACGGGTGCTCCTTGATGACCATCCTCCAGCCGACGGGCAGGTGGTCGGAGGCGGCCTGGACGGCCCGGACGAGCGACTCGACGGAATCGATCCAGCCTCCGAAGTAGCGGATCTGCGAGTCGCCGGGGACCTGGAGCGGCACGAAGACGAACGGGCCTTCCACCCGCGCGGCGGGAGCGGCCGGCGCCGCCGTCTTCCGGGGCGGCCGGGCCGTGAGATGGCGACCCGTCTCGCGCCAGTCGGCGGCGTCGGGATGCCGGTCGATCCAGGCCGCGTAGAAGGCGGGCTCCGCCGGGACGCTCCCGGCGAAATTCACGCCGCGCGGGTCGAGCGTGAGGAAGCCGGGAAGGGGGGCGAGCTCCGCGAAGAGGCAGGGCCGGCCGGCGCGGCGGGCGGACTCGGCGAAGAGGTACCGGCCGCGGTCGAAGCCGTTCCAGCAGAGCCCGGCGGCGCCAGGCAGGGCGTCCCACATGCGGCGAAGCCCGGCGTACCGCCAGCGGAGCAGGCAGAGGGCGATCGGCCGGGGCAGCCAACGGGTCCAGTGCCAGGCCCGCGCGGTGGCGAGATAGGTCTCAAGGGCGCGGGCGGCCACCTCGGCCGCCTCCGGGTAGGAACGGAGGGACCACGGAAGGCGCCAGAGCAGTCGGCTGCCGGGACACGCCCCGGCAAGGGAGCGGAAGAAGCGCCAGGCGCCCTGGGGCGTCATGTAGGCGACCAACCTCGGGAGAGGGGTGTCGGTGGTCGGCGTTTCCATCCTGAAAGAAGTCGGGGGCGGGCGCCTAGCGGAGCTCGAAGCGATAATCGGCCGTGGTCTCCGAGGCGACGGGGCGGCCGTCCACGGTGGCGGGCTCGTAGCGGGAGGCACGGGCGGCGGCGAGGGCGGCCTCATCGAGCAAGGGCTCGCCCGAGGCGACGGCAACCGAGGCGGCGAGGAGCCGGCCTTCCGCCGACAATCGCAGGCGGAGGGTCACCACCCCCTCGGCGCCCGCGCGCAAGGCCCGGGGGGGATAGGCTGGCTCGACGCGCGTCAGGAAACGAGGGGCGGTGGCCGGGACAGGGGGCGAAACCTCATCGGTGGCGGCCGAGACGGTGGACGGCGAGGCGGAGGGAGGCGCCGGGGCGACGCGGGGCGCGGTGGGAGGCGCAACGGCGGAAACCTCCTCGCCCTGGGAAGGCGCGGCGGGGTTGACGGACGCGGCGAGAGGCGCGGACGCGACCATCCGCAGGGGGACCGGATGGAGGTCGACAAGCATCCAGGAAGGCGCGGGGGCCGTCGGCGAGGCGCCGGACCAAAGCGAGCCGAGCACAGCCAGGTGGCCGATGCCGACGCCGCTCCAGATGGCGAGGCCGCGGAGCATCATGGCGAGGGATGAGGCTCGGCGAGGCGACCCTGGGGAATGAGCCAAAGCAGGCTCCAGTGTCCCATCGGCGATTCCTTGCTGGCGGACTTCGCCCGCTCAAGGGCGAGGAAGGCGGCCTTCTTCAGGACAAGGGCAACCTCGCCTTGGCCGCGGCCGAGCAGGAGGCCGGCCAGCCGGGACAGGTGGGGATTATGGCCGACGATGAGACGGTCGTCGCGGGAGGAGGCGAGCTCCATGGCGAAAAGCCGGGGGTCATCCGTCGGCCGGATCGCGGCGCGGATGGCGAGGGGCTTGCGCAGCGGAACCTCCGCGGCGAGAAGCTCGGCGGTCTGGCGGGCCCGGACCAGCCCGCTGTGCTCGATCGACTTGACGGCGTCCAGGCACGACCAGTCCAAGGCCCGGGCCATCTTGGCAACCTGGGCCTTGCCGCGGTCGGTGAGCGGCCGGCCGGCATCGGGCACCCCGGGGGCGGCCTCCGCATGGCGCAGCAGGAATAGACGCATGCCGAAGGACAGCCCGAGGCGAGGGGGAGGGCGAGAACGAACGCCCGGGGAAACCCGCGGAAAAACCCGGCGGCCGCCGAGGATAAATCCACCTTGGAACCCCGATAAACACTCAGGTAAAACACCCTATAGTGAACACTTGTTCATTTTGCTTGCGTCCCCCCTTTTCCTTCCCAAATTGGGCCGCCTCAACCCTCCTCCCCATGTCATCCCCCAAGACCGAAAACGCCGAGGCCAAGAAGGCCGCCGCCGCCCAAGCCGCCGACAAGAAGGCCATCGACCTGGCCCTTTCCGCCATCAACAAGACCTACGGCGAGGGCACGCTCATGCGCATGGGCGAGGCCTCGAAGATGACGGTCTCGAGCGTCTCGACCGGCTCGGTCGCCATCGACCTCGCCCTGGGGGTCGGCGGCCTGCCCCGCGGCCGAATCGTCGAGATCTACGGCCCGGAGTCCTCGGGCAAGACGACCCTTTGCCTTTCCGTCATCGCGGAGATCCAGCGCCAGGGCGGCAACGCGGTCTTCATCGACGTCGAGCACGCCCTCGACCCGCGCTACGCCAAGGTGGTCGGCGTCGACCTCGACAACCTCCTGGTCTCGCAGCCGGAATCGGGCGAGGACGCCCTCAACATCGCCGAGACGCTGATCCGCTCCGGCGCGGTCGACGTGGTGGTGGTCGACTCCGTGGCCGCCCTGGTCTCCAAGCAGGAGCTCGAGGGCCAGATGGGCGACAGCACGGTCGGCGTGCAGGCCCGCATGATGAGCCAAGCCATGCGCCGCCTGACCGCGGCCATCAGCCGGACGAATTGCATCTGCATCTTCACCAACCAGATTCGCGAGAAGATCGGGGTGATGTTCGGCAATCCCGAGACAACCCCCGGCGGTCGCGCGCTGAAGTTCTTCTCGTCCGTCCGGATCGACATCCGCCGCATCGGGCAGATCAAGGAGCCGACGGGGAAGGTCATCGGCAACCGCACCCGCGTGAAGGTGGTCAAGAACAAGGTCGCCCCGCCCTTCACCGAGTGCGAGTTCGACATCATGTACAGCGAGGGCATCTCCCGCACGGGCTCGGTCCTCGACCTGGGCATCGAGCACAAGATCCTCGAGAAGAAGGGTGCCTGGATCGCCCACAACGGCCAGCTGATCGGCCAGGGCCGCGAGGCGGCCAAGGAGCACCTGATGAAGAACCCGAAGCTGATGGAGGAGCTCCAGAAGACCATCCTGGAGAAGGTCCAGGTGACGGGCGGCATGACGCTGGGCGCCACGGGCGAGGCCCCCGCGGCCGAGTGAGACTTTGGTGTCGGTAGGGTCCGGGCCGCGCCGAGGGGCGCGGCCTGTTTGTTGTCGGATTCCGGCGCTTGCGCCCCGACGAAAAACCGCCACTATCAATTGTCCCCTGCGGTGTTCGACACCCGCGGCAGCATCCTTCTCCCACGATCATAAAAACGGGAGGCATCGACCCGACCGGCCTCGTCCGAGCCGGGCAACGAGCCACCCACTTGAACCCAGGGAAACCAAGGGGCTCCAATGCGGAATCGGCACAGGCGGGGGACTTTTTTTGCCGAAGGGGGGACGGGGATTCGACCCCCCTGATCCGCCTCCCCCTTCCCTGATCAGGCAAGATCAATCGGGCCGTCGGCGCAGAGGCGGGGATTGCCGAAGGTGGGCGCGTTGCGTCCGAAGGCGCGGGCGAGGGAGAGAAGCACGCGGTTGTGGGGGGCTTGCTTGAACCTGAGGGCGCGGCCGGTGCGGAAGCCGAGCCCGCTTCCGACGAGGACGAAGGGAATGTCCTCGTGGGTGTGGCTGTTGCCCTTGCCGAGCTCGTTGGTCCAGACGATCGTGGTGTGGTCGAGCAGGTTGCCCTGGCCGGAGGGCTCGGGGGTTTCCTGGAGGCGCTTGGCGAGGTGGGCGACCTGCTCGGCGAACCAGGTGTTGATCTTGGTGAGCTTCTCGACGGAGCCCGCGTTGAGGTCGGGATCATGGGACAGCTCGTGGTGGCCCTCCTCGACGCCGATCCAGCGCATGCGCGCGTTGCCGACGGAGTTGGTGAACTGGAAGGTGGCGACGCGGGCCATGTCGTTGGCGAAAGCGCTGATGAGGAGCTCGGTCTGCATGCGCGCCATCTCCGGGATGGCGTCGTTCTCGAGGGCGAGGCCGGCCTTGGGCGGCTGGGGGACCTTGAGGGCGGCGGCCTTGGACTGGTCGCGCAGGTCGCGCTCGAGGGCGCGCAGGGCGGTGGCGTGGCGGTCGAGGGTTTCGCGGTCGGCCGGGTCGGCGGCGCGCGAGGCGGTGGCGAGGTCGCCGCGCAGCCCGTCGAGGACGGAGACAAGGCTCTCGGCGTCCTTGTTGCTGCCGTAGAGCCGGTCGAAGAGGGCGTAGGGGCTGGAAATGGGCGCGACAGGCTGGTTGGGCCCGAGATAGCTCCAGCGGGTCCAGGGGTCGGCCCGGTTGGGGACGGCGACGCCGATCTCGAGGGAGCCGAGGCGGGTGCGGGTGGCGGGTTGGGACTGGAGATGGCGGGCGAGCTCCTGGTCGAGGGAGGGTCCGCTGGCCCAGCCGGCGGGCGCGCCGCCTCCGCCCATGATGTTGCCGGGGAAGAGCTCGATGCCGGTGAGGAGGCAGCTCATGCCGCGCATGTGCGCGTCGCCGTCGCCCCGGACGCTGTTGCTGATGCCCTTGAGGGTGAGGAGGCGGTCCTTGAAGGGTGCGAGCGGGCGGAGGATGGGCTTGAGACGGAAATCGGCGCCCGCCTCGTCGGGCCAGAAGGCGGGGGGCACGGTGCCGTTGGGGGTGAAGAGGAAGATGACGCGGCGGGGGCGCCCGGCGGACGGCTCGGCGCCGAGGCGGGCGCCGGCGAGCAGGGGCAGGAGGGCGGCGGAGAGGCCGAGCTTGCGGAGGAAGTCGCGGCGGTGCTGGAGGGTCATCGGGAGGCGGGGGCGGCGGGGGCGTGAAGGGCGGCGTGGACGGCGATCTCGACGGCGAGATTGCGGATGTGCAGGCGATCGGCGCGGAAGCGCTCGCCGAGGCGCGCGAGGGTGTCGGGGCCGTAGGCGCCGGGCTCCTGCTTGACCAGGGAGTGGAAGAGGCTGCGCACGAATCCTTCCTGGCCGCCGGGGCTGTCGGCGGCGTGGACGGCCACATCGCGCGCGCCGCGGAGGGTGTGGGTGACGCCGGCGGCGTCGGTGTACTCGGCGCGGTCGTCGATCGGCTTGGCGTTGTCGGTCGCGCGGAGGCGGCCCACGGCGTCGAAGCGCTCGAAGCTGAAGCCCAGCGGGTTGATCGTGACGTGGCAGGACATGCAGGCGGGCTTCCCGGTGAGCTGCGAGACCTTCTCGCGCATGGTGAGCGAGGGATCGAACGAGTCATCCATGAAGGCGATGGCCATGGGGGGCGGGCGCAGGGTGCGGCCGAGGATGCTGCGGGTGACGAAGACGCCGCGGTGGATGGGCGAGGTGGACTTGTGGTAGGCGAAGGCGGAGAGAAGGTAGGGGTGCGTGAGCACGCCGGCGCGCACGCCCGGGTCGAGGCGGACGGGATGGAAGCCGCCGTCATCCGGGACTTGCTGGCCGTAGAAGGCGGCGAGCCGACGGTTCATGGGAAGGGTTTCGTCGAGCAGGAGGCGGCGGTAATCGGAGGCCTCCGACCAGACGATGTCCGCGACAAAGCGGTCGAGGGAGGCGCGCAGGTCGGCGACCAGGGGGGCGTCGAAGCCGGGATGGGCCTTGGGGTCCTTGGTGATCTCGGCATCGGCCTCGACATGGAGCCAGCGCTGGAGGGCGTCGCGCAGCTTGGCCCGGGCGCGGTGGTCGGCCATCATCCGGCGGGCATGGGCGCGGACGTTCGCCGGGTCGGCGAGCTCGCCCTTGGCGGCGGCGGCGAGCAAGGCGGGGTCGGGGAGGGAATCCCAGAGGGCGAGGGCGAGGCGCGCGGCCACGGCGTGCCCATCGGCGCCGGCGACGTCCGGGTAGAGGAAGTGCGGCGAGGAGAGGATGTGGACGATGGCGCGGCGCGCCGCCAGCTCGGGGCTGACGGGCTCGGCGAAGAGGCGCTCGATGGGGGCGCGGCGGGAGGCGTCGAGGGGGCGTCGGTAGGCGCGCTCGGCGAGGCGCAGGCAGAAGTCGCGCAGGCGGGCGGCCCGGTCGGGGGCGCCCTCCTTGTAACCGGCGTATTCCGGAAGCTTGGGCTCGAGGTGGGCGGCGGCGAGGAAGGCGCCGCGCGCCATGGCGTCGACCCAGGCGCGGGAGACGCCGGCGCCTCGCTCGTAGCCGAGGCTGGAGTCGTCGGCGGGCAGCTCGAGGTCGATGATGTCGGTGCGGGAGGCGACGCCCGGGGAGAGGTTGGCGGCGGGGACGGGCGACCAGACGCCGCCCGGGGGGCGCCACTCGAGGCGAAGCGAGGCCGTCTTGTCCTTGAACTTGAAGAAATTGAGCCGGAAGGGATACCAGCGGCCGCCGTGGAGGGTGACGTGGGCCTCGGCGGAGCGAAGCTGCCCCGAGCTGACATTGAGGTCGATGGTCGGGGCGCGGCCGAGGGGCCCCTCCTCGGCCGCGACGGCCTCGTTGGCGGCGACAGGGGTGTTGAGGAAGAGGCGGGCGCCGTTGGGCGTGGTGAGGCGCCAGCCATACTCGCCGCTGTCCGGGGCGTAGACGGACCCCGTCCAATCGATGGCGAACTGGTCGGCCTTCATGCCAGGCAGGGGGGCGCGGTCGCCGAGGTCCAGGCCGGCCGACGGCTCGGTGCGGCTGGCCACCTTGCGCGCGCGGCGGTTCATGCCGTCGGAATCATGGTAGGTCGCGCTGAGACCGCCGCGCTCGCCCGGCTGTCGCTCCTGCCGGAAGGAGCCGAGCAGGTCCGACAGGCTATGCTGGTACTGCCGGGAGGTCAGGTGGGTGAGCGTGACGCGGGGCGGATTGTTGCGGGCGCGCGCCTCGGCCGAGTAAAAGGCGCCGTGGATATGGGAGGCGACCGCCTCGGCCTCGGCCCGGGAGAGGGAGCCTGGGCTGTCCTCGGGCATCTCGGCTTGGATGTAGCGGGCGAGGGCGGAAACGGACTTCTCGCCGAAGAGAGCCTCGTCGGCCTTGCCCGCGACACCCTCGCCCGCGGGCCCGTGGCAGCTGGCGCAATCCTGGCGGAAGATGGCGGAACCCTCGCGGGGGCCGATCATCGGCTCGACCCAACGGCGGGGAGTCAGCCACGCGGCCAGCGCGAGGGCGCCGAGGATGGCGGCGATGAGCGGCGGGCGAGGCACGGGGGAAAGACCCCCGCGGGCGCGCGGGGTTCCGTCAGATCAGCCCGGCCTCGCCGAAGCTGAACCACCCCTTGGCGGCCGGGTCGGACTCGGGCCGGCCGACGACGACATGGTCCAGCAGCTCGACGCCGACGACGCGGCCGGCCTCGGCCAGCTGGCGCGTGACGGCGCGGTCCGCGTGGCTGGGGGCGGGATCGCCGCTGGGATGGTTGTGCGCGACGATGACGGCGGAGGCGGCGTGGCGGAGGGCCTGCCGGAAGACCTCGCGGGGATGGAGAAGGGAGCTGGTCGCGGTGCCGGAGCTGATCTCATGGAGCCCGAGCAGGCGGTTGCGGCGGTTGAGGCAGAGGACCCAGCATTTCTCCACGGCGAGGCCGGCGGCGAGGGGCTCGACGCGCGCCCAGACCTTGGCGGGGGCGTCGAGCCGCTCGCCGGGGTCGTGGGCGCGCTCGCGCATGCGACGGCCGACCTCGAGGGCGGCGACGAGCTCGGCGGCCTTGGCGGGACCAAGGCCGGCCACGCGGGCGAAGTCGGGCATCTCCCAGGAGGCGAGGGCGGCGAGGTCGCCGGCCTGGCGGAGGATCTCGGCGGCGACGCCGTCGGAGGGGGCGGGGCCGAGCAGGAGGGCGATGAGCTCGGCGTCGAGCAAGGCGCGCGGGCCGAGGCGGCGGAGTCGGGCGCGGGGAAGGTCGTCGGCGGTCATGGGACCAGCGAACGTCCGGCCGGGCGGCGCGCGAGCGCCCCCTTTGCCCAGGGAAACCTCCTCAGGCCCGGCGGTAGCGGGCGAGGACCTTGCCGTAGGCGGGCGTGAGCTCCTCGGCGCGCGAGACGTTGAGCCCGAGGTCCTTGACGCGCCCGTCGGTGAGGCCGTAGATCCAGGCGTGCACGCCGAGCGTGGCGCCGCGCGACCAGGCATCCTGGACGATGCTGGTCTGGCAGACATGGAGGGCCTGCTCGACGACGTTGAGCTCGCAGAGGGTGTCGAGCTTGGCGGGCCCGAGGACGGACTCGACGGCGAGGGCGTGCCGGTGGTGGACGTCGCGGATGTGGCGCAGCCAGTTGTCGATCAGCCCGAGCCGGCGGTTCTCCAGCGCGGCCTGGACGCCGCCGCAGCCGTAGTGGCCGCAGACGATGATGTGCTCGACCTTGAGGGCCTCGACGGCGTACTGGATGACGGAGAGGCAGTTGAGGTCGGAATGGACGACGACGTTGGCGACGTTGCGATGGACGAACAGCTCGCCGGGGAGGAGCCCGACGATCTCGTTGGCGGGGACGCGGCTGTCGGAGCAGCCGATCCAGAGATACCGCGGGCTCTGCTGGCGGGAGAGGGTCTCGAAGAAGCCGGGCTGGGAGCGCCGGATGCCCTCGGACCAGGCGCGGTTTTGCTCGAACAGCTGGGACAGGTCGGCCATCGCCGACCATCCCGCACCCGCGGGGACGCGGTTGCAAGTCCTTTTGCCCGCGCCTAGGAAGCCGGGATGACCCCCTCGCTCGGCACCCTGCTCGCAACGGTCGGACTCCTCGCCGTCTCCAACTGCTTCATGACCTACGCCTGGTACGGCCACCTGCGGACGATGGCCGACAGGCCTTGGTGGATTGCGGCGGCGGCGAGCTGGCTGATCGCGGCGGCCGAGTACGCGGTGATGGTGCCGGCGAACCGCATCGGCCACGCGGGTGGGCTCAGCGGCGCGCAGCTGAAGGTGATCCAGGAGGTGGTGACGCTGGCGGTGTTCGTGCCCTTCATGCTGCTCTTCCTCGGCGAGCGCTGGCGCTGGGATTTTCTCTGGGCCCTCCTCTGCCTGCTGGGCGCGGCGTTCTTTATCTTCAGGCCGGATAAGGGATGAGAGGCCCGGGGTCAGCGGGCCAGCGGTGTCGGCGGGGACAGCGGTGTCAGCGGGCGAGAACTCGCTGGCGCTCGTTGCCACAGGATCAAGAGGACGAGCGGAGCGAGGGTGCGCCGCCCGCTGGCCCGCTGAAACCGCCGCGCGCTTGCGCGCTCAGTCGTCCCGCAGAATCTCGCGGGGCGACCCGGGACCGTTGGCTGCGCCTTCGGTCTGACGAGGTCCGGGACCTGCGGGAGAAGGGGAACCTCAGTCGTCGCGCAGAATCTCGCGGGGCGACCCGGGACCGTTGTCCGGGCCGATGTAGCCCTGCTCCTCGAGGATGTCGATGATGCGGGCGGCGCGGCCGTAGCCGATGGAGAGGCGGCGCTGGAGGAAGGAGACGGAGGCCTTCTTGCTGGAGCGGATGATTTCCCATGCCTTGGCGGCCATGGGATCGTCCTCGGGCCCTCCGCCCCCGCCCTCGCCGCCCTCGCCCTCGTCGCCATCGTCGTCGGCCCGGTCGAGGGCGTCCTGGACGGCGGCGACGAACTCGGGGGCGCCATTCTTCTCGCGGAGGAAGGCGACGATGCGGGTGACGTCCTCGTCGGAGATGAAGGCGCCCTGGACGCGCTGGAGGGTGGCGGTGCCGGGGGCGAGGTAGAGCATGTCGCCCTTGCCGACGAGGGTCTCGGCGCCCTTGGCGTCGAGGATGGTGCGGGAGTCGACGAGGGCGGCGACCTTGAAGGCGATGCGGGTGGGCAGGTTGGCCTTGATGAGGCCGGTGATGACGTCGGTCGACGGGCGCTGGGTGGCGAGGACGAGGTGGATGCCGGCGGCGCGCGCCTTCTGGGCGATGCGGGCGACGGAGGTCTCGATGTCCTTGGCGGCGACCATCATGAGGTCGGCCATCTCGTCGATGACGCAGACGACGCAGGGGAGCTTCTCCTTCGGGATCTCGACCTCGCCGGGCACGGCCTCGGCGGCGGCCTGGGCGGCGGCGGCGCGCTCCTCGGGGGTGAGCTCGAGCTCCTGCTGGCGGGCCCTCTCGGCCTCGGCGGCGTCCTTGGCCACGCGCGCGTTGAAACCGGCGAGGTTGCGGACGTTGGTCGCGGCGAAGATGCGGTACCGCCGCTCCATCTCGGAGATGAGCCACTTGAGGGCGGCGGGCACCTTCTTCGGGTCGGTGACGACGGGGACGAGGAGGTGGGGGAGCTCGTTGTAGACCTGAAGCTCGACGACCTTGGGGTCGACGAGGATGAGGCGCAGGTCCTCGGGCGTCATCCGGTAGAGGAGGGAGACGAGGAGGGTGTTGATGCAGACGGACTTGCCCTGGCCGGTGGAGCCGGCGATGAGGGCGTGGGGCATCTTGGAGAGGTCCTGGACGATGGGGCGGTTGGTGACGCTGTCGACGCCGAGCACGACGGGAAGGTCGCCGGCGAACTCAACCCAGGCCTTGGACTCGAGGATGTCGCGCGCGACGACGACCTGGCGCGAGGTGTTGGGGATCTCGATGCCGACCGTGCCCTTGCCCGGGACGGGGGCGAGGATGCGGACCGACTCCGCCATGAGGTTCATGGCGATGTTGTTCTGGAGGTTCGCGATGCGCTCGATGCGGACGCCGGGCGCGGGCCGGATCTCGTAGCGCGTGATGGAGGGCCCCTGCTGGATGCCGACGTCGATGCCGGCCGCGGGGTCGACCGGCACGACGTCGACCTTGAACTCCTTGAGGGTCTGGATGAGCTCGCCGGCGCGCCGGCGGTAGTCCTCCCTGGCGGCCTCCTTGGCGGACGCGGCCGTGAGCAGGTCGAGGGTGGGGAAGATGTAGTCGCCGCGGCGCTTGGGAATGAGCGAGGCCGCGGCGCGCTCGATGCGCTCGCCCTTGGTCACGCCGATCTTGCCGGAGATCTGCGGCTTGGGGTCGGGGTCAGCCTTGAGCCGGGGGGCCTTGGCGGGCTTGTCGGGGAGGACGCCGGAGAGACCCTCGGCGGCCGGCTCGTCCCCGTCGTCGGGCTGGTCGGGATTGCCCACCTCGACGTCGAGCGGGTCGACGGTCTCGATGACCGGGGCGGGGGCCGGGGTGGCGGGCGCGGGCTGCGGCTCGGCGGCGGGGGCCGCGAGGACGGCGGCGCCGCGGACGGCGGCGGCGAGGCGCTGCGCCTCGGCGCGGGCGGCGGCCTCGCGGCGGGCGGCCTCGGCGCGCTGGCGGGCGAGCTCGGCGCGCCGGGTGTTCCAATGGAGGAAGCTGTCGCGCATCTCGGCCAGCCAGGACGCGAGGGTGGCCTTGGGGTCGTCGGCCAGGATGCCGAGCAGGCAGAAGCCGTAGGCGGGCACGAGGAAAAGCCAGGCGCCGAGGACCCCGAGCGGCTCGAGCGGGTAGGCCATGAGGAAGAGGCCGACCCGGCCGCCGGGGCCCTTGGGGTCGTAGGCGGTCATGCTCTCGTTGGCGGCGGCCGACTCGGCGCCGAGGAAGAGGTGCATGAGGGCGGCGAAGAGGAAGACGCTGCCCAGCATGAGCAGGACCTTGGCCGGCCAGAGCGTGTGCGCGCGGCGGTTGAGGGCGAACCAGGCGGCGACGATCAGGGAGAGGGGCCCGAGGAAGGCGGCGAAGCCGAAGGCGACGAAGCCGAGGGTGGCGAGGAGGGCCCCGAACGCGCCGCAGGGATTGGAGCTGCGCGTGGCGTCGGCGGCGTCGACCGCCGGGATGCCGAGGACGGGCTCGAGGGCGGATTGGAGAAGCCAGGGCTGGTCGGCCGAGCGGAAGACCATGGCCACGAGCAGGTAGCTGCCCGCGAGGGCGAGGAGCAGGGCGAGGATGGGTCGGCTCTCGCTGGTCTGGCGGGCCAAGGTGGCGGAGCGCCGGAGCGGGGCTTTCTTGGCCATGGATCAGTCGCCGAAGAGCCCGGGCTGGGAGGTGCCGGGGGCGGCGGCGCGGGGCGGCGGCGCGTTGAGATGGCGGGGGGGCTGGGAGACGCGGCGGTCGAGGGCCTGCCGGCGCTCGGCCACGAGGCGGTCGACCATGCCGGTGACGGCGTGGCGGATCCATCGGGTGGTGAAGGAGGCCTCGGAGTAGTCGCAGGGGCCGTAGCCGTGGACGCGCCCGGTCTGGAGGAGGGAGTCGCACTGGGCGAACTCGGCCTCGTGCTCGGGATGGAAGACGGCGTAGGTCTTGCCGCCGGACTTGCGGAGGAGGGAGAAGACGGGCACGTCGCTGGGACCGTCGGCGACGTAGAGCATGCACTCGAAGGGAATGCGCCGGTCCTCGGCGCGGACGACGGCGTTGACGTCGATCGACGGGTCCTTGCTCGTGCCCTTGTTGATCTCGAAGAGGAAGCGGGTCTTCACCGTGTTGTCGACCATGGCGGCGACCTGGGAGATCTCGGTGGGCAGGTCGAGGGTCAGCTCATCCTGGCGGGTGAAGTGGGGAGGGAGCGGCTGCTCGAGGAACTCGCAGCCGTAGATGCCGGCGACGTGCGGGGCGACGGCGGTGCCGCGGATCATCTCGGCCAGGCCGGTGCTGACAACGTAATGCTCGAGGGTGACCTCGAGGCCGGCCTTGGCCCCGGCGGCGCGGGCATGGGCCTGGAGGGCGGGCAGGAAGGCGGGGAGGCCGGGCGCCAGCTCGATCTCGCCGCCGAGCTCGCGGAGGCGGCGGTTGGTCAGGCCGCGGAAGGGCCCGTTCTTGACGTAGCTGAGGAGATGGTTGAGGTAGACGGTGTCCTTGGAGGTGCGGATGCCCTTGCGCGCGTAGAGCGCGGGCAGCTGGTTGACCTCGCGCCAGAAGGCCTCCTCGTCGACGCCGTAGGCGCGGAAGAGCGGGGTCTGCATGTAGCCCGGGATGAGGGTCTTGTCGAAGTCCCAGACGCAGGCGAGCACATGGGTGTCGCGCAGGGGCTTGTCGTTGGGGGATAGGGACACGGGGGAGGAAGAGGGCTTGCTAGGGCGGCGGGACGGGGACTGCATTCTCCTACACCCGCCCAAGCCCGCCTCCAAGCACCGATTGGCCATGTCCGACTCCGACAACCCGCACGACCTCGCCCCCCTCCGGGAGCGGCGCGCGGAGCTGGAGCGGGCGCTGGCGGACCCCCGGGTTTTCGCCGACGGGCGGCGGGCGGCGGCCCTGGCCCAGGAGCTCCGCCACCTGGGCGGCGCGCTGGCGGCCGGCGAGCGGCTGGAGGCGGCCCGGCGGGCCTTGGCGGAGGCGGCGGAGATGCGCGACGACCCGAGGGCCGAGACCGGCCTGAGGGACATGGCCGCGGAGGAGGCGCGCGACCTCGCGGCGGAGCTGCCCGGGCTGCGCGACGCCTTCCTGCGGGCGCTCGTGCCCCCCGATCCCAACGAGGCCCGCAACGTCATCCTCGAGGTGCGGGCGGGCACGGGGGGCGACGAGGCGGCCCTGTTCGCGGGCGAGCTGGCGCGGATGTACGCGCGGTTCGCGGAGCGTCGGGGCTGGAAGAGCGAGATGCTCAGCCTGACGCAGTCGGACCTGGGCGGCGTGCGCGAGGCGGTCCTCCTCGTGGAGGGCGCGGGCGCGTTCGCGGCCCTCCGCCACGAGGCCGGGGTGCACCGGGTGCAGCGCGTGCCGGCGACGGAGACCTCGGGCCGGATCCACACCTCGGCCGCGACCGTCGCGGTGCTGCCCGAGGCGGAGGAGACGGAGGTCGACCTCCGTCCGGAGGAGCTGGAGATCAGCGTGGCGCGGGCGAGCGGCGCGGGCGGCCAGCACGTGAACAAGACCGAGTCGGCGGTGCAGATCATCCACAAGCCGACCGGCATCCTCGTCCACTGCGCCGACGAGCGCTCGCAGCTGCGCAACCGCCAGAAGGCGATGCGCGTGCTGCGCGCCCGCCTGCTCGAGCGACAGACGGCGGCGGACCAGGCGGCGCGGGCCGACGCGCGGCGGGGACAGGTCGGCTCGGGCGACCGGTCGGAGCGCATCCGGACCTACAACTTTCACCAGAACCGCGTGACGGACCACCGGGTGGAGGTGACGTTGCACGGCATCCAGCAGGTGCTGGACGGGGACATCGGCGACCTGGTGGGCGCGCTGCAGGAGGCGGACCTCCGGGCCCGCGCCCTCGAGGTCACTCGACCGAAAGCGTGAGGCCCCAGGCGCCGTCGGCGCGGCGGCGGAACTTGCCCGAGCCGGGCTGGCCGTCGTCGAGCCGCTGGTCGGCCGACCGCAGGGTGGGCTCGGCGGCCGCGGGGTCGGCCGGGCGGAAGAGGATGACGCCGCGGGAAAGGCCGTCCTGGGTCTCGGGCGCGAAGCTCCACTCGCCCGGAAGCTCGATCCCGGGGGCGAGCTTGTCCCACGCCTCGGAGAACTTGTAGCGCTGGATGGCCTCGCCCGGCTTGGCGAAGGGGAAGGCCTCGGGCCAGGCGCGCTGCTCGAGGCGATGCTGCAGAATCGGCTCGGCGATGGCGCGGAAGGCGGCGGCGAGGGGAACCGCGCGGCGATGGGCGAGGAGCGTGGCCGCGAAGGCGGCGAGGAAGGCGAGGCCGGCGCCGAGCAAGGCCCAGCGCAGCCCGTGGAACCACAGCGGGGTGCTCGGGGCGACAAGGATGGCGGGGGCCTTCGGTTCCGACGAAGCCATGGGAAGGCCGACCTTAGGAGCGGGACGTGTCTCGGCAAGGCGGCTTTTTGCTTCCGAACCGGCCGGGAAAAGCATTCATCGCGCGCATGGACGCGGCCCACCTGGAGCGCTTCGCCGGGGTGGCCCGGATCTACGGGCGCGCGGGGGCCGAGCGGCTCTCGCGCGCCGCGTTTGTCGTGGTCGGGCTGGGCGGGGTCGGCTCATGGGCCGCCGAGGCCCTCGCCCGCAGCGGCGCGGGCCGGCTTGTCCTCGTCGACGGCGACGCGGTCTGCGCCTCCAACACCAACCGGCAGCTGCACGCCCTGGCCGGGACGGAGGGACGGCCGAAGGCCGAGGTCCTCGCCGAGCGCGCCCGGGCCATCCATCCCGGCATCGAGGCGGTGGCGGTGACCCGCTTCGTCGCCAAGGGAGACGCGGCGGAGCTGGTGGCCGGGCACGCCGGCGTGCTGGTGGACGCGATCGACGCGCTCGGCGTCAAATGCGCCCTGCTCGCCGCGGCGCGCTCGGCTGGGCGGCCGGTTGTCACCACCGGCGGCTGCG
The DNA here is from genome assembly GCA_030831965.1 of Verrucomicrobiota bacterium. Lineage (GTDB taxonomy): Bacteria > Verrucomicrobiota > Verrucomicrobiia > Opitutales > UBA953 > UBA8828. The sequence goes on from JAURJZ010000080.1 coordinate 176,412, forward strand.
CGGGGAGGAGGGACGGCACCCGGGTGCGGGTCGGCGACCTCGCGGAGTCGAGGGACGACCCGCTGCTCCGCCTGGTCCGGAAGAAGCTGCGCCAGGAGCTGGGCCTTCCCCGCAAGGGGCCGATGGGCATCCGCTGCGCCTGGTCGGACGAGCCGCTGGTTATCGCCGCCGACTGCGAGGGCGTGCCCGGAGGCTTGATCCCGGCCGACGAGGACCTGCGGCCGAACTGCGAGTGGGGCTACGGCACGGTCGCCCACGTGGCGGGCGCCTTCGGGCTCGCCGCGGCCGGCGAGGCGATCCGGCTTGCCCTCGCCGAGGGTCGGGGATGACCGCGCTCGCGACCATCCTGCGCCATCCGGCGGAGAACCTGGCCAAGTGCTCGGTCGAGCCCCTGCGCGGTCGCGCCGACCTGGAATTCCTCGCCGCGGAGGGGCCGGCCGTGGTGCGGGGCGAAGGCTGCATCCTGCTCGAGGTCGGGGCGCCGCCGCTGACGGCGGCCGACGCCGGGCGGCGGCTGATCCTGCTCGACGGCAACTGGAAACATGTCCCCCGGCTGCGCGCGCGCGTGATCGGCAACCCCCTGCCCCGCTCCCTGCCATCGGTGCCGACGGCCTATCCGAGGCGCAACGCCGAGGGGGCCGACCCGTCGGAGGGGCTGGCCACGGTCGAGGCGCTCTACCTGGCCCTGCGCGTCCTGGGCTCGGACGACCCCTCGCTGCTGGCCCATTACCGTTGGCGGGAGGAGTTCCTGCGCAACGTGCGGGCGACGCTGGGCGACGGTTGAGCGGTTTTCGCTTTCCCCGGGGACGGTTAACGCTTCCCCTTCGGCTGATGAGCACCGACCTGCCGCGCGAGGCGCTGATGACCGTCGAGGGCCTGCCCTACCCGAAGGTGGCCACGGGCAAGGTGCGCGAGATCTTCGACCTGGGCGACCGCCTGCTCATCGTTGCGACGGACCGCCTGTCGGCCTTCGACGTCGTGATGCCCAACGGCGTGCCCGGCAAGGGCGTCCTTCTCACCCGCATCAGCCTCTGGTGGTTCGCCCAGGCGGCCAAGGTCTTCCCCATCCACCTCGCGCCGGACCACGACGCGGCGCTGGCGGGGGCGCTGCGCGGGCACGAGGCGCTGATCCCGCGCTCGATGCTCGTGCGCAAGCTCCGGCCCCTGCCCATCGAGGCCGTGGTGCGGGGATACCTGGCCGGGAGCGGCTGGAAGGAGTACAAGGCGACCGGCGGCATTCTCGACCACCGCCTGCCCGCGGGGTTGCTCGACGGGTCGAGGCTCCCCGAGCCGATCTTCACGCCCTCGACCAAGGCCGCGGCGGGGCACGACGAGCCGATCACCCAGGCGCGGTGCGCGGAAATCCTCGGCGAGGCGGACTTCCGGGCGGTTCGCGACGCCTCGATCGCCCTCTACCGCATGGGCGCCGAGCGCGCGGCCAAGGCGGGCATCCTGCTCGCGGACACGAAATTCGAGTTCGGCCGCGCGGCCGACGGCTCGCTCGTGCTCATCGACGAGGTGCTCACGCCCGACTCCTCGCGCTACTGGCCGGCCGCCACGTGGCAGCCGGGCCGCGGCCAGCCGTCCTACGACAAGCAGTTCGTGCGCGACTGGCTCGAGGCCCAGCCCTGGGACAAGCGACCGCCCGGGCCCCGCCTGCCCGACGAGGTGGTGACGCGCACCCAGGCGCTCTATGCCGAGTGCCTGACCAGGCTGACCGCCTGAGGCGGCTCAGTCGGTCAGGATATCAACCCGGCAGCGCTCGCAGCGGGGGTTGGAGCGGGTCAGCATGAGGTCGCCGCAGAGCGGACAGGTGTCGCCCGACAGGGGTGCCACGGGCGCCTTGGACTCGACAGCCCCGGGTTCCTCGGCCCGGCGCCGCTGACGCAGGGCCTGCCAGGCGACGATGCCGGCCACCATGAGAAAGGTGGCGGCGCCGACGAAGCCATCGGACATGCGTCCATGGCCCTGGGCAAGCGGGTCGCGCCCGGTGACCAGGGTGGCGATGAGAATCCAGATCGCCACGGCGGCCAGGAACCCGGCGAAGAGGAAAACCGTCCTTAGCCAGGAGCGGGAGGTCGCGAGCCGCGCCCCAGGGTAATTCCCGCAGGCGGAGCAGTTCCAGTCCGTCACGCGGGCGACGGGCAGGAGCGGGATGTGGAAAAGATGGAGGAAGACCAGGCTGCGCGTCCCGACGGCCAACCGGGGCGCCTTGCAGACGGTGCACCAGTCGTTGCGCACGGCGGCGCGGCGAGGGAAGAACTTGTAATGGCCGTGCAGGAGCAGCACGCGCGTTCAGAAGCCCTCGGCGAGGCGGTCGCGGACCTCGGCGGCGGCGAGGGTGGCGGGCAGGCCCTTGCGGGGGGAGACCAGGACGGGCCAGTCGAGGGAGTCCTCGGGGACGCGGCCGTGGGAGCCGCGGATGAGCTGCGGGTCGAGGGGCGTGAGGCGGAGGAGGCTGCGGAAGCCGAGCTTCTTGCGGAGGAGGAAGGCGGCGACCTTGAGCCAGGGGAGGCGAAGGGCGGGGTCGACGAGGAGCTCGCAGGGGTCGTAGCCGGGCTTGCGATGGATGTCGACGGTGCGGGCGAAGTCGGGCGCGCGGGCGTCGTCGAGCCAGTAGTTGTAGGCAAACCAGCTGCGCGCGTCGGCGACGAGGAGGAGGTCGCCGGAGCGGCGGTGCCAGAGGCCCTCGGCGCGCTGCTCGGACTCGCCGAGGACGCGCTCGACGCCGGGGAGGGCGGCGAGGGCGGTGCGGACCTCGGGCAGGAGGGCGGGGTCGCGGACGACGACGTGGGCGACCTGATGGTCGCAGACCGCGTAGGCCTTGGAGTGGAAGGTGTCGAGGACCTCGTGGCCGCGCTCGTCCTTGGCGACGAGCCAGCCGCGCTCGCGAAGGAGGCGGTTCGGCAGGGCGGCGCGGTCGACGGCGGTGAGGGCGTACTCGGAGACCAGGGTGACCTCGGCGCCGGCTCGCTCCAGGTCGTCGGCCAGGCGGCCGGCGAGCTTGTCGATCTCAGCCCGGGCGAGGTCGGCCTGGGGCGAGGCGGGGCCGTGGCGCTGGAGGTCGTAGTCGAGATGGGGGAGGTAGACGAGGTGGAGGTCGGGTTTCTCGTGGTGCTCGATCCAGCGGGCGCAGTCGGCGATCCACTGGGAGGAGTCGAGACCGGCGTAGGGGCCCCAGAAGGCGGCGAAGGGAAAGTCCCAGAGGTCCTTCTTGATCCGGCCGGCGAGGTCGGGCGGCCAGCTGGCGATGTCGAGTAGCTTGGCGCCGTCGGCCCGGTAGATGGGCCGGGGAGTGACGGCGAGGTCGACGCCGGAGCCGAGGTTGTACCACCAGAAGGAGTTGGCGACGCGGAGGCCGGGGCGGCGGGCGCGGAGGGTTTCCCAGAGCTTCTCGCCGCCGACGAGGCGGTTGGATTGCTTCCAGAAATGGACCTCGGCGAGGTCGCGATCGGGCCAGCCGTTGCCCACGATGCCGTGGCCGGAGGGGTCGAGGCCCGTGAGATAGGTGGCCTGGGCGGTGCAGGTGACGGCGGGGAAGGCCGGCTTGACGCGGGCCAGCGAGCCGGCGGCGGCGCGGGCGGCGAGGCGCGGCATCCTGCCGCCGGCGAGGTCGCGGGCGGAGAGGCCGACGACGTTCAGGACCGCGCGGCGCATGGGGCGAGGTCGCGCGCGCGGAGCTCGTCGGCGGCGGCGCGCACGCGCTCGGCGGGCATGGCGTGGACCTCGGTGGAGGCGCCGATGGCGGTGGGCAGGACGAGGGTGAGGCGGCCGCCGAGGTGCTCGCGAAACTCCTCGAGTCCGGCGAGGAGGGGCTTGCCGCCGTCGAGATGGAGCTCCTCGGCGTAGGTGCGGAAGCCAAGGGCCGAGAGCAGGGCGAGGACGCGCGCGGCGTCGGCCGGAGCGAGGAGGGCGAGGTCGCGCGCGCAGAGGGTGTCGAGGGCGAGGCCGACGGCGACGGCCTCGCCGTGGGTGAGGCGGTGGTCGGTGAGGGACTCGAGCTTGTGGGCGGCCCAGTGCCCGAGGTCGAGGGGGCGGGCGGAGCCGAGCTCGAAGGGGTCGCCGCCTCCGGCGATGTGGCGGGCGTGCAGCTCGGCGGAGCGCCGGACGGCGCGGCCGAGCGCGGGCAGCTCGCCGGCGGCGAGGGCGGGGGCGTCGGCCTCGAGCGCGGCGAGGAAGGCGGGGTCCTTGAGGAGGGCGACCTTGACCGCCTCGACGAGGCCGTCGCGCCGGCCGCGGAGGTCGAGCGACGCGAGGAGGGCGAGGTCGTTGACGACCGCGGCGGGCACGGCGAAGGCGCCGGTGAAGTTCTTCTTCCCGAAGGTGTTGATGCCGTTCTTGACCCCGACCCCGGCGTCGCCCTGCCCCAGCGTGGTGCTGGGCATGCGGATGACGCGGACGCCGCGGTGGGCGGTGGCGGCGGCGAAGCCGACGGCGTCGAGGAAGGCGCCGCCGCCGATCGCGAGCACGTAGGAGTGGCGGCAGATGCGGTCGGCCTCGATCGCGGCGAGGACGGCCTTGACCACGGAGGTGTCGCGCTTGGCCGCCTCGCCCCCGGTGAGCACGAGCGGGGCGCGGGTCAGGCGGATGCCGCGGGCGGCGGCGTGGCCGGAGATGGCGGCGGCGAGCTCCGGGCGCGCGGCGGCGAGGCCGGAGTCGAGGACGGGAAGGACCTTGGCGTCGGCGACCAGCCCGGCAAGGGTCGGGTTGGCCGGGGCGAACGCGTCCTCGGTGAAGAGGATGCGGTGCCGGTAGGCGACCGAGAAGCTGAGGTCGATCTCGTCCATGCGACGCGTGCCCTAAGTGGAAGGCATCAGACGCCGGAGGGCGAGCGTGGTTCCGAGGAAAAGGAGGAGCATGAGCCCGCCCATCGAGAGGGGGTCGGAGGGCTCGAAGCGGTGGCGGACGGCGACCCAGGCGAGGTAATCGACCAGGCAGAGGCCCGCGATGCGCGCGCCGACCCGCTCGGAGACGTCCCGGAGGCGGCGGCGGGTCCAGCCGATGAACACGACCAGCCCGCAGGCCCAGATGAGGGGCAGCAGGGGCGGGGCGCCCTGGAAGGCGAGGGTGAGCGGCACGGGGAGCGCCGCCAGCGGCGGGGCGACGCGGGCCAGCCCGCCGGGCTCGCCGCCGGTCGCCTCGTGGCGGGCGAGCGCGGAAATGCCGACCGTGTAGAGGAGGAGCGCGACGGCGTGGGCGAGGACGAGGGCGAGGCCGGCCGGCGACGCCGCGGGCGGCGCGTTGCATAGCCAGCCGGCGAGGGGAAGCGCGGCCCGGCAGGCTCCCATGAGCCAGGGCGCGGGGGCGGGCCGGACCTTGTGCCAACGGGTGTAGGCGAGCACGAGCGCGGCGAGGGCGAGGCCGGCCGGGCCGAGCGCGAGCGGGCTGAGCCAAGCCCAGAGGGCGAGGCCGAGGAGCAGGAGGGCGAATCCGGAGAGCCGGACGGCGCGCGGGCCGAGGCGGCCGGAGGGAATGGGCCGCTCGGGACGGTGGGCGCGATCCCAACCGGCGTCGGCGGCGTCGTTGAGGAACATCCCGGCGGTGTAGAGGAGGGAACCGCCGAGCAGGAGAAGGCCGAGCCGCGGAAGCGCGCCGGCGTCGAGGTTGGCGCCGAAGGCGGCGGCGAGGAGCCAGCCGACGAGGAGGTTGGACCAGACCGTCGGAAGGTTGGCGCCGCGCGTGAGCTCAAGCCAGGCCCGGAGGCGGGTCATGCCGCATTCCACCCGCGGGACCGGAACTCGGCAAGCGTCCACTCGTACTCGCGGACGACCTGGTCGGCGACGGTGGCGGCGCGAAGCGCGGGCGGGAGGACGGCCCAGGTGTAGGTCTCGATCTCGAGCTGGTCGCAGGCGGCGGGGTCGGCCGCGAGCGCGTCGAGGAGGCCGAGGAGCTCGGGCGAGGTGGAGCGGAGGCCGTCGCCGAGGTCGCCGGCGTGGAGGGGGACGTGGAAGTGGGCGCGCGCCTCGCGGACGCGCGCGGGGTCGCGGCGCGCGGCGGCGACGCCCTGCGGGATGTCGGGGTGGCGCTCGACGGAGCCGTCGGCGAGCCGGAGGAAGGTCTGGTGGAGGTAGGTGGGCTCGTCCATGGCCGCGAGCCGGTTGAGCGCGGGAGGCGTCGGCGGGAGGGCGAGCGCGGCCGAGAGGTGGACCTTGAGCACGGGGATGCCCTCGGCGCGGAGCAGGCGGAGCGCGGCGGCGGGGCCCTCGAACTCGACCGCGTGGTGGCAGGCGTCGAGATTGACCCCGATCCAGTCGCGCGCGGCGGGGTCGGCCTCGTAGAGCGCGGCGAGGAAGTCGGCCGCCTCGCGGGCGGTGCCGAGAAGGCAGAGCGGCTCGGGCTCGAGGGCGAGGCGGACGCGGCGGCCGGTGCGGTCGGCGAGGCGGGCGAGCCCCTCGCGGGCGGCGAGGAGGTTGGCGCGCATGGCGGCGTCGGCCGCGGCGTCGCGCGGGAACGCGCCGAAGGTCACGGGGACGGTGCTGACCGTCGGGTCGACGCCCGCGGGGGCGAGCCCGGCCAGGAGCCCGGCCACGCGCAGGGTGTAGTCGAGCCGCCCGCGCTCCCGCCAGTCGGGCCGGTAGGCGCGGTCCTTGACCGCGGTGCCGTGGAAAGGGCCGCGGGGGAAGGCGTTGACGGTGAAGACGTAGGCGTCGTGGCGGTCGAGCCAGGCGCGGAGCCAGGCGAGCTCGGCGGGCTCGGCGGCGAGGGTGTCGGCCGCGGGGCCGGAGAGCCGGAGGCCGAGGGCCCAGGGGCGGCCCGGGGCGACGCGCGCGCGCACCTCCGCGACGGGGCCCTCGAGCGACGCGCGCACCTGGGCCCAGTCCTCGCCCGGGTGCACGTTGGTGCAGTAGGCGAGGTGGGCGCGGGGGCCGACCCTCACGGCGCGGGCGCCGCGGTGTCGGCGACGCGGAAGCCGGGGGCTTGCGAGAGGAAGCGGCGCGGGTTGCCGAAGACGAGGGCGTCGACCGCCGCGGCGGAGTGGCCCCGGCGACGCATCTCGAGGGCGGCGCGGGGAACGGCGAGCGGCTCGCTGTGGCCCCAGTCGCAGGCGCTGTTGAGCCAGAGGCGCTCGGCGGCGTACCGCTCGACCATGTCGATGGCGCGCGCCGGGGTGGCCTTGGATTCCGGATACAGGGTGATGCCGCCCCAGTGGCCGGCGTCGAGGACCATCCGGACGGTGTGCTCCTCGACGTGGTCGACGAGGGCGCGGCCGGGCTTGACGCCGTGGGCGCGGAGGACGTCGAGGATGAGCCGGGTGCCCTTGAGCTTGTCCTCGAGGTGGGGCGTGTGGACGAGGATCAGCCGGTCGCGCTCGACGGCGATCTGGACATGGCGCTCGAGGACGCGGAGCTCGTTGCGGGAGTTCTTGTTGAGCCCGATCTCGCCGATGCCGAGGACATTGGGGCGGTCGAGGAACTCGGGGATGAGCGCGAGCACGTCCTCGGCCAGGGCGAGGTCCTCGGACTCCTTGGGGTTGAGGCAGAGCCAGGAGAAGTGGGGGATGCCGTGGCGCGCGGCGCGGGCGGGCTCGACCTCGGTCAGCTGGCGGAAGTAGTCGCGGAAGCCGTCGGCGGAGCAGCGGTCGAAGCCGGCCCAGAAGGCGGGCTCGCAGATGGCGGCGCAGCCCGCCATGGCCATGGCGCGGTAGTCATCCGTGGTGCGGCTGACCATGTGGGCGTGGGGCTCGATGTAGCGCATGGGTCGCTCAGGCCCCGGGCCAGGAGCCGGTCGCCCCCTTGGTGCCGGCGCTGGGGATGGGATCGGCGGTGGGGTCGCTCCAGGACTCGAGGATGCGCCGGGTCCGCTCCGGCTGGCCGTCGGCGAGGAGGGCGAGGGCGGCCCGGAGGGATCGTAGGCGGTGGTCGTCGGCGCCCTCGGCCCGGTCCATCCGGTCGAGGAACGCGGCGAGGTCGAGGACGCGCGCCCGGGCGTCCATGTAATAGAGGTCGGCCAGGAACTCGCGTCGACGCCAGGGCTCCGGAACGGGGCTCATCCTGGCAAGGGTGCGGGAGAGGGGGGCGGGGTCAACCCGGGCGTCTCACTTCACGCCGAGCTCGGCGGGGGTGTAGGGCTGCTTCTGGCCCTTGGAGGCCTCGCGGGCGGCCTTGACCAAGGCCTCGTCGGCCAGGGCGCCGCCCTTGCCGTAGGTGGCGCGGACGTAGTTGAGGACATCGGCGATCTCGGCGTCCTTGAGGGTGTCGGCGAGCGGGGCCATGACCCCGTTGAAGTCCTGACCCTTGACCTTGATCGGCCCCTGCAGGCCGCGGAGGACGATCTTGGCGAGGATGGCGTTGTCGAGCTGCAGCCACTCCGAGCCATCGAGCGGGGGGAAGACGGGCGCGAGGCCCTGCCCGGTCGGCATATGGCAGGCGACGCAGGACTTCATATAGACGGCCTTGCCGCGCTCGAGGGCCTCGGGCGTGGGCTTGTCCTGGGCCTGGAGGCCGGCGGACAACAGGATGAGGGCGAGGAGAGGCAGGGCGCGCATGGAGGGTGTGTAAACGGAAGGTGAAAGACACCCGGGGCGTTTGGCAAGTTCCATGCTGGCGGGTTGCGATGCGGCCTCGACAGGCGGGCCCAGATGGGTATCAAGGCAGGACCTACCCCCACCCACACATGACTGAAACAACCGTACCCAACGCTAAGCGGCTCCTCTGGGCCGGCTTCATGGCCATCCTCGCCGCCGGCGTCGGCTTCGCCCTCCGCGGCGGCATCTTCGGCACCTGGGCGTCCGAATATGGCTTCACCGGTGCCCAGCTCGGCGCCATCGGCGGCGCCGGCTTCTCCGGGTTCTGCTTCGGGATCATCATCGGCGGCGTGCTGGTCGACAAGTTCGGCTATGGCAAGCTGGTCGCCCTAGCCCTCATCGGCCACGTGGTCTCGGCGCTGGTGACCTTCGGCGCAAGCTCGCCGCAGGACGCCTATAACTACCTGTTCTGGGGCATGTTCATCTTCGCCTACGCCAACGGGACGCTCGAGGCGGTGGCCAACCCCCTGGTCGCCACGATCTTCCCCCAGCAGCGCACCCACTACCTCAACATCCTCCACGCCTCCTGGCCCCTCGGCATGGTCCTGGGCGCCGTCGCCTCGTACATCCTCGGCACCCTGCTCGGCCTGGGCTGGAAGGCCCAGCTGGCCTTCTACCTCGTCCCCACCGCGGCCTACGCGCTCATGTTCATGGGCCAGTCCTTCCCCCGCTCCGAAGCGGCGGAGAAGGGCGCCTCGTTCGCGGACATGTTCAAGGATGTCGGCATCCTGGGCTCGATCGTGGTGTGCGGCCTGATCGTGCTCTTCCTGGGCAACACCCTGCAGCTCTTCGGCATCGCCGCCGGGACCGCCCAGAACATCGGCTATGTGGTCGGCGGCGTCCTCGTCGTCGCGGTCGGCGTCCTGACCCGGTTCTCGCCGGGCTCGATCCTCCTCTTCATCCTCTTCGGCGTGCACGCCATGGTGGGCGCGGTGGAGCTGGGCACGGACGGCTGGATTGAGAACATCACCGGCAACCTGTTCACGCCGACCCAGGGCAAGATCCTCTTCATCTGGACCTCGGCCATCATGTTCGGCCTGCGCTTCTCGGCCCACTTCATCGAGACCAAGCTCGGCCTCTCGCCCCTGGGCATCCTGCTGGCCTCGGCGATCCTCGCGGTGGTCGGCCTGCAGCTGGCGAGCGGCATGGCCTCGTTCGCGGTGGCCTTCGTCGCCCTCGGTATCTACGCGGTGGGCAAGACCTTCTTCTGGCCCACGATGCTGGCGGTGGTCGGCGACCGCTTCCCCCGCTCGGGCGCCGTGGCGATGTCCATCATGGGCGGCATCGGCATGCTGTCCGCCGGCCTGCTCGGCGGCCCCGGTCTCGGCTATGCCAAGGACCGCTTCACCGCGGAGAGCCTCCAGGCCACCGCCCCCGCCGTCTACGAGGCCAACAAGGCCGGACAGACCTCGAAGTTCGTCTTCTTCAGCGACGTGACCGCGGTCGACGGCTCCAAGCTCGAGGCCGCCAAGAAGGCGGAGGCGCCCACCCCCGACCAAAAGGCCCTCGTCGCCGCCTCGATCCAGGGCGACCGCGCCACCCTCAAGGTGGACTCCTACATCCCCCTGACGATGGCGGCGATCTACCTCCTCCTGATGCTCTACTTCCGAAGCATCGGCGGGTATCGCCCCCTCCGAATCGAGGAGCAAGCCTAAGCTCCCGCAATCCGGTTTGCGCTTGCCGCCCGCGAAAGCGGGCGGTTTTTTTGCCTCCTTGGCTGGTCCAACGGAGAGGTGGCAGAGTGGTCGATTGCGGCTGATTCGAAATCAGCTGGTCCCGCAAGGGTCCCGGGGGTTCGAATCCCTCCCTCTCCGCCAGCCAGGTGGGCCCCGGGCCCACAGGTGGGATGTGCCCGGACGCCCAAGGCGAGGCGAGGCAATCCCCGCGGGGATTCGGCGAGGTCGCAGGCTCATCACCGGCTTGCGCGAAACCCGGACCCGGTTAAGGGGTATTAGACGGAGATGATAATCAGCCTCGCCAGCCTTTTGCTTGCTGCGACCGCGGAGCCCCAGTCCGCCAAGGCGGGGCCCGTCGGCGCGGACCTCGAGGCGCTGGTCGCCAACCCGCCCTTCGGCTCGGGCGCGCCGTCGGCCGGAATCGCCGCGGCGGCGCCGGCGGCCAACTTGGAGCTGCGCGGCATGTACCAAGATGGGGGCAAGACCTACTTCAGCCTCTACAACACGGCGACGAAGCAGAGCCGCTGGGTGGCCAAGGACGAGGCCTCCGCGGACCCGGCGCTGCCGGCGTTCCGGTCCTACGACCCGGAAACCGGCACCCTGACCGTGGAGGTCAACGGCAAGCCGTCGCAGGTGGCGATGAAATCCGCGACCGTGGCCAAGTACGAGCCGCCCAAAGAGCCCGCGCCGGCCGCCGAGGCGCCGCGCGGGGGCCCTCCCCTTCCCGAGCCCGGCCCCGACGGCAAGGTGCAGACGCCCTGGGGCAGCTTCACGCCCGAGCAAATCGCCGCCTACCGCGCCGAGCGCGAGAAGCGCTGGCAGGAGCGGATGCAGCAGGTGCAGGCCGAGGGAGGCGACCCCCGCAGGAGCCGAGAGGCCGAGCCCGCCTCCCCCGCGGCCGCAGCCCCCGCGGAGCGAGGCGGACGCGGCGAGCGCAGCGAGCGCGGGGGCCGCCCGCCCCGCTGAGCCTTTCCCTTATGCGCGACCGCACACCCCCCGCCCGAGGCGGCTTCACCCTCATCGAGATCCTGATCGCGCTGGCGATCGTCGGCCTGCTGGTCGGCGTCGTCGCCACGCGGATGGATGGCATCTTCGGCCGCTCGCAGGAGCAGGTGGCGGAGATCTTCGTCAACGAGTCGATGAAGACCTCGCTGATGCGCTACCGCATGGACACGGGCGACTACCCCGCGACCGAGGAAGGGTTGGCGGCGCTCGCGACGGCGCCCGAGGCGCGGGCCGAGCGGTGGCGCGGACCCTACATCGAGACCAAGGGAGGCAAGCTGCCGACGGACCCGTGGGGCGAGACCTACCAATACCGCTATCCCGGCACCCGCAACGCCGCGGGCTACGACCTCTTCTCCAAGGGCAAGGACCGGACTCCCGACACCGCCGACGACATCGGCAACTGGTGACCGCGCAAGGGCAGCGAACCGGGCGCGGCGGCTTCACGCTGCTGGAGGTCCTGCTCGCGCTCGGCCTGGCCACGCTCGTGGCGGGACTCTGGGTGGCGGGCGCGGCGGGGGTGCTCCGCTCGGGCCAGGCGAGCGACCCGGAGGACGCGCTGCTCGCGCTGTTGCAGCGGACCCGGCGCGAGGCGGTGACGCGGGGGCGCCCGGTCGACCTGATCCCGCTGGACGACGACCGGACGTTCACCTGGGGGCCGGGGCCGGACGAGACCGCCGTGCTGCCGGAGATCGCCGAGGTGCGGGTCCGCCTGGTCGAGCCCGACGGCTCAGGCCTCGCCTTGCTCGGGGGCGTCCCCGAGGCGCGGCCGCTGGCGCGCTATCGGATCCATCCCGACGGCACGGGCGACCCGGCGCGGCTTGAAATCCAGCGCAACGGGCGCGTGCGCATGGTGGACCTCGACCCCCTGACCTGCTCCCCCTTGCCGGGGGCAACCGACCAATGAGGCGGGGGATGTCGCTCATCGAAGTGCTGGTGGCGGTGGCCATCTTCGCCCTCGCGGCCGTGGGCTTGTCGGCGGCCTACGGCAACATCCTGCTGGCGAGGGCGGCGATGCTTCGGCTCGAGGCGGATGACGAGGCGATGCGGCTGGCCCGCGCGGCGGTGCTGGCGCCCGACGCCCTCTCGAACCGGCAGGTGCGGGCGGCGGGCGAGCGCCTGGCCGGGCGGGTCACCCTGAGCGACGCCTCCCCGGCCGAGTGGGAGGCGGAGCTCGCGCCCGCCGACCTCGATGCGCTCTTCCTCGTCAGGCTCACGGTTCGGCGCGAGGGCGAGGCCGACGGCGCGGCGCAATCCTTCCACCTTTACCGCCCAGGCTGGTCGGCGACGGCGGACCGCCAGGCGCGGCTGAGGCTGGCGACGGAGAAGCTGCGGGCGGAGCGCGGGTTCGAGGGCACGTCGGCGGCGGCCGTCGCCCCGGCGGGAGGAACGCGACCGACGACCCGGCCGGGCCCGCCTCGCGGCGGCATCGACAACGGGGGCGCAGGCAACGGAAGACCGGGACCGGGAGGCGCCGAGGCGCCGAGGCCCCCCTCGCGGGAAGGGGGCCGCCCCCGATGAGCGCCCGGGCGCGGAGGGGCTTCACGCTCCTCGAGATGCTGCTGTCGCTCGCCATCCTGGCCGGGCTGATGGTGGCGATGAGCACCTTCCTGTTCGGCATCGCCGGCGGATGGGGAGAGGGCGGCGAGACGCGCCTCTTCGACCAGCACCGCCGCGCGCTGGCGCGCCAGCTGCGCGAGGCCGCGGAGGCCGCGGCGTCGAGGCCGGGCGGCGCCCGCTGGACAATCAAGGAGGCCGAATGGTCCGGCATGCCCGATGCGCCGCGGCTCTCGTGGTCCGCGCCGGACCTGGGCCGGCTGGCGCGCTGGCCAGGCGAGCCGCTCCCGGATGTGGACCTCGCCCTCGATGTCGACGCGCAGCGCGGCCTGGTCCTGGGCTGGCGCTCCCGGCTGGAGACCGAGACGGAGGAGGGGCGGTGGCACGAGGCCGTGCTGTCGCCCTTCGTGAAGGGCATCTCGTACGCGTACGTCGCGGCCGACGGCCGCTGGGAGGTCTCCGAGACGCCGCTGGAGGAAACCCCGCCGCGCACCGGCTGGCGCCAGCCCGACCACATCCGCCTGAGGATGGAGCACGGCAAGGCCAAGGGCGAGATCCGGCTGCCGCTCGGAGGCCCCCGGGAGGGAGCGACCCCGCCATGAGGCGCCGCGGAAGCGCCATCCTGGCGGTGCTCATCATGGTCGCGCTGGCCGGGGGCCTGCTCGCGGTGCTGATGGAGGCGAGCTCGCTCGAGCTCGCGCTGGGCGCCCAGGAGGCGGATCGCACGCGGCTCCGGGCCGAGGCTTGGTCGGAGCTGGAGCTGGCGTTGGCGGTCATCGGCGAGGTCCGCGCCGTCGACCGCGACCGGTTGCATGCGCCCGAGCAGGGGTGGGGCGACCCAAGGGCCTATCTCGGCGAGCCGGCCCGGCCGGGGCTGGAGGTGAGCTATGAGTTCACGGTGGAGAACGGCAAGCTGCCCCTGCCCGCCCTGAGCGAGCGGGAGCTGACGGATCTCCTCCGAGCGCTGGGGCAGGACGACGCGGCGGCGGCGAACCTGGCGGACGCCCTGCTCGGCTGGATGAAGCCGGGCCGGGAGGCCGAGGACGACCGGGCCGACGACCAGGCCTACGACCAGGCCGTGATTCCCTACCGCTCGCCGGGGCGGAGCCTTCGCTCGTTCGAGGAGCTGCGGGCGATCGGCGTGGCCAGGGAGGCCTTCTTCGACGAGCTGGGCCGCCCCACGGCGCTGCTCGAGGGGTTCCAGCGCTGCGTCTCGCTGCACGACTTCCCCGCGGTCAGCGTCAACTTCGCCGAGCCCGAGGCGCTGCAGGCGGTGGGCTTCTCCTCCCAGGGAATCGCCCGCGCGCGGGCCCATCGCGCCGACCCGTCGACGCGGGCCTCCGGGATGGCTCCCTATTTCCGGAGCCGCGAGGAATGCCTGGCGGCGCTGGGCGGGGGGAACGCCGCGCGGGCAACCTCCCTGGTCTACCTCCTGCGCGTCCGCGTGACGGTGCGCGAGGGCCAGGGAAGCTGCACGGTGGGCGCGCTGGTCGCCCTGGACAACGCGGTGCGCTTCCCCGCGGCGGTCCCGGAGGCCGACGTCGAGGCGGCGCCGGCCGCGGCTCGCGCGGATGCCCCGTCCCGGGCGGCGGCCCTGTCGCCCTTTCCCATCCTGGAATGGGAGGAAACCGGGGCTCGCCCGCGCGTGTCGGAGATTGCGCCCGCGACGGTGGTTAGGGTCAAATCGGGCGAGGGCATCCCGCCCTATCCCGCCCTCGAGAGCCCGCCCGCCGACCTCACCCCCTCGCTCACGCCCGCCCGACCGACCGGCCGCCGATGATCCGCCTGCTCCGCCAATGGCTCCCGAAGCCGAAGCCCATCCCGGCCACGCTGCTGCCCGCCGACCGCTTCGTGATCGCGCGCTTCGAGCCGGTGGCGGGCGCCGAGGCGCGCGCGCAGGCCTCGCTCGCCCTCGAGGGCGCGTCCCCCTTCCCGCCGTCGCAGCTGCTCCAGGGCCTTGTCCGGTCGGCCAACGGCGCCGAGGGGCTCGCCTATGCGGCCCATCGGCGCGCCTTCGGGGGCGAGGCCGCCGGCTGGCCCGCCGAGTCGCCCGTGGTGCCGGAATTCCTCGCGCTGCTCGGGGAAAAGCCGCCGGGGGACGGCGTGGTCATCCATGGCGACGGCCGCCGCTCGCTCGCCCTCGCCTGGCGCGCGGGCGAGTCCCTTCCCGCCGCGCTGGTTGTCCTGCCCGTGGATGACGGCGCCGCGGCCGAGGCGGCGGCGGAGGCGGCCGAGGCGGCCGGGTTGCCCGCGGGCGCGCCGGTGACGGAGGTGGGCGGGGCGCTCGAGGGCGTCCGGACGGAGGCCGGCCTCGAGCTTCGCCGAGCGGGCGGAGCCCCTTGCCTCATCGCGGCGCGGCGGGTGGACGACCTCGACGTGCGCGACCCCGCCTTCCTCGAGGGCCGCCAGCGCCAGGAGCGCTGGGACCTCCGGACCTGGCGCGCCGCGCAGGTCGCCGCGCTCGGCCTGCTCCTCGCGGGCCTGGCCGACCTGGCCGGGCTGTGGCTCGGGGCAGACGCCGACCAGGTTCGCGCGCAGGTCGCGGCGGACACCGCGCGCGTGCGCGAGCTCGAGGGCCTCAACGCCATCGCGGGCAAGGTGGAGGACCTCGGGCGCAACCGCCCCCTGCCCTTCGAGATGCTCGCCCTCGCGAATGTCCATCGGCCGGCCGGGGTGACCTTCACCGCCGTGGCCCACAAGGCGGGCCCGTCGCTCGAGATCGAGGCCCGGACGGCGAGCGCCGCGGAGGTCGGCGCCTTCGAGCAGGCGCTCGCCGCCGACGCCGCCGTGGCGAAGGCCGAGATGAGGTCCATCCAAGGCAGGGAGGGCGTGACGTCCTTCTCGCTCGCCGTCACGTTCAAGCCGGAGGCCCTCCGCAAGGCGGCGGCGCAAGCCCCGTGAGGCACCTGTTCCTCCGTCGCCCTCGCGCCGAGCGGGTGCTCGCCGCGGCGGCCCTGCTGATCGGCGCGCTGGCCTGGGCCGACGCCGCCGCCCGCCGCGCGGCCAGCTCGTGGGACGGTCACCGGGCGGCCCGGGAGGAACGCGCGCTGCAGGTGGAATGGCTGGCGCGCGCCCCCGCCATCGAGGCCGCGGCGGCCAAGGCCAAGGAAGGGCTGGAGGCGGGCAAGGGCGTCGACGCCGCCCAGCTGGTGGCGGTCGCCTCCGAGCTGGCGGCCGAGGCGGGCCTGGGGGTCAACACCGACCCGCCGAAGACGCAGCGCTCGGGGCCCTTCACCCTGCACACCGTGCAGCTGAGCGCGCGGCGCACCGACCTGGCGGCCCTGGTCCGCTTCTATCGCCTGGTCAAGCCGCGGGCCCCTTACCTGACCCTGGGCGGCCTGAGCATCCAGGCCGAGCGCAGCGGCAACGGCGCGGTCAGCGCCCGCATCCAGCTGACCTCGGTCGAGCTGGCGCCTTGAGCGCGCTCAAAGCCGGAAGCCGACGGAGAAGACCGCGCTGACAATGGCGAAGGCGATCAGCCCGACGAGGGCGAAGGCGGCGACGAGGACGACGGTCGAGAAGGTGTTGGCGAGGGCGCCGAGCCAGCGGTCGAGCTGGGCGCGGTAGGACCGCGCGACGTCGCGCAGGCCCGGGGCGAGGTTGCCGGTCTGCTCGGCGACCGTGATGCGGTCGAGCAGCAGCGAGGGGAAGACCCCGGTGCGGCCGAGGGCGCGGGCGAGCCCCTCGCCCTCGAGCACGCGGTCGGTGGCGGCGCGCAGCTGCGCGCGGATGGCGCGGTTGGGGGCGGACTTCTCGGCCATGCGCAGCGCCTGGGCGGTGGTGACGCCGTTCTCGAGGAGCGAGGCGAGGGTCTCGCAGAAGTTGAGGACGGCGATGCGGGTGGCGAGGGTGCCGAGCAGGGGAACCCGGAGCAGGGCGGCGTCGGTCGCGGCGCGGCCGGCCTCGGTGCGGCGCCGGCGGCGAAGCCAGGCCCAGCCGACGGCCGCGGCGACCAGCGCGGCGGGGAAGCCGGCCACGGCGAGCTCGGCGAGCGCGACGAGGATGCGGGCGGACAGGGGAAGCTCGCCGCCGAGCGAGTCGAGCAGCGGGCGGAGGCGCGGCAGGAGGAAGAGGACGAAGAAGGCGACGACCCCGGCGGCCACGATGCAGATCACCAGGGGGTAGATCATCGCGCGCACGAGGCGCTGGCGGAACTCGGCCTGCTCGGTGAAGTGCCGGATAAGCCGGCCGAGAACGCCCTGGAGGCTGCCCGTGGCCTCGCCCGCGGCCACGAGGTGGACGGTGTGGCTGTCGAAGACGGCGGGCAGGGTGGCGAGGGCGGAGGAGAGGCTCTGGCCCTCGCCGAGCCGGGCCCAGACATGGGCGCAAAGCGCGCGCAGCGGGCCGGTCCGGAGGCGCTGCGAGAGGAGGCGGACGGCCTCGCCGGCGGAGAGGCCGCCGCGCACGAGGTCGTCGAGCGACTCGAGGAAGGGGAGCCGCAGCGAGGCGTCGGGGGCGGGCTCGCCGTCGCGCGCCTTGGCGGCCTCGGCGCCGCCGGCCTCGCGAAGGTCGGCCACGCGGAGGCCGCGGGCGCGCAGCGCGGCGAGGGCCTCGCGGCGGCCGGCGGCCTCGAGAGTGCCGGACTCGGGCGCCCCCTCCGCCGTGCGCGCGCTGTAGGCGAAGGCGGGCATGGTCAGTCGGCGGCGGCGACGTTGCGCACAAGCTCCTCGAGCGTGGTGCGCCCCTGCAGGACCTTCTCCCAGCCGGCCCGGGCGAGCGGGCGCATGCCGCCGGCGAGGGCGAGCGAGGTCAGCTCGCGGTTGCTGGCGCGGCCGACGATGCGGTCGTGGAGGGCCTTGGGGAAGAAGAGCTCGAAGATGCCGACCCGCCCGCTGTAGCCCGTGCCGCGGCACTGCCGGCAGCCCACGGGCTCGCGCAGGACGGCCACCCCGTCGAGGACGGCGAGGGGCAGGCCGAGGGCCTCGAGCGCGGGCGCGGCGCGGGCGCGGTCGACGGGGACGGGTCGGGCGCACTCGGGGCAGAGCTGGCGGAGGAGGCGCTGGGCGATGACGAGCTCGACGGCGGAGGCGACGAGGAAGGGCTCCACGCCCATGTCGACGAGGCGGGTGATGGCGCCGGGCGCGTCGTTGGTGTGGAGGGTGGAGAAGACGAGGTGGCCGGTGAGCGACGCGCGGATGGCGATCTCGGCGGTCTCCAGGTCGCGGATCTCGCCGACCATGATGACGTCGGGGTCCTGGCGCAGGGTGCTGCGGAGGGCGCTGGCGAAGGTGAGGCCGATCTCGGGCTTGATCTGGACCTGGTTGGCGCCGGGAACCTCGTACTCGACGGGATCCTCGATGGTGACGAGGCGGAGGTCGGGCGAGTTGATCTCGCGCAGGAAGGCGTTGAGGGTGGTCGACTTGCCGGAGCCGGTGGGGCCGGTGACGAGGACGATGCCGTGCGGGTAGGCGAGGACGCGGCGGACGGCGGCCTGCTCGTCGGGCCCCATGCCGACGCGGCCCATGTCGTACGCCTCCTTGCGCTGGTTGAGCAGGCGCAGGGAGATGGACTCCGCGTGGAGGGTGGGCATGGTGGAGACGCGGATGTCGAGCGAGTTGCGGCCGTCGCGGAACTGGATGCGGCCGTCCTGGGGCAGGCGGCGCTCGGAGATGTTGAGGCGCGCCATGATCTTGAGGCGCGAGAGGATGGCGTCCTGGAAGCGGGCGAGGTTCTCGGGGAGCGGGACGGGCACGAGCATGCCGTCGATGCGGAAGCGGATGGCGAGGGCGCCCTCCTGGGGCTCGAAGTGGACGTCGGTCGCGCGCTCGGCCACGGCCTGGGTGAGGACGTCGGTGACGAAGCGGACGACGGCCGCGTCGGCGTCGGCCTCGGTGTCGGCCGGCGCGGCCTCGGCGGCGGGCAGGTCGTCGGCCTCGTCCTCGCCGAGGCTGCCCGAGCCGACGCCGTAGTTCTCGCGGATGAGCTGGCCGACGCGGTCGGCCGAGGCCAGGTGCCAGCGGGGGCGGCGGCGCGAGAAGGTGGCGGCCCAGGCCTGGGTCTCGGCGTCGGGCGGCCAGGGGCTGGCCAGGTCGAGCCGCCCGGCGACGGCGCCGGGAAGCAGGACGGGCGCGGCCTGGGCGGCGGCGGCGAGGCGCGCCGGAAGGAGGCGCACGCCCTCCGGATCGATGGCGGGCTCGGGCAGGACGGGGAGGCCGGTGGCCTCGGCGAGGATGGCGAGGGCGGCGTCCTCGTCGGCTGACAGCGCGTGCGCGAGGCTCTTCAGGCGCGCCTCCGGAGGCAGGCCGGCGAGGGCGGCGGCGGCGGCGGACCCGAGCCGGGCCTCGAGCGCCGCCTGGAGCTGGGCTCGCGCGGTGACGGTCATGTCACTTGGCCTCGGGGCCGGCGGCGGGGGCGGCCTCTCCGGGCCGTCGGTCGAGGATGGCCCGGGCGGGCTCGCGCTGGACGGAGTCGTCGAGGCGGCGGAGGGCGTCGGCGTTGTCGGCGGGCGTTCCGGCGAGGACGTAGGGGCGGAGGAAGATGAGGAGCTCGGTCTTGGTGTCCTCGGTGCGGGAGCCGCCGAGGAGGTCGCCGATGAGGGGGATGCCGCCGAGGCGGGAGGTGGTCTCGGTCTGCTGGCTGCGCTGGAGTCCGCCGAGGACGATGATCTCGCCGGAGCGCGCGCTGACGAAGGACTGGGTCTCGCGCCGCCCGATGCGCGGCTGCTCGTTGCCGTCGAGCTGGACGACGCCGAGGATGTCCTCGACCTTCTGGGATACCTGGAGCTGGACGGCGCCGTCCTGGCCGATGAGGGGGAGGACCTTGAGCTCGATCCCGATGTCCCGCTGGGAGACGGAGGATGAGGTGGAGAGGTTGCCGCCCGTCGGCGTGGTGGTGGTGCCGGTGACGACGGGGCGGGACTCGCCGACGAAGATGGTGGCCTCCTTGTTGTGGGTGGTGGTGATGGAGGGGTTGGAGAGGATGTTGGTGTCGCCCTTGCGCGGCGTGGCGGTGAGCCCGATGGCGGCGGAAAGGTCGGTGCTCCCGCCGGAGAGGACGGCGCCGTTGGTCACGGTGAACGAGGGGCCTCCCGCGGAGAAGCCGGTGAGCTTGCTCCCGGTGACGGTCAGCCCGAGCTGGTCGATCCCAGTCGAGGCGCTGTCGCTGAGGGTGACCTCGGCGATGACCACCTCGATGCGGACCTGGGCCAGGACGACGTCGATCTGCCCCACCAGGGCCTTGAGCAGGCGGAGGTCGTCGCCCGTCCCGGAGACGACGAGGGAGTTGCTGCGGGTGTCGGCCACCACCGTGACGCCCTGGCTGAATTCCTCGGCCCCGGCCTGGGCCGCGGCGGCCGCGGCGGGCTGGCCGCCGGCGGGGGCGGCCGCGGCGGCGGGCGCGGCCGCGGGGGCGGCGGGGCGCGCCGCCCCGCCGTTGCGGCTGCCGGCGGCGCGGGTGGCGGCGCTGTTCTGCCCGGTGATCAGCTGGGCGAGGAGCGTCGCGACATCCGGGGCGTTGGCGTGGCGCAGCGGGAGGACCTCGGTGCGGGTCGTGGGGTTGGACTTCACGTCGAGCTGGGCGACCAGCTGGTCGAACATCGCGTGCTGGCGGGGCTCGCCGACGACGATCAGGCGGTTGGTGCGCTCGTCGATGCTGATGGAGGTGCCGGTGGACAGGCGGCCCAGGAGGGGGCCGGCGAAGAGCTTGCGCAGGAGGGCCTCGAGGGACGTCGCGCTGGCGTGCTGGAGCTCGTAGGTCTTGGCGGCCACGCCGAGCTTGGGCTGGTCGAGGTCGAGCAGGATGGCCTCGATGCGGCGGAGGTTCGCCACGGAATCGGTGACCAGGAGGGTGTTGGTGCGGGCGAAGACGACCGGGGGCGAGGCGAGGGTCCCGTTGAGCATCGGCGCGATGAGCTTCGCGGCGTCGTCGGCCGAGGTGGACTGGAGATGGAAGAGTTTGGCGACCACCCGGCCGCTCGGGGGGAGCGCGGCGACAGGGCCCTCGATGAGCTGAGGCGCCTCGGCCCGGGCGACGGTGTTGGGAACGACCTTGAGGAAGCGCTCCCCCTGGGGGATGACGGCGACGCCGTTGAGGCTCAGGATGGTCTCAATCGCCTGCAGGGCCTCGTCGCGCGTGGCGCCTTCCGGAAGGGTGAGGTTGTAAGTGGCGGCCGGCAGGGCCTGGGGGCGGAGGACGGTCTTGCCGGTCCAGCGCTGCAGGAGCTCGAGGACCTGGGGCAAGGTCTCGTCGCGCAGCAGGACCGGGCCGACCTTGTCGGCGCCCGACAGGGGACCCAGCGGCACGGCGGCGGCGGGCACCGGGACCACCGGAGGGGCCGACGCCGCGGGGGGGCCGGGGGCCTGGGCGGAAAGGGGGGCGGCGAAGGCAAGGGTGCCCAGGCAAAGGAGAGTCAATGAGCGGTGGGCCACGGGGGGTTAAACAGCGGGGAGGGGAATGGGTTTTGAGCAAAGCCGTTTTGCCGGCCTGGGCGAGGGGGAACTCGGCCTCGAGTCGGCTGTCTTTTCGCCATGCCTCGCCTCCTCGCCTGGGCGTCCGCTCTCTGCGGCACCCTCACCCTAGCCAACGCCGCCACGCCGGCGGCGCAAATCAAGACCGCGCCCGACTTCTCCGTCGAGCTGGTCTACGACGTGCCCAAGTCGGCCCAGGGATCCTGGGTGGCGCTGGCCGTCTCGCCCAAGGGAAGCTTCTACGCGGCCGACCAAAGGGGCGGCGTTTGGCGCCTGAAGCTGGACCAGGAGGGCAAGGCCCTTCCCGCCGAGAAGGTGGAGGTCCGGCTGAGGGGCGCCCACGGGCTGCTTTTCGCCCACGGACACCTCTACGCCTGCGAGGGCGAGGGTGGCGGGCTCGACATCTGGAGGCTGACGGACAAGGACGGCGACGGCGTCTTCGAGGACCAGGCGCCCATCCGCAAGCTTCACGGCCAAGGCGGCGAGCACGGGCCCCACCAGATGATCCTGGACGCGGACGGCTCGATCCTGGTCGTGGCCGGCAACTTCACCAAGCTGGCCGACGACGAGCGGCCCTCCCCGCCCCGCCGATGGGGCGAGGACGTGCTCTCGCCCCGGCTGGAGGATCCGCGCGGCCACGCCGTCGGGCTGCGCGTGCCCGGAGGCTGGGTCGGCCGCATGGACAAGGACGGCAAGCACTGGCAGGTGGTCTCAACCGGCTGGCGCAACGCCTACGACCTCGCGGCCGGACCCGGGGGCGAGGTCTTCTCGTGGGACTCCGACATGGAGTGGGACGCCGGCACCCCCTGGTGGCGCCCGACCCGCATCTGCCTGGTCACGCCCGGCTCCGAGTACGGCTGGCGCTCCGGCGTCGCCAACCAGCCCGAGCACTTCGCCGACTCGCTCCCGCCGGTGCTCAACATGGGTCCCGCCAGCCCCACGGGCGTGGCGTTTGGAACAGGCGGCAAGATGCCGGCCAAGTACCAGCGGGCCCTCTTCGCCTGCGACTGGACCTTCGGCACCCTGCACGCCGTGCATCTCCGCGCGGACGGCGGGGGCTGGGCGGCCGACCGGGAACCCCTCGCGTGGGGCAAGCCCTTCCCGCTGACGGACGTCGTGGTGCACCCCCAGGACGGGCACCTCTACGCCCTGACCGGCGGCCGCAACGGCGACGGCGGCCTTTATCGCATCCGCTACACCGGCAAGGAATCGACCGCTCCCGCCCAACCCGTCGCCCTCAATGCCGAGCAGCGCCTTCGCCGCGACCTCGAGGCGCGCCGTCTCGCGGGCCCCTCGCCGGAGAACCTTCGCCTGGCCCTGAGGCACCTCGGCTCATCCGACCGCTGGATCCGATACGCCGCGCGCCAGCTGCTTGAGGCGCATCCCGTCGCCGACTGGCGCGGCAGCATCGCCGCGGCGGCCAAGGACCCCCAGGCCGTGGCCGACACGCGGCTCCAGCTCGCGCTGGCGCTCGCGCGCTGCGGCGAGGCCTCCGACCTCGGGGCCGCGCTCTCGCTGGCGCGCAACGCGGTGGGCAAGGACGCCAACACGCGCCTGCGCCGCGACCAAGCCCGCGTCATCGCGGTCGCGGTGGCCCGGCTCGGCAAGCCGAGCGACGACCTCGGCGACTGGGCGGCGCGCCAGCTGCCCACGGGCGACTTCGAGCTCGACCGCCAGCTCGGCGAGCTGGCCGTGCACCTCGGCTCGGCCGAGGCCGTCCCCCGGCTCGTGCGCATGATGGCGACCGCGCGCGACCCCGAACCCGTGGCCGACCGCGAGCTGCTGGCGCGGAACCCCAATTACGCCAAGGCCTTCCTCGACGTGCTCGCCACCCGGCCCGCCTCGCGCAAGATCGGCCTGGCCGAGGTGCTCTGCCACGCGAAGGCGGGGTGGACGCCCGAGCTGCGCCGGGACTATTTCGCCCAGTTCACCGAGCTCGGCGCCACGCAGGGCGGGATGAGCCTCCAGGGATACGTCGCCGTCATCCGCCGCACCGCCCTGGGCAACGTCCCCGAGGCCGAGCGGGCCGAGCTCGACAAGGCCCAGGTGGCCGCCCCGCCGGCGGAACGGCCCGCGCCCGAGGGTCCGGGCAAGAACTGGACCGTGGAGGAGACCGTGGGCCTGGCCGAGGCCAAGGGCGGCAAGGGGCGCGACTTCGCCCGCGGCGAGCGCATGTTCAAGGCGGCTCTCTGCGCGGAATGCCACAAGATGGGCAAGCTCGGGGGAGGCTCGGGGCCCGACCTGACGGCGCTCGGCTCGCGCATGGGCGTCCGGGAGATCGCCGAGGCGGTCATCCAGCCGAGCAAGGTGGTGTCGGACCAATACGCCAACACGGTGGTGGCCCGGCGCGACGGCACCCAGGTGATCGGCCGCGTGATCGCCCGCGAGGGCGACCTCGTGAAGGTCGCCACCAATCCCTTCGACCATGGCAATCCCGCGGGTCATGTGGGCATCAACACCTCGGACATCGCCGGGGAGACCCCCTCGACCACGAGCCCGATGCCGGCCGGCCTGGCCAACAGCCTCAACGGGGACGCCTGGCTCGACCTGCTCGCCTACCTGCGCTCCGGTGGCAATCCCGAGGACGCCGCCTTCAAGAAGTGAACATCTGTTCACTTAAGGCTTGATTGGCAGCCGCCTGCCCTCAGCCTCGCGCATGGAAGCCATGCGCGACGACATTCCGGAGTGGCTCGGTCCGCCTCCGCCCCGCGACACCGCGGCGTGGAGGCGCTGGCTGGCCCGCTGGCAAAACTACGCCCTGGAGCAGCTGGGCGACGTGGACGCGCTCAACCCCGAGATGGAATTCGGCCTGCTAAGCCCCAGGGAGCGACGGGCGCGGCGGCTGGGCTCGGAGATCGAGCAACACCTCCTCGCCGGGTTGGCGGGGGACGAGCTGGTGCTGCACCTCGACGTGGGCGACCGCGACCTCGTGCATGCCTCCGCCCAGGCCTGGCTGACCGGACGGGCCGTCTTCAGCCACATCCCCTCGCAGGTGGCCCAGCGGCTCGACCCGTGGCTGGACCGCCACGCCACCCCCGCCCGGGTGACGGTCGCCCGCGCGATTCACGAGGGTCTGCTGGCGGGGCTGCGCGGGATGGCCTGCGAGGAGCCGGCCGGCCTGATGCCGTCGTCGGCCTACGCCGCGGCCTGGGCCGTGGGCAACGCCAAGGCGATCGAGGCGGACCCGCGGGGCTGAGCCGCCGCTCTCGCCAAGGGCCGACTTGACCGGTAGCGTATCATCCTCCGCCCTAATCCTTCTAAAACTCTATTATGGAAATCATCGCCGCCGTCGTGGTCGGAGCCGCCCTGGGAGGGGCCGCCGCCTGGTTCATCCGCC